>DFUR01000011.1 GCA_002380425.1 Bacteroidales bacterium UBA4181
GGGGGCACCTTGGACTTCACAAAATCCAGTCTTTCTGTCATCCGTCGTCACTTTTTTGGGATATTGTGATGGGACCCCGGAGTTGTTGTGTTGTATGAAATAGTATTACCTCCAATATTTTTCTCTAAATTGTATGATGATAAATAGACTCCCAATGTTGAGTCTCCCATCTTTATCAGGGAGAATTCTTCCCGAACTTTCTTTTGGGCGTGCATGCTCAACCCGGAAGCAAGATATGAATTGGATAAAAGTTCAACTATCTGCTTCCCTAATGAGGAAATATCCGGCTCGACCATCAGCAGATTGTTTGCCGATCGTCTAAGGGGACACAGCAGAGCGTTTTGCCTGTGTTCAAACAATTCTTTCAAGCCCGGCAAATCGCTGACGACTATCGGAAGTCCGAACTGCATCATTTCAATGGCAACGTAGCTACATTGCTCGAAATGCGAAGGGACCACTCCAACATCAGCAATTTTATAAAAACTCTGCAGGGTTTCCTTGTCCAAATTCCCGGCAAAAGTCACCTTGTCATAGATGCCTTTACACAACTTATGATAATCGTAATCCGAACATCCTCCGGCAATGATCAGACGTGACTTAGGAAAATGGATCACCACTTCCTTAAACGCCCGAATCAAACAATAAATTCCCTTGTTCCTGTTAAGTCGTCCGGCATAGAGTATGATTCTCTCATGAGTTTGGACCCCGAGGCTGGTTTTTATATCCTCTTTTTCTTTCCAGGACAAGATACGATGTTCTGGTATGCTTTCTATGCCATTGTGGATAACGGATATTTTTGAAAGGCTAACTCCATACCAATCTTTGATTATCTCGGAGGCGAAATAGGTGACACAAATAATATGATTGGCAAGTGCGAGCATCTGCTGTTGTCTTATGTCAATTCTGTTATCAATCTGATCCATGGGAATTCCCAGATATTTGACGGCAGAATAATGGCTTTCCAGGAAATGCAGTGTATAAACAATCTTACAGCGGAATCGCCGTGAAACAGCTTTTGCCATATCAATGCACTCCTTCATGTTGAAATGAAATACAATGCGGCTTAGGTGATGAAATTCCGCATAGAGGAGCAGGACGCACTGGTCGATGTATTTGGCCTGATTATCTATCTCGGAAGACGGCTTGGGGATAAAAATCTCAGTAACACTACCACGATCAACAACCGTAAACTCAGGTTTATCACTGGAAGTGCGGACGATGTGCATTTTTACCTTTTCACATCTGGAGAAATAATCCATCAGAGCCTGACAATAAGTGGTGACTCCTGAAAAGCTGTAAGGGACAAAGAAAAGATTGATTACGGGAGTCATAAGTCGTTCATCAGTGTGTGTATGGGAACAAGGCGCATCCAATGGGTGGAACATCCTCCAGCCAGGGTCAGAAGTATAAGTCCTCCCCCGGCATACCCGGTAAGGAGCCCCTCGGGAGAGCAGCGAAGGGTTCCGATGGAAAAGTCTGTGGAATGCCCTAGAAGGAATCCGGCCAGAGACTCTTTCTCTTCTTCAAGGGCTTTGCTAAGCCACTTAGTGCACTGTTCCTTGCAGATGTCGTTGTCGAGTCGATCTCCCAGATAATGATAGGCTAAGCTGTATTTCAAAGCGTCAACGGATGAATGCAGCGCGCTCTTATTGGTGTGGATTCGAAAGTCCGGTTCAAAATGTTTCAGAAAACGAACGGCTAAATCGGAATAATCCTGAATGCCCGTATTTTCGGAAGCCTGAATCAACACAACCGCTGCACAGAGCGGATCAAATAGGGACAGGTCCTCATCGGTTGGTGCGAGTTCGAGCGCCTTCCCTTCGAGTTTTCCAATGGCACGATCCAGGCAGTTGCGGGCTTTCTCCGAACTTGCCCCGTAAAAGATGACATCGGAGAGGAACTGGATTATACTGAGAAGGTCGGAAAGAGGAGCATTATCGTATGAGCAGTCTATCCGTTCTACAATAAGAGCCAGATGCTGCTTGTTTAGAAGGTCCGATGCCGTTTCTTTTGTTCCTGCCGTATGAGCTAACCTTGCCGTCAAATACTTGCCGAGACCACAAATGCCATAACACATATCAAGACTCTGAGGGGCATGATGGATAATGTGGTGGTGTATTTGTTTGTCAAGTTCTGCCAACACTTCATCGGTATCGGCTTCCATAAAGCCTTGCTGAACCAGATACTCAATGGCCGTTCCAAACCCTGCCAAACCATCGGCGTAGTTGATGGGCGTGTTCTGATGGATTTCTTCGTAGATCTCATCGATTAACTCCCCGGCGAATTCTGTGTAGATTTCGTTCCCCGTATAGTAGCCGTAATGGAAGAAGAATACCGCAACACCCATCTTCCCGTTGAGCAAGCCAATATTATGACTAAAGCTGGCATTGAGTAGTAGGATGTTTGCGATTCGGTGCAGCCTATTATCGACTTCCGTTTGGCTCATACCTTTTTATATGTTCCTGGTTTACAGTAAATTGATACTTTTCTTTTGTACAGGTTTAACTTTTGTGAATCAGTTGGTGGTGCTCAGTAGATGATAATTCTTGATGGTAATGCGTGTTACTAATGGATCTATTACGCTGCTAATGTAATATTCTTTTTTGATATAATGCTATGATTGGAATAAAATTTTAATGCCTGCCTTAAGATTTCCTTAATCAGGGAACATTCTATTGTCCTGGCGCTATCAGAGTGGTATGAGGCAGCCTGTGTTGGTGTCGGTTGGCTAAAGCTCTGCGATGAACTGGCTGCCTTTGCCGGGGATGGAGTGCGCGGAGAGTTTTCCGTTGAGTTTGCGCATGATCTGGCGGGAGAGGCTCAGGCCGATGCCGCTGCCGCCCTCGCGGGTGGTAAAGAAGGGTACGAAAATCTTGTCCATGAGTTCCTCGTCAATACCGCTCCCGTTGTCGGACACGCTGATCAGGATTTTTCCCCGGGGGCTCCCGGAAACGTTCAGGGTGATTTCCGGGGGTTCCTTGTCCGCGGGCCAGGGGCCTGACACTGCCTCCAGGGCATTGACAATCAGGTTGACCATCACCTGGCTGAGCAGTTTCTCGTCGGTCTGGACTTCTTTCAGCCCCGGTGCCGTAGTGGCCACAAAGCGAATGCCCTTTTGGGTGCACGTTTCCTGGTAGAGCAGGGTAAGCCGTTGCGTCCATGTGGCAATGTCCAGTGGAGCGAACACGGGCTGAGGGATCCGGGTGAGTTTGCGGTAGCTGTCCACAAATGAGATAAGGCCCTTACCCCGGTCTTCAATGATGCCCAGCCCGTCAATGGTGTTCCGGATTTCTTCGCCAGTGAGCTGCCCGGGGGTGACCGGCTTGCCCTCGGAATGGAAATACCGGCCCAGAGTATGGGTCAGGGAGGTGATGGGGGCAATGGAGTTCATGATTTCGTGGGTCATCACCCTGATGAGCTTCTGCCACGATTCAATCTCGTTTTCCTCCAGTTCGTTCCGGATGTCCTGCAGGGAGAAGATGCGGAGTTTGTTGGTGCCGAACTGGAAGTCAGAGGACCGGATGGCCAGATTCACCGGCCCACGGGGGCTGGAGAGTTTCAGGAATTGTTCCTCCCCGGGCTTCATCCGGGTGAGGGTACGGAACAGTGCCGGACACTTCTGTTCCAGCAACCGTATATGGGCCAGATGCTGCACACCGGCGTAACCCTTGGCGGTGCGGTTGATGACTTCCACATAGCCCGCGGCATCCACCGACAGGAGTCCGGTGGAGGAATGTTCAATCAGGGCCCGCAGGTATTGTTCGCTGGTTTCGTTCCGGATTTTCACCTCCGAGATAATCCGGTTAAGGTTGTTCAGGCTGCGGTGCAGGGCCTGCAGGGATTTGTTGGGCACCTGCTCGGGGAAGTACAGGGAGGTATCCTCATTGCGGATGGCCTCGAAAAAATAGGCAAGCTTCCGGTGGACGGCATTCACGAAGTGCAGCAGTTCCAGAACCCCGGCTACCACAAAAGCACCCAGGGCACATGCAGGCAGCAGGGAGGGATGTACCCATGTGAACCACAAAATGCCGGCGGCACCGGCCAGCAGCAGGGTGATGCGAATCAGGATGCCCGTATTCAGCCGGTTAGAGGTCATATTTGTTGATTTTGTTGTAGAGGGTTTGGCGGGAGATGCCCAACTGTTTGGCGGCCAGAGAAAAATTGCCTCCGAATTGCTCCAGGGCAGCCTCTATGAGCCTTTTTTCGGATTGCTCCAGAGTTTCGGGCTGGCCGGCGCGGCCACCCTGGGAGGTGCGGAAGGAGAAGTCTTCGGGTTTCAAAATCCCCGAATCGGAGAGAATCACGGCTTTTTCCAGGGTGTGCTGCAGTTCCCGTATGTTCCCGGGCCAGGGGTATTTCATTAGTTTGCGGATGGCCGCGCTGCCGATACGCAGGGAGTTCCGGTGGTATTTCTTCTCGAATATTTTGAGAAAATGGCTGGTCAGCAGTTCAATGTCCTCTCCCCGCTCACGAAGCGGGGGCACTTCGATATGGATGGTGTTGAGCCGGTACAACAGGTCTTCGCGGAAGTGTTTCTGCTCCACCAGCAGGTTCAGGGGGCAGTTGGTGGCACTCAGCACCCGGATGTCCACGGGGATGCTCTGGTTGGAGCCTACAGGGACAATCTCCCGGTTTTGCAGTATCGAAAGCAGTTTGGGCTGCAGCGACAGCGGAAGGTTGCCGATTTCGTCCAGAAACAGGGTTCCCTTGTGGGCCAACTGGAATTTGCCCATCCGGTCTTCGCGGGCATCGGTGAAAGAGCCCTTCTTGTGTCCGAATAATTCACTCTCAAACAAGGTATCGGGGATGGCTCCCATGTCCACCCGGACCAGGAACGCTCCGGCTCTGGGCGATCTGCGGTGGATTTCCCGGGCAACCAGGTCCTTCCCGGTGCCGTTCTCCCCGGTGATGAGCACATTGGCATCGGTCCCGGCGACCTTCCCGATGAGGGCCATCACCTTGAGGATGGCCGGAGAGGAGCCCACGATTTCTTCGCTTTCCCGGTTGGTGTCCCGCCTGATGGCAGCCTCCCGGCCCCGAAGCTCCTGGACTTCCACCCCGGCTCTCTGAAGCCTGAGGGCTGACCGTAGGGTGGCCAGAAGTTTCTCGTTTTCCCAGGGCTTCAGGACAAAGTCCGCCGCACCCAATTTAAGGGCCTTTACGGCCAGTTCTACATCCCCGTAGGCGGTGAACATCACCACTTCGGTGGACGGGCTGATCTTTTTAATCTCCGAGAGCCAGAACAATCCTTCATTGCCGGTGTTCACCCCGGCCGAGAAATTCATGTCGAGCAGGACCACGTCAAAAGCCTGCTTCCTGAGCATGGACGGAATCTGTCCTGGGTTCGGGAGCACTTCCACCATCTGGAATTCAGCTTGCAGGAACAACTTGAGTGCGCTCAGGGCACTCTGGTTGTCGTCAACAATCAAAAGTTTACCATCGGCCATAGTTGATATTGTAGTGAATCAAAGGTACGCTGTTTCTGCATGTCCCCGTCCGCTGTCCATTTTTTTTACAGGCTCCTGTCTTTTTTTTGGACACATCAGGAATTGTCGTTTTGTCTTTGTGTCTGTAATACAGTGTATTGTGGTTGTGGCACCCGTTTTGCACGGTCGCTAATGATGTTTTAGAAGTGTTTATGGATACACCCGTTGTTGATAACCGTCTCATCAAGCCCCGTCATCTGAGGATACTTATTCCTTCGGTCCTCTTGCTGGCGTTGGTGCTCTATCTGCTCCTGCGCGATTCCTCCAGCACCTACCGCGCTGAGCGGGAAAAATGCACCATTGAGGCCACGTTCCTGGGCCCTTTTCATGATTTTATCCGGCTTACCGGGGTAGTTGAGCCTATTTCTTCTGTCTCTGTCGAGGCACTGGAGGGTGGCCGGGTTGAAGAAGTACTGCTTGAGGAAGGCAGTATGGTGGAGAAGGGGGATGTGATTGTCAAGCTCCGCAATGAGGCCCTCAATCTGAGTTTTACCGACCAACATTCCAGCTATGCGTATCTGACCAATGAACTCACCAATCAACTCATTCAGGTGAAGCAGCAGGAGATCTCCGACAAGCAGGAGCTGCTGGCGATGGACAATGATATCAACGACAAGGGCCGGAAGTTGCAGAAGGTGGAATCTCTGTATGCCAAGGGCGGAGTTTCTCCCGAGGAGTATCTGGTACTGAAGGGGGCCTACGAAACGGCAGTGAAGAACCGGGAGCTGAAGCTGCAAAAGATGTCCCTCGACTCGGCCCTGCGCAGGAATCAGCGCAGCCAGATTGAAATGAAGATGCTCCTGGTGCGCCAGCAACTGGACAACCTGAATGTCAAGGCTCCCTTGTCGGGGTTGCTGGGAAGCATTGAACTCGAAGTGGGACAGTCGGTGGGGAAGGGTCAGCGCATCGGACAGATCAGCGACCTGTCTTCCTACAAGATTACGGCTCAGGTTGATGAACACTATATTGACCGGATTCGCAAGGGGCTGGTGGCCACAGTGGCTCGTCAGCAGGATACCTTCCTGCTGGAGCTGGCCAAGGTGTATCCTGAGGTTAAAAGCAATCAATTCCGCATTGACCTGAGGTTTGTGGCCGGTCTGCCCTCCAGCATCCGCACCGGGCAGAGTTACAGCCTCAGCCTGCAGTTGGGCGAAACCCGTGAGGCCATCCAGATTGCCAAGGGCGGGTTCTTCCAGAGTACCGGAGGGCAGTGGGTGTATGTGCTGCTCCCCGACGGCAGGACGGCGGTGAAGCGGAACATCAAAATAGGACGGCAGAATCCCCAGTATTATGAGATCATCGAGGGGCTGGAACCGGGAGAACAGGTTATTACTTCGAACTATGATGCGTTCGGGGACAATGATAAAATCATTTTTAACTAAAACAGAAACCGATATGATCAAAACGGAGAAACTCACTAAGGTGTTCCGCACGGAAGAGGTGGAAACTATGGCCCTGAATCAGGTGGATATTCAGGTGAATCAGGGGGAATTTGTGGCCATTATGGGTCCTTCGGGGTGTGGCAAGTCCACCCTGCTCAACATTATTGGCTTGCTGGATAATCCTACCGGCGGGTCATATTCCTTCAACGGGGTGGATGTTACCCGGCTCAGGGAAAGCCAGCGTACCGGGATGCGTAAGGGGAACATAGGCTTTGTGTTCCAGAGCTTCAACCTGATTGATGAACTCAATGTCTATGAAAACGTGGAACTCCCGCTCATCTACATGAAGTTGAAGTCATCGGAGCGCAAGCAGATGGTAGAGTCCGTTATGGAGCGCATGAAAATTGCCCACCGGAAGAAACATTTTCCCCAGCAGCTCTCCGGAGGACAGCAGCAGCGGGTGGCGATAGCCCGTGCGGTGGTAGCCAACCCCAAACTGATTCTGGCCGATGAGCCCACAGGGAACCTCGACTCCAAGAATGGTCTGGAAGTGATGAAATTGCTTTCGGAACTCAACAAGGAGGGTACGACCATTGTGATGGTGACGCACTCCGAACGGGATGCCGGTTTTGCACACCGTATCATCTATCTGTTCGACGGACAAGTGATTACCGAGCAACAGAAGGTGGAATTCGAGGAAGCCGGAGTCAGAGGCGAGTGAGATAAGAATAAGGCATGCAACTGCCGACAGGATGATTCCTGTGAATATGGGAGGAGCCCCCTCCATGGTCCGGAACGGACCTGAGATGATGAACGGAAACACAGGGGTAGTTGCTTTTCTGTGTTCCTCAGCGTCCTGACATTGGGAGCGGACCGGCTGTTCCCTCCCTTTGTCAGGATAATGTTTTATATTTGCGTGCACTTGAACCTGTTATATGAAGAATCTCTGGATAATTTTGATGCTGGCGCTGATGGGGGCGGGATGCGCTCAGACTACGGTGCTGGAAAGCCGGACGCTTGACTTGCCCGGATTCACTTCGGTGGAGAGCAAGGGAACCCTTCGGGTCCGCATTGACCAGGGCCCGGCTTCGGTCCGGCTGGAAAGCGTCCCGGATTTTCATGCGTACATCCAGACTTTGGTCAACGACAGCGTTTTGTTTGTGGATGTCCCCGAGACTTATTTCCGAAAGGTGAAGAAAACCACTCTGTACATCACCCTCCCGGAGCTTCGGCATGTCCGGAATTCCGGAGCCGGCAATCTTGAGGTATCCCTGCGGAAAGCTTCCGGGTTAAAGGTGTTCAATGACGGAGCCGGCAACCTGAAGGTGCAGTTCGAGGGGGATTCTTTGGAGTGCTGCAACAGCGGAATCGGGATGGTTACTCTGCAGGGGCGGGCGGGCACTGCCCGGTTGCAGAACCATGGGGCCGGACTCATCGCCTCCAGAGGACTGGAAGCCCGGGATGTGGTTGTGGAGAACAGTGGCGCAGGCGGGGTGGATGTTTCTTCCTCCGGATCCTTGTCGGTGGTCAACAAGGGAATCGGGGTGGTGCGCTACACCGGTCCGGGGGAACTGAAATCGGTGATGTCCCAGGGCCTGGGCAAGGTGAAAAGAATGAAGAATAACTGATAATTACGACTATGATGAGAAACTGGTGTTTTGTTTTGCTCTCCGTAGTGGCCATTGTGGCTTCTTCCTGCGTGTGGACCGTGCGGTATTCTGCTTCGGAGGTGGTCGGGAATGGTAAGCTGGTGGAGGAGGAACGTATGCTGCAAGGGTTTTCGGCTGTGGATAACGCATCCACTTTTAATGTGTCGCTGCAACAAGGGGAGGCATTTTCTTTCAGGGTTGCGTGTGAGGAGAATTTGCTTCCTCTTTTGCGTACCCGCGTAGAAGACGGGGTTCTGTTTATCGAGATGACCGAGAAGTCCGTCAACCAGACCCGTCCGTCGCGCATTGACATCGTGCTCCCGGAATTGAAATCCCTGAAGAACTCAGGGGTGGGCAATGTGGAGGTGCGACAGATGTCGGGCCAGGCATTGACCGTCCAGAACTCCGGGGTGGGGAACCTCACCCTCGACATTCGCTTCGAAACAATGGAGTGCCGCAACTCCGGTGTGGGCAATGTGACCGTCACCGGTTCGGTTGGTACCCTGAACCTGTACAATAAAGGAGTGGGCAATGTCACTGCCGACGAGTTGAATACCCAGATGGCCCGGGTGGAAAACAGCGGGGTGGGGAGTGTCCGGGTTCGTTGCGCCAAAGAGATTTCCATTTACAACCACGGGGTGGGCAGCGTTCGCTACTCCGGGGATGCCATCATCCGCGATCTGGTTTCCGAGGGAGTTGGCTCCGTCAAAAGAGCGGACTGACCCGCATACCGTTGTCCCATAGTCAGGGCTGGCTATTCGTACCGCCCGGTGCTGTGCAGATAGGCCATCTTTTTTAATTGCAGCTCCAGTCTGGCGTCTGTTTCCTTGTTCCGGGCCTCGAGCAGCAGGACCTGAGCCTCGAGCATGTCCGAGATGCTGATGATGCCTGCCTCATAGTTGTCCCGGTTCAACCGAAGATTCTCGACCGCCTGAAGGGCCACCTTTCGGGCAACCTTCACTTGTTGCATGGCTTCGTTGAGTTCGTTCCATGTCTGTTGCATCTGAAGCAGCATCCGTTCCTGAGCGTCTTTTTGCTCGTTCAGGGCCATTTCCTCGCGCAGCCTTTGTTCCTTGAGAGCGTGAGAGGCCTCCCACCATCCGGAAACTGGGATATTCAGGGTGGCAAAGGCAAGGGCATTCCCGGTGCCCTTATGTCCCATATCCATATACAAACCTCTGGCTCCAACGGCCAGTTCGGGAAGGTACTCGCCCTTCTTCATCCTGGTGCGCAGGGATTCAGCCTGTACATTGTTTTCGAGAAGTTTGTACTCTTCGCGCAAAAGCAGGGCTGTGGCCGGATCGGAGTAGAGCGCCTGCACCGACGCTTCCAAAACGGGAATGGACACCGTACTGTCTGCCAGGCCTGCTTCGGAAAAACGGACTCCGGGGGTGTAGGGCTCCCCGATGTACTGGCACAGAGCCATGGATGAGAGCAGGATGCCATTCTCCAGGCGGAGCTTCTGTGCGGATAACTCACTTTGTTTCATTTCCACCCTCAGGACATCATTGCGCTGGACAAGTCCTGCCTGGCAAGCATCCGATGCCTGCCGGTGCAGGGTGTCCAGCAGAGCGGTCAGCATGTGCAGGGTGGCGGTCTTCTCCCTGAGAGAAGTCAGTTGCAGATAAGTCTCTTCGGTCTTGAGCAGTAGCTCGCTGCGGGTGAGTTGCACCTGGCTGCGGCTCGCTTCCACACCCACCTTGGCCAGTTGGTTCCCGGCCGAGATTCTGCGGCCGGCGTACACGGGTTGCACGGCCAGGATGGCTCCGAAGTTTCCTTTGTCCAGCAATGCGTAGTCCATGCCGGGAAAGTAGGCGAACTGAGTGGCCGACAGCAGATGGGCAGGATTGCCGTCATACACGGGCAGGTTTCCTCCGGGAACTTTGAGCTCGAGCATGGGTTCGCTGGCCCGGAATGAGATGCCGGTGGCATTGACGGTGGGGAAGTAGCGGGTAAAAGCGGCCTTGCGGACTTCCTCAGAGGCATCCAGGGACAGCCGGGCATTGCGGAGGCGGGCGTGATTCTGCTCCACCAGCCGCTTACATTCTTCCAGAGTATAAGTCTTTTGGGCCGAAGCGGGTTCCGGGATGGCGCTTATACCCGCAATCAGCAGCAAACCGAGGACAGCCGGGGCAAACGACCCCTGGCGTTGATTTTTTTTGTCGGCCCGCCGGTCGGCTCTCCGGAAGATTAGCCAGTAAGACACGGGCATCATCAGCACCAGCAGAATCATGGAGGTCATGGTGCCGAAGCAGATGAGGGTACCCATCGGCCCCCACAGGGGGCTATTGCTGATGATCATAGGGATTACCCCCATGGAGGCTGCGGCGGAGGTGAGGAATATGGGGCGCATCCTGCGTTTCCCGGCTTCGAAAGCGGCTTCGCGGGCGGTCATTTTACGCTCCAGACGGAGCGACTCTGCGTAGTCCAGCATGATAATCCCGTTCCGGACCAGAATCCCCGTAAGGCTCACGATGCCCAGAATGGCGGTTATGCCAATCTCCACGTTCATGATGCGGACCCCTATGGCCGCACCGGCCAGAGAGAGGGCCGCAGAACCCATAACCAGCAGCGCAAGATTGATCTTTCTGAAATGGAACAAGAGGATGAAGAAGATGATGCACAGGCTGATGGCCAGGCCCTTCATAATCTCGGGCAGGTCTTCAGCGTCCGATTCGGCAGCTCCTCCGAAACTCAGAGAAACGCCATCGGGCAGGGAGAACGAAGTGGTTGCTTCGTGCACCTTGCCAAACACCCTGTTGATGTTGTATCCCCTCAGGACATCGGCCATCACGGAGATGGTGCGAATACCGTTGCGGCGCACTATCTGGCCTTCGGACCATTCCGGCTCAATGGAGGCTACCTGTCTCAGCGGCACCGAAACCCCGGGGATGACCGAATGCACATACACCTCGCGGAGGTCCTGCAGGGAGGCTTCACCTTCCTTTTGCATCCGCAGTTCCACAGGCAGGGCATAGTCCTCTTCCCACAGGGTGGTGAGTGGAACGCCCTGAAAATGTGCCGCCAGGTTGGTTGAGACAGTTGTTTTGTTGATTCCCAGCCGGTTGGACTCAAGCGGGAGGAGTTCCACCCGGGCCCCCGGGAGCTTCTCTCCAAAATTGGTCCGCACCCAACCGATGCCTTCCAGGCCCCGGAGTTTCCCGGACATGGAGTCGGCCAAAGCCCGGAGTTGTCCCAGGTCGTTCCCGGAAAGCCGAACCTCGATGGGAGCGGCTACTGCCTGGAAGTCAAGCTGCTTAAACCGAATTCTGGCGTTGGGGAAGTAGTCGGGATAGCGGTTGGCATATTCGTCCAGCACCTCTTCAGTGGCTTCGTTCGACAGGGTGTTGACAATGAACTGCGCGTAGTTTGAGGCTGGCAGGCTGGGGGCGTAGTTGGTATGAAACCTGGGAGAACTGCTCCCGATAAAGGAGGTGACCGACAATATCCGGGAGTCGAGGCGCAGAATATGCTCCATGCTGTCGGCAACGGCAGCGGTCTGGGTTAGCGAGCTGCCCTGGGGAAGGGTTATTTCCACAGCAAACTGGTTGCGCTCTGCCAGGGGCATCAGCCGTTGCGGAAGGGTCAGGAACAGCAGGGCTCCTGCGGCGATGGCCACAAATCCCAGCGAAAGGGTAAGCACAGGATGGCGGAAGGCAGCGTGCAGCCAACGTTCATAGGTATTCTGGATGAAGGCCAGCAGGCTCCGGCCCTTTTTCTCCCCGGAGGGCTCGCTGATTCCTTTGCGGATGATGAAGAACTGAAGGTACGGGATGATCATCATGGCTACAAGCAGGGAGATGCCCAGAGTAATGGTGACTGTCCAGGGAAACATCTGCACAAAGTCATTGAACTGTCCTGTCAGGGTGAACAGGAAGGGAAAGAAGGTAATGCTGATGGCCAGAGTGGCCGAGAAAATAGCCTTGAAGAATTCCCTGGCACTGCTGATGGAGGCGTGCCAGCGCGAAACTCCCTGCCCGATTTTTTCCAGATAGCTGTCAATGATGACGATGGAGTTGTCCACAATCATCCCGAGGACGACAATCAGGGCCGCCAGGGTGACCGTGTTGAGCTCCATCCCGCCCAGATACATGATGGCCAGAGAGATAAAGATGCTCATGGGAATGGTGGTGGCCGCAACGGAGGCCACCCGGAAGGGAAGCAGCAGCATGGTCACCAGGATGACCGCCAGAATGGCCAGGAAGAACTCCTTGAGGAAGGAGGCTACGGAGTGCCGGACCACTTCAGGCTGGTCGGCAATACGCAGGATATGGACGTCCTTCGGGAGTTCCTCCTGGAAGGTTTTCAGCACCTGGTCCACCTCAGCTCCGTACTGTACAATATTGTTTCCGGGTTGCATCTCCATGGAAATCAACAGGCTTTTCCGTCCGTTATTCTGGATGTAGCTTTCCGGCTGAGGGTATTCGCGTACGATCCCGGCGACATCCCTGAGCCGGATGAGGTTTCCCTGAGGGTCGGAATACACAATCTGTTCCCCGATTTCTTCTTCGGTTTGGTAGGAGGCCGCGATGTGGATGGGGTTTTCGGTGCGCTGATTGTCAATGTTTCCGCTCACCGTGGTGAATCCCTGCAGGAACAGATTGCCCAGGAGGGTGCTGGTGGTGATTCCGTAGGTAGAGAGCTTTTCGGGATTCAGGTAGATGCTGATTTGCTCGGTTTGCAGCCCGTAGTGCCTGATTTTGGACACCGATTCCACCCGGCGCAGCCGGTTTTCCAGCTCCTTAAGGTATGTTTCCAGCTCCCGGTAGGAACGCTGGTCGCTTTCCAGGGTGATGAGCAGGGCGGAGGTCTGCCCGAAATCGTTGTCCGCCATGAGCGCCAGTACGCCCGAGGGCAGGCTGCTCTTGAAGGTATTGAGCCCGTGGTTCAGTTTGGACCAGAATTCATCAGCACTCTTCACCCGGTCGTTGAGTTCCACAAACACAATCATCATGCCGTCTCTCGACACCGAGTAGGTCTTGCGTCGTTTGATCTCCTTGAACCCAAAGAGGTATTTCTCCACCTCCTGGGTGAGTTGGTTTTCCACCTCCCCGGCACTGGCCCCGGGGTACACCCCAATCACCAGGCCCTGCCGGATGGTGAATTCCGGAAATTCCTGCCGGGGCATGTGCATCAGGGCGTACACCCCCAGCAACATGAGAATTCCGGATACCAGCAGCACAATCTGCCGGTGCCTCATGGCCCCTTCAATGAAACCTGTCTTGTTGTTCATCTCACTGCTCTGTTACGACCAAAGTCCCGTTGCTGATTTTTTGGTAGCCTTCCACGATGAGTTCATCGCCCCGGGAAAGCCCCTGGGTAATGATGACTCCGTTGCCCGAGAGCCCTCCGGTTGTGACAGGTTTCTGCAGGGCTCTTCCCGACGAATCTCTCACGAATACGGATTTATGTCCCTGCCCGTCCACCTGCACGACATCCAGGGGGACCACAATCCCTGCCGCCTGCGAGGGCTCCTCCAGAGTCACCCGGCACACCATGCCGGGCCGCAGCAGCATTTGGGGGTTGTCCACGGCAATCTTCACGGCATAGGTGTGTGAAACGGGGTTTGCGATCACTCCTATTTCCTCAGTGGTACCCCGGAACTCCCTGTCATTGAGAGCGGTAACGGTGATGGTGGCCTTTTGTCCGCTACGGATGGTTCCGATCTCCTTTTCGGGCACCGGGGTGCGCACATATACTTTGCGGATATCCACCAGGGTGAAGGCAGTGGCGCCGGGGATGAAGTTGGAGCCGGGTTCGATGGCCCGGTGGCTGATGACTCCGGAGGCCGGGGCATAAAGGCGGCAGTCTCCCAGGTTTTTCCGGGCGATCTCCGTGGCTGCGCGGGCCTGCTCCAGGGCGGTTTCGACTTCCACAAATTTAATGGCGGGAAGGCTCCCTTTGCGGTAGATTTCCGAGAGCCGGTCGTAGGCATCCTGAGCCCTTTTCTCGGTAGCTTGCGCCATTTGTAAGGCCTGCTGCAGATTGGCGTTGCTCAGCACCGCCAGCAACTGGCCCTTGCGTACCGAAGCGCCTTCGGAGACATACACTGCCCCGACGGTTCCGGTGACGGAAAAGTTGAGTGGAGTGCTCACCGATTCCTCGATGGTCCCGATGTAGTTGGCCGATGCCTCCGGGGCGTTGTCTATCATCATGGTGCGCACCTTAACCCCCTGTTCCGGAGCGGGTGCCTGATCAGCCGGCTGACAGCCCCAAAGCATCAGCGCCAGGGGGCATGCAAAGAATACAGTCTTGTTCATATGGTTATCATTGATTCATAGAGTTCCTGATTCCGTTGAGCAGTACATCGGACAGCAGTTGGAAGGATTCTTCCGGGCTTTGGCTCCGTTCGCTGGTGAGGATTTCCAGACTTAAGCTTCTCAGGGTGCTGACCAGCAGAAAGGAGAACATCCCTGCTTCTCTGAGCAGGCCTTGCTTGAATTCGCCTCGCTCCACCCCCAGCCTGATGATGGATGCGACTAGTTCCATCTCCCTGAGGTCGAGGCTGGATTTGAGGGCCTCCAGCAGCCTCGGGTTTTCCCTGAGTTCCCCCTTGGCGATGCTGTACAGATTGGCTTTGCTCCGCAGGGTTTCGGTGGTGGTGTTTATGAATGCCCTGATCTTATCCGTGGCACTGGTGCAATGGCTGATGGCCGTTTCGATGGCCTCCAGAGCCTCCTGAAGCTCCTGGTTCACAACGGCATCAAAGATTTCGTCCTTGCTTTTGAAATAATAATACAGGGTGCTCTTTCCCCGGCCTGTTTCGCGGGCAATATCTTCCATGGTGGTCTTGACCAGGCCATATCGCTGGAACAGCCTGCTTGCGGCCTGAACCACCTCCCTGCGGGTAATTTCTTCCTTTACGTCCATGTTGTTCTTTTAGACCAAAAACATTTTTCGGTCCAAAATTAAGCCATTTTTCAATCACGGCAAAAAAAATCAGGGTATTTTGATGTTTAGGGGAGGTAGATCATTTTGCGGGTCATTCCCCCATCTACCACAAAGTTTTGACCGGTGATGAAGCAGGGGCTTTTTCCAGTCTGAGTTCCTGACCGTCGAAAACGGCGTAGGTGTTGGCCTGAATCCACTCCCCGGTATTGATGTACCGGCTGTTCAGCCCGATAGGCTGGTCGGAGGGGAAATGGTAGTGCCCAAACAGGAAATAGTCAAAGTGCCTCGAGCGTAAGGTCTGGACCGCAAAACGAAACAATTGGTCCTGACCCGGAGGAAGTTCTGGCCGGGTGGGCCCCTTTTTGAGCCGGCGGGATTTGGACCATGCCTGACCGAGCGAAAGGGCGAAATTGGGGTGTAGCCAAGAGGCAAACAGCCGTTGCATGAGTTTGCTGCGAAATACAGCCTTCATCATTTTGTAGGAGATGTCCCCGGGGCCCAGTCCGTCCCCGTGTCCGATCATAAACTTCTTGCCGTTGATTTCCAGTTCCATGGGCTCGTGGTGGACCACCATCCCGGTTTCCCTGGGAAGATAGTCGAACATCCACACATCGTGGTTGCCCGAAAAGATATGCACCGGAATGCCACTCTCGGTAAAAGAAGCCATCTGGGCCAGGAAACGTACAAAGCCTTTGGGGACGACCTTGCGGTATTCGTACCAGAAGTCAAAGGTGTCTCCCAGCAGGAAGAGCATAGCGGTTTCGTGGCGGATGGATTCCAGCCATCTTACCAGCTCTTTCTCCCGCTGCCGGCTTCCTTCAACCGGGTACATACCCAGGTGGATGTCCGAGATGAAATAAACTTTTTTGCCAGGTTCAAGGATCATGCGATTCTGTGGTTCTGAGGTTCTGTTGCTTTGTTGCTTTCCCGCACTTCGGACTACAGGGTCATTCCTTAGGAGTTTCCCCCAGGACTTCTGCCAGTTTCTTTCCCAATGCGGGGCCCCGGAGGTCTTTGGCGATGATGATGCCTTCGGGGTCAATCAGGAAGTTGGCCGGGATGGCTTCGAGCTGGTACAGGGATACTGCCTCGGATTCCCAAAACTTCAAATCGCTCACGTGAATCCAGTTGAGTCCGTCCTCACGGATGGCCCGGGTCCAGGCCTGACGGGTCTGATCGAGGGAAACCTGGAAGATTTCAAAGTTTTTGTCTTTATACTGTTCATAATTCGCCACCAGATTCGGATTCTCTGCCCGGCAGGGGGCGCACCAGGCAGCCCAGAAGTCCAGCAGGACGTATTTCCCGCGCAGGGAGCTCAGGGCAATCATCTTTCCGGAGGGGTCGGGGAGGCGGATGTCTTTTGCCTGGGTTCCCAGGCCGGCAATCAGCCGCTCCACCTGCCGGGTGCGGAGTTGTGCCTTCATCTCGCGCACATTGGCATGCAGGGTTTTGACGTGATACAGGGTGGGGTATCTGGCAAAGAGTGCAGAGTCCACGAGGGCAAAATACTGTATGTCGCTCTCCTGGCTGAACACAAAGTTACCCCCCGGGAGTTGCTGGTAGAGGGCGAACAGGCTGGAGAGTGCGTCGGGATGGGTGGTTACCGACCGGATGAAGCTTCGGCGGAGGCTGTCGATAACCTTCAGGTAGGTGTACTCCATTTGGCGTCTGACCGTCCCGAGGTCCGAAGGGTTGCTGAACATGTTCAGAATATTGTTCAGGGAATCCCGCGCCGAAGAGGCCCACAGCAATGATTTCTGGAGTGACTGGATGCGCCGGGAATCCTCACTCCCCTCAATATTCAGGGTTTTGACTGCCTGCCGGGCATCAGCTGAAATCTTCACCTGGTCACCGGGGTACAGGGCCAGGGTGATGACCTGCCCGTTCACGCGGATCATGTGGAAGCCTGGCAGAGACCGGTCCGTACGGAGGCGAAAATGTCCGGCATCATCGGCCCGGGCAGAATCGGACACTGTGTTCATGGCCGAGTCAATGGGAGCCAGTTCCACCAGCATACCGCCGGCATTGTCCAGGGTCCCTTCGATGCGGGCCTGACGACTGTGGCAGCCAGCGATCAGCAAAAGGACAAACAGCAGGGGGGAGAGACGCTTCATGGTTATGTGTATCAAAGGGTATGTGGTCAAATATAGTGATTTGTTCTTAAATCAGTTGAGATATTCCCTCCGGCTGGCATCCAGCCGGAGCAGGATGAACAGCATCAGGGTGAATGCCCAGAGGGAGGACCCCCCATAGCTGAAGAAGGGCAGAGGAATTCCGATTACAGGCAAAAGCCCGATGGCCATGCCTATGTTGATCAGCACATGGAAGAAAAACACGGCCACCACACAGTACCCAAAGACCCTGCTGTAGGTGGACCTTTGTCGCTCTGCCAGAAATATCAGGCGCAGCAGAAAAGCACAGAACAGGCACACCACAAATGCGGAACCAACGAAACCCCACTCCTCCCCGATGGTGCAGAAGATGAAGTCAGTACTTTGTTCCGGGACAAAATTGAACTTGGTCTGGGTGCCCTGCAGATAGCCTTTTCCGGAGAAGCCCCCGGAGCCAATGGCGATGAGGGATTGGTTGACATTGTATCCGTACCCCAGAGGGTCGGATTCAATGCCCAGCATGATGTTGATGCGGCGTTGCTGGTGGTCGCTGAGGACTTCGGTGAACACGATTCTTACAGAAAACACAAACAGCAGGGCTCCGATGACACTCAGGCTGAGCCAGGACACCGCGGGCATCCGCCAGCTGATGCCCTTGAGCACGCCCGCAAGCAATGTCAGGACCCCGGCTGCAGCCAGCAGCATGGCCGTGGGATAGTCCAGTTTCCAGTGCATATTCACCGCGACCATGGTGGTGATTAGAAGAATGAAAATGGCCAGCCCCCCCAAGACTGCCCGGATATTTCTGGACACGGCTGCAAACAGGAACAAGGTCACAATCAGCACTCCGGTGATCACGTAGGTCTGGTGAAACATAAGCGATGAGATGAACAACAGGGCGGCAACGGCCCCCAGCCCGAGGAAGGAGCCGGGCATGCCCTCGCGGAACAGCACCAGAAAGAAGGATACATACACCAGGCAAGACCCTGTGTCGGGCTGAAGGATAATCAGGGCCGGTGGCAGCAGGATGACCACCAGCAGCAGCACAAAGGTCCCGAAACGGGTCATGCGACCCGAGAGGCTGTTCATCATCTTGGCCAGCGCCAGGCTGGTAGAGAGCTTGGCAAATTCGGCAGGCTGTATCTGAATGCTTCCCAGCACAAACCACGAACGGGCACCGTGAATCTCCCGCCCTACCACCAGCACCGCCAGCAGAAGCAGAATCACCCCCCCGTAGATTACATACGAAAGATTGGTGTAAAAACGAGGGTCCAGCAATAGAGCGATGATGGCCAGGGCAAAGGCGGCCCCGATCCAGGTGAGCTGTTTTCCGTAGCGCTGGGAGAGGGAAAAAATACTGCTGTGGTCTTCGTTGAAGACCGCCGCGTAGATATTCAGCCATCCCATCAGCACCAGGGCCAGATACAGCGCAACCGTTACCCAGTCCAGTCGGGAGAGTATGTTGGGATTTCGTTCCATCAGTATTTCCCAAATGAGGTCAGGCGCTCTTCAATCCAGGGACGCTCGGTTTTGCCCGTGAGGTATTTCTCCACCAGCAAGCTGGCGATGGGGGCGGCCCAGGTGCTTCCGAAGCCGGCATTCTCCACCACCACGGCAATGGCGATCTTGGGATTCTTGCGGGGAGCAAAGCCCATGAACAGAGAATGGTCTTCATTCCCGTTCTCAGCCGTCCCCGTCTTGCCGCACAACTCGATGCCCTCAAACCTATGGGCCCGTGCCGTGCCCGATTCCAGCACCCGGAACATGCCTTCGACAATGAGGTCAAAATACTTCTGGTCCACCTTGGTCTCTATTCGGTGTTCGAATTCAGGATGTCTTACCGTGTGCGGGGGATAATAGTAGCCCTTGTTTGAAATAATGGCGCACAGATTGGCCAACTGCAACGGGGTAACCAGAATCTCGCCCTGTCCGATGGAAAGAGAACGGATGGTCATCGGCCGCCAGCCGTTCTCGCCGAAATACCGGTTGAAATATTGTTCGGAGGGGATATTCCCGGCCAGGATATTCGGGAGGTCCGTTTCCAGAGGGCTGCCCAGCCCAAAACTCATGACGAGTTCCCGCCAGCGCCTGAAGTTCTCTTTGAATTGCCCAGGTCCGCCCATCTCAAGGGTGGTGCGGAAGGCACCCCAGAAATAGGGGTTGCAGCTCTGCTCCAGGGCTTCGAGCAACGAAACCGGGGAACCGTGGCTGTGACTGCATCTGATGGGGGAAGTGTTCTTTCCGTTGCAGGGGAAGAGCGAGTGCTCGGTGATGCCCCCCATTTGCAGGCATACCAGGGCCTGGACGGGTTTGAAGGTGGAACCGGGGGGATATCGGGCGTTGGTGGCCCGGTTGAGCAGAGGTACATCCGGGTTGGCGTTGAGCCTGGAGAATTGTGCCGAGCGCCCCCGTCCCACCAGCAGCGAGGGGTCGTACATGGGCATGGATACCAAAGCCAGGATCTCCCCGGTGGATGGTTCGATGGCCACCACACTGCCGCGCATTTTGCGCATCAGGGTTTCGGCATAATACTGCAGGTCGCGGTCCAGAGTACAGGTCAGGTCGCGTCCTGCCACAGCCGTGGTGTCGTATTCTCCGCCCTGGAAGGAGCCTTTGACCACATTGTGCACGTCCACCAGCATGATCTTCACGCCCTTCCGTCCGCGCAGTTCCTTTTCGTAGGCCTTTTCAATCCCGGTGATGCCAATGTAGTCCCCCATTTTGTAGTAGGGATCTTTCTCAATGACATTTCCGTCCACCTCTCCAACATAGCCCAGGACATGGGGTGCGATGGGCAGAACGTAATGCCTCAGGGTTCGGGGTTGCACAAAGAATCCGGGAAAGCGGTAGAGCTTTTCCTGAAGGGCTGCATAGGTTTCGGCCGAGAGCTGGCTTTGAAAGAGTGAAGGTTTGTACCGGGAGTATTTTCGGGCGGCACGCAGGCTTGTCCGGGCCTGCTCTATGGGGACCTCCAGGATACGGCATAACTCCAGGGTGTCGAATTTGCCGGTCTGAACGGGGGTAACCATCAGGTCGTAGGCGGCTTGGTTGGTCACGATTTCTTTGCCGTAGCGGTCCAGAATCAATCCTCTGGCCGGATATTGGGTGACCCTTCGCTGGGAGTTGTTTTCAGCAGAGGTTTTGTAACTGTCATCAATCACTTGCAGATAGAACAGCCTCAGGATAAACACCAGGCATGTCCCCAGAATAATCCACGATATAGTCTGCTGTTTGCCCCCGGATGTGTTCATCGTCTGCGGCCCGTAAGGAGTTCACTCAGAAGCACCAGGGCAAAGGTGAATGCCCCGCTCAGGATGGTCCTCAGGACCGCCTGAAGCAATCCCGGCCAGGAAAATGCTTCCAGGACGAACAGGGCCAGGTGATGTACTGCGATCATAGCAGCAGCATACCGCAGGAACCAGCTGAAACCCGCCCCGGAAACGGAGAGGGAAATGTCGGCATCGTACAACTCATGGGTGATGGTTGCCTTGACAAACAGGTGCCGGGCCATGGCCATCAGCACGCAGGAGAAGGCGTGAAATCCCGGAGCCAGGGAAAACAGGTCAACGGACAACCCGATAAAGAAAGCAGTTACCAGCAGGAGCCAGGGGGGGGTGCGTAGCGGGAGGCGCATGATGCCCCAGATGTAGAGGAAGGGAACCAGATAGGCCCCAATCTGAACATTATTGAGAATCAGCACCTGGAACGTGATCAGGAACAGGATCCGGAAGAGGTTGATGAGCAAATCGCGGATCATGGCTTGGGCAGGTTAAGTTCCAATGAGTCTCTTTCCTGCTTGGTCAGGTCGTTGACCACCGAGACATGGTGAATTTGCTGAAATTCCGTGGCCAGATGCACCCGGATGGTGTAAAAGTTTCCGTCGGTGCTGTCGAACGAAGCCACATAGCCCACAGGAATACCCTCGGGAAACATCGTAGAGAACCTGCTGGTGACAATGGTATCGCCCACGGCAACCGGAACATGCAGGGGGATGTCGTGCAGCAGCCCGGTACGGGTGTGGGTGCCGGGCCAGGAAAGGGCTCCGAAATACTGGTTCTTGAGGAATCTTACGCTCAGGTTCATGTCCCGGTGCAACAGGGGCATCACTGTGGAATAGTGACGGGAGGTTCCCACCACAATACCTACTACGCCCTGGGAGCCAATCACGGCCATCTCCGGGGCGATGCCCTCATCCGAGCCCTTGTCGAGGGTAAGATAGTTCCGCTGTTTGTTGACGGACGCATTGATCACGCGGGCCGGAATACAGGCATAGCTCTGGCGGAACGTGGTGTCGTTTTGCCACTGCAGTGAGTCTGTGTTGTGCAGAACCGACAGATTGGCCAGCCGTTCCAAAAGGCGGGTGTTCTCTTCGGAGAGTTTCTGGTTGGTGTCGCGCAGGGTAAGGTATTCCCGAAACTTGTTGAGACGGGTGTAGTACCGGGCCGTGACAGAATGGGCAGCCTGTTGCAGGGCTGCACGCTGAAAATCATTCTTCCCAGCGATGAGCAAAAGAGCAGTCAGCTCCAGTATGATGAACAGGAAGACCAGATGGTAGGAATAAAGAAACCTGAACAGGTTGCGCATGATGTTGGCCTCTTGATCCTGGGGGTGCTATCTCATCAGGAAGGAAAAATTTTCGATGTTCTTCAATGCGATACCGGTGCCTCTGGCCACTGCGCGCAGTGGGTCCTCAGCCACGTGGAAGGTGATGCCGAATTTGTCCGAGAGCCTTTTGTCGAGGCCCCGCAGCAGCGCGCCTCCCCCGGTGAGGAAGATGCCCTGGTTGACTACGTCGGCGTACAACTCAGGCGGCGTTTGTTCCAGAACGTCCAGGATAGCGCCTTCAACCCGTGAAATGGACTTGTCCAGACTGTGTGCGATTTCCTGGTAGGAAACAGGGACTTCCACCGGGAGGCCGGTCATCAGGTTGGGCCCCCGGACAATGAAGTCGCTGGGCGGATTGTCCAGGTCGGGCAGTGTGGAACCGACCTGAATCTTGATTTCCTCGGCCGTCCGTTCCCCAATGCGTATGTTGTGCTGCTGGCGCATATAGTCCTGGATGTCTGTAGTGAACACATCTCCGGCAACGGTGATGGAACGCTTGCACACAATCCCGCCCAGAGCCATCACGGCAATCTCGGAGGTTCCACCTCCGATGTCCACAATCATCACTCCGTTGGGGGCTGTGACATCAATGCCGATACCCACAGCCGCGGCCATAGGCTCATAAATCATATACACATCCCGCCCACCGGCGTGTTCCGAGGAGTCCCGCACAGCACGCACTTCCACTTCGGTGCTGCCCGAAGGGATGCACACCACCATCCGGAGTGAGGGGGTAAACCAGTGCCGTCCGGGGTTGATCATCTTGATCATTCCACGAATCATTTGTTCGGCAGCATTGAAGTCAGCGATCACCCCGTCCCTGAGGGGGCGGATGGTCTTGATATTTTCGTGGGTTTTGCCATGCATCTGACGGGCCTTTTCGCCGATGGCCACCACCTTCCCGGTGGTCCGGTCCACGGCGACAATCGAAGGCTCGTCAACGACGACCTTGTCATTGTGGATGATGATGACGTTGGCAGTACCCAGGTCAATGGCAATTTCCTGCATGAATGAGAACAGACCCATGTTATTGTGGTTGAATAAGTTAAAAAATCAGTGTTTGAAATGCCGCACCCCGGTGCATACCATGGCCATTTGGTGCTCGTTGCAGTAGTCCACCGAGAGCTGATCCCGTACCGAGCCTCCCGGCTGGACAACGCAGGTAATGCCGGCTTTGCCGGCAATCTCTACACAGTCCGGGAAGGGGAAGAAGGCATCGCTGGCCATGACTGCACCCTGCAGGCTGAACCCAAAGGTGCCGGCTTTTTCAATAGCCTGACGCAGGGCATCCACCCGTGAGGTTTGTCCCACTCCGCTGGCCAGCAGTTGTTTCCCCCTGGCCAGAACAATGGTGTTGGACTTGCTGTGCTTGACGATTTTGTTGGCAAAAATCAGGTCGGCGGTCTGGGTTTCGTCGGGCCGGAGGACGGTGACGGGGGTCATGTCCTGTGCACCTTCCATGCTCAGGTCCTTGTCCTGCACCACCACCCCGTTGAGCAGGGAGCGGAACTGAACCGGGGGCAGAGATACTTCCTTTTGCACCAGAATGATGCGATTCTTTTTGGATGTGAGGCAATCCAGAGCTTCCTGCTCGTATCCAGGTGCGATGATTACCTCGAAAAACAATTCGTTGATGGAGGCCGCCGTGGCGGCATCTACCTTGCGGTTGGTGATCAGCACCCCTCCGTAGGCCGAAACAGGGTCGCCTGCCAGGGCTTTGTCCCAGGCTTCCTGCAGGGAGCCGGCCGAGGCCAGCCCGCAGGCATTGTTGTGCTTGAGGATGGCAAAGGTGGTGTCGTCGAATTCGGCAATCAGGTTCACGGCTGCATCAATGTCGAGCAGGTTGTTGTAGGAGATCTCCTTGCCGTGCAATTGTTTGAACATATCGTCAAAGGCTCCGAAAAAACTGCCCTTCTGGTGGGGGTTCTCCCCGTACCGGAGGGTCCTTCCGGACAAGATACTTTGCTTGAAGGCGGGAATCTCCAGGCTTTGATTGAAATACCCAAAGATGGCCGTGTCGTAGTGCGAGGACACATTGAAAGCCGCACCGGCAAACCACATCCGGTCCTGAAGGCTGGATACCCCATTCTGTTCCTTGAGCAGGCGCAGCAGGGGCAGATATTCGTTTCGGGAGGGCACAATCAGCACATCCTGGAAGTTCTTGGCGGCAGCCCGGATAAGGGAGATGCCTCCGATGTCGATTTTCTCAATGATTTCCTCATGCTCTGCACCCGAGGCGACGGTTTGTTCAAACGGGTACAGATCCACAATCACCAGGTCAATGGCGGGGATTTCGTACCGGGCAGCCTCGGCCATATCCCCGGAGTGTCCCCGGCGATGAAGGATACCACCGAAGACTTTGGGGTGCAAGGTCTTCACCCTTCCCCCGAAGATGGAGGGATAGGAGGTGAGGTCTTCCACGGGGGTAACGGGAACGCCGAGGCCTTCAATGAAGTTGCGGGTGCCTCCGGTGGAGTATATTTTGACTCCGAGCCGATGGAGGGTAAGGACGATTTCGTCCAGATGGTCCTTGTGATAGACCGAAATCAGGGCTGAGGAAATTTTACGGGATGACAAGGTGGTTGAGCTTTAAAAAATGATGCACAAAAGTAAACAAAAAAACGGAAGGCCCCAGACAATCAGGGGCGGGTTTGCCCGTTGCCGGTGATGATCCACTTGTAGCTGGTCAACTCCTCCAGGCCCATTGGGCCCCGGGCATGGAGTTTCTGTGTGCTGATTCCGATTTCGGCACCCAGCCCAAACTGAGCTCCATCGGTAAAAGCAGTGGAGACATTCACATACACGGCAGCAGCATCCACCCCGGAAGTGAATTGCCGGGCGGTCTCGGGGTTCTCGGTCAGGATGGCCTCGCTGTGTCTGGTGCTGTACCGGTAGATGTGTTCCATAGCTTCCTCCGGGCCGTTCACTGTCCGGATGGCCATTTTGTAGTCAAGGAACTCCATCCCGTAGGACGCTTCCGTGGCTGGCTGCAGGAGTGGCTCGGGGTACTGTCCCTTCAGGGCTTCAAAAGCCGAGGCATCGGCAAAGAGCACCACATTTCGTGCCGCCATGTCTCCCACCAATGCAGGCAGGTCGGACAGCCGGTCACGATGTACCAGCAGGCATTCGAGGGCGTTGCACACACTCACCCTGCGGGTTTTGGCATTCAGAATGACCGAACGTCCCTTTGCCAGGTCGCCATCCTTGTCGAAATAGGTATGCACCACCCCGGCACCGGTCTCAATCACCGGGATACGGGAGTTTTCGCACACAAACTGAATCAGTTGCTGGCTGCCCCTGGGGATGATGATGTCCACATAGCCCCTCGCCTGAAGCAACTCGGCCGTAGCTTCTCTGTCGGTGGGGAGCAGAGCCGTGACATTGGGGTTAAAACCCTGTTCGGAAAGGACCCGGTGAATCAACTCCATAATGCAGCGGTTGGAGTATTCTGCATCGCTGCCGCCTTTGAGCAGACAGGCGTTCCCGGCTTTGATGCACAGGGAGAATACATCGAAGGTGACGTTGGGGCGGGCTTCATAAATGACTCCGATGACTCCGAGGGGTACGGAGATTTTTTCGATGTGCAGCCCGTTGGGCCTGATCACCGAAGTCAGGCTGCGCCCCAGCGGGGAGGGCAGGGAGGCCACATTTCGCATATCCGAAGCAATCCCGGAGATGCGCTCGGTGGTGAGTTTCAACCGGTCGTATTTGGGATTGGAAGGATCCATGCGGTCCAGGTCCTTCTGGTTGGCCTCCAGGATGGAAACAGACTCCTGCTCCATGGCATCGGCCAGTCGGAGCAGCATATCGTTGATCTTGCGGGCCGGGATGGTCCCCAGCTCCCGGCCGGCTTGCCGGACGGCTTCGAATAGAGGTTTGTTGTTCATAACCGCAGGTTTCAGATGTGGATGACTTCCCCGTAGGCTGCAGCGGCGGCTTCCATGATGGCCTCGGACATGGTCGGGTGCGGGTGGACAGATTTGATCAGTTCGTGTCCGGTGATTTCCAGATTGCGGGCCACCACCAGTTCGGCAATCATCTCCGTGGCATTCATCCCCACAATGTGCGCCCCCAGCAGTTCACCCAGCTTGGCGTCAAAGATGAGTTTGACGTATCCGTCCCGGGCACCGGCGGCACTGGCCTTGCCCGAAGCCGTGAAGGGGAATTTGCCGACCTTGATTTCGTAGCCGGCTTCACGGGCGGCCTTTTCGCTCATACCCACAGAGGCTACCTCAGGGGTGACATAGGTGCAACCGGGGATGTTGGCGTAGTTCACCGGGTGGGGATTCAGTCCTGCGATGTGTTCTACGCACGCAATGCCTTCGGCAGAGGCAACATGGGCCAGGGCGGGGGTGGGGATCAGGTCTCCGATGGCATAGACGCCCGGCAGGGAGGTCTGGTAAGTGGCATCTACCTTGATTTTGCCCCGTTCAACGGCCACGCCGTTATCCTCCAGTCCCAGTCCTTCCAGATTGGCTACAATGCCCACCGCCGAAAGTACTACCTCGGCTTCAAGAAATATCTCTCCCTTGGGCGTTTTGACCCGTGCTTTGCACAGCGGCCCGGTGGTGTCCACGTCCTCCACAGATGAGGAGGTAAGCACCTTCATCCCGCTCTTGACGAAAATTCGCTCCATGAATTTAGAGGATTCTTCGTCCTCCAGGGGCAGAATATTGGGCAGGAACTCCACCAGCGTTACTTGGGTGCCTACGGAGTGGTAGAAAAAAGCCAGTTCGCTCCCGATGGCACCCGAGCCAACTACCAGCATGCTCTTGGGTTGTTTGGGCAGGTTCAGCGCCTGACGGTAGCCGATTACCTTCACCCCGTCCTGTTTCAGGTTGGGCAGTTCTCTTGAACGGGCTCCGGTAGCCAGGATGATGTGCTTGGCCCCAATCCGGCTGGATTTTCCATCCTTGTCGGTCACTTCCACGGCTCCTTTGCCGGCGAGTTTTCCAAAACCGTTGATGACGGTGATGTTGTTCTTTTTGAACAGGAACTGGATGCCCTTGCTCATGCCGTCGGCAACCCCGCGGCTGCGGGCCACAATTTTTTCAAAATCAGCGGTAACCTCTCCCTTTATGGAGATTCCGTAGTCTTTTGCGTGACGGGCATATTCGTAAACCTGAGCACTTTTCAACAAAGATTTGGTCGGGATACATCCCCAGTTGAGGCAGATGCCCCCCAAATGTTCTTTTTCCACAACGGCCACTTTCATTCCCAATTGCGAAGCTCTGATGGCGGCCACATACCCTCCGGGGCCACTCCCAATAACTACAACGTCAAAATCCATGATATCAATCAGTTAATAATCTCAAAAAGAAGTTCTAAAATTCCAAAAAATATCCCAATAATCCAACAAATATCCCAATTATCGCGCTGATTGCTTTCATGCGGAAAAAGCTGCTCCTGGATTCAGCCAACAGGGGGAGCCCGGCGTGGCCTTCCTGAACAATCGAGTTGGCCAGCAGGATACTCAGCGGGACTTCGCCATGGGCAAACAGGGTGACAAACAGGATGTGGGGCCCCGACTGGGGGATGAGCCCGATAAGGATGGCCAGGCCCAGTACCTGCAGCGGGTTGGATTGCACCCAGAGGGAGAAGTCGGTGAGCTGTTGGGCCAGAGAAAGGACGAGAATCACCCCAAAGGTCCACAGGAAGATCTTGGGGAAATGTCCCCGGATGATATGTTGCCACCAGTGGTGCAGCAGGAAATGCTCTTTCACCCATAGGGCCAGAATCAGTGCTGCCAGGGCAGCAACGGAAAACAGCCAGGTGATGTATTCCTCCATGTGAACGCTTCCCTCGGTGTGTCCCCCTTCCTCGTGTCCCAGCCACCCGGCGAGCACGGAAATGGTGAAGACCAGAATGCCTCCGGACAGCAGCAGTCGCTGCCAGGACGGGTGCCTGAGGTTCTCAGGAGCTGAACCCAGCACGGATTCATGTCCATGATGGTCTTCCTGGTGGATGGGCCAGTGGTAGGTGCCAAAGGGGGCCCGTACAGAGGGCCAGATAAGATTGGTGAGCCAGCCTGCAGTCATCCCTGCGGCTCCAAGGAGCAGCATGATGGTAACGGACTCCGAAGGAGCCATGGAGATGAGGACAAAGGTTTCGTCTCCCATGGTGGCCACCATACAGGCCACCAGCGCTCCAAAGCGGACGGTTCCGTGGGTGAACATGGACACCACCAGGAAGGCACCGAGGCAACCAGGCGTCATCCCCAGAAAAGTGGCCAGCAGCAATTGTTTCAGGGAGGATGTCTTCAGGGATTGATTCCATCGGCCTTGCGATACGACATTGACGTATTCAATCAGGAGCATCATCACCATTACAAACCCTGAGACCATGAGGGCTTCGCGCATCACATGGGATACAAATCCGGTCATGACGAGAACACTGAAGTTAATACCGGGAGAGATTTCACATCCATGCAACTCTCCATGTGGAGCCCGTACCAACGTACGAGTTCGGTTACCAGATGGTTCCGTGTGCGGTGATCCATTTCCAGTAGGTGCATTTGCTCAAATCCGGCTTGCCTGAGCCGCGAAAACCACTCTGCGGATGCCTTATCGGAGCCGGGAGTGCCCCCGGATGAGGGATCAGCAAACAGGTGCATGCCCGGGGCCGCAGGCTCATCGGAAACGTCTCCGGCCAGTTGGGGCGAGAAGCCCAGATGCCGGGAGAGTTGAATCAGGAAGATGAGGTGGAAGTTGGATGTCCCAAAGGAGCACAGGTCCAGAATCTGCAGGGATTGGGAGAGGAACTGAAACAGGCCGGGGTTGGGGGTTTCCTCCCGGAGTGTTTTGTATAATACCTCACTCAGGAAGAGGGCGATGCCGTTTTTGATCGGGTCGAAGGGGATGGAGGAAAGGGGTACCGAGAGGGATGCCTCCCGCAGGTGGTGCAGGTCCCTTCCTGGCCGGTATCCCACGGACACTTCCAACAACGAAAGGGGCTGAAACAAGGCACTCCGGGTGTTTCTTTTTCCGTACACTCCCCGGGCCAGGACAGACATGCGCCCAGAGTGTTCGGTGTACAAGGTGGCGATCAGCCCGGTTTCACCGTATTTGATATGGTTCAGGACAAGGGCGCGGGTGTGGATGATCATATTCCCTCCTTTGAGGAAAGAAGTTTTTCGGCAGCTTTCAGGATTCCGGGCACATCATATCCGCACTCCCGGAACAACTCCTCCTGGCTGCCCTGCTGGACAAAACGGTCCGGGATGCCCAGCCGGGAGAGGCGTACCGGGTAGTGGTGTTCGTTGATGAATTCCAGCACAGCGCTTCCCAGACCCCCTTGGATGGCTCCGTCCTCGATTGTGATCAGTTTGGGGAAACGGCTGCAGGCCTGGTGCAGGAGCTCTTCGTCAAGCGGTTTGAGGAAGCGCATGTCGAAATGGGCGGTATGGATGCCTCTCAGGGCCAGCTCTTCGCAGGCTTTGGCTGCCATCTGGCCGGCAGAGCCGAGGCTCAGGATGGCCAGATCCGATCCGTCACGAAGCATCCGCCCCTTGCCGATTTCCAGCAAATGCATGGGGGTTTGCCATTGGCAGCAGGAGGCATGACCTTTGGGATAACGAATCACAAACGGCCCGGCGGGTTGCGCCTGGGCTGTGAACATCAGGCTCCTGAGTTCGTCACTGTCCATGGGGGCACTGATGGTCAGCCCCGGAATGCACCTGAGAAATGCCAGGTCGTAGGCTCCGTGGTGGGTGGCACCGTCTTCACCGGTGAGCCCGGCACGGTCCAGGCACAGAACTACGGGAAGATTTTGCAGGGCTACGTCGTGAATCACCTGATCGTAAGCTCGTTGCAGGAACGAAGAATAGATATTGCAGTAGGGGATCATCCCTTCGGCGGCAAGTCCGGCAGCAAAGGTGACGGCATGCTGTTCGGCGATGCCCACATCGAAGGTTCGTTCGGGGAAGGCATGCTGCATGTGGATCATGCCGCAACCACGTGCCATGGCTGGGGTGATGCCCACAATACGCAGGTTCCCTGCTGCAAGCTCGGTGAGGGTCATCCCAAATACATCCTGCAATTTTGGAGGAAGTTTTTCGCATCCTTCCGTACTGCAGATCTTTCCGGTAGGGACGTCAAAAGTGCCGGGAGCATGCCACAATGACTGATCGTCTTCGGCAAACTTATATCCCTTGCCCTTGACAGTGACCACGTGAAGCAATTTGGGCCCTTCGATATTTTTGAGGTCCGAAAGGACCTTGATCAGGTTGCGCACGTCATGGCCGTCCACGGGGCCGAAGTATCTGAAATTCAGAGATTCAAAAAGATTACTCTGCCTCAGGAGGGTTGATTTGATCCCGTTCTCCATGCGTTGCAGCAGCCGGCGAATCCGGGCGATGCCCTCCATCATGTTCCACACATTGGTCTTCACCCGGTTGTACACCCTCGAGGTGGTGATGCTCAGCAGATACTCCCGCATGGCCCCCACATTGGGATCAATGGCCATGTCATTGTCATTGACAATCACCAGCATGTCCGATTTGAGGGAGCCGGCATGGTTGAGGGCTTCAAAAGCCATCCCTGCTGCCAGGGAGCCGTCGCCGATGACGGCTACAATTTTTTCTTCGCCTTTTTGTTTCAGCTTTTGGGAGGTGGCCATCCCGAGGGCGGCAGAGATAGAGGTGGATGAGTGTCCCACCCCAAAGGCATCGTAGGGGCTTTCGGCCATTCGGGGAAAACCGCTGATTCCTCCGTATTTTCGGTTCTGGTCGAAACGGGCCCTCCGGCCGGTGAGAATCTTGTGGGCATAAGCCTGATGTCCCACATCCCAGATGAGCTTGTCCTTGGGGGTATGGAACACATAATGCAGGGCAACGGTGAGTTCCACCACACCCAGATTGGCTCCCAGGTGGCCGGGGTTCCTGCTGGCCGCGTCAATGATGAACTCCCGGAGTTCATCGCACACCAACGGCAGTTCATCGACCGGGATTCTTTTCAGGTCATCGGGGGTGTCAATATGGGGCAGGTAGGGAGGCATGTTTTGTCAGGGAATAACCGGCTGAAGAATGGTTTGAACCAGCAGGCAAAGGAACGACATTTCTTAAAAAATCCAAAATCTTCAGGGCTCCTGTTACAACTTGTGGGTTAATAAGTATATTTGCGCATGTACGACTGTTTGTAAAAAAAATGCAGTCTGTTGCCAAAGAGATTAAACCTGGGACAAGTATATTAGTCTAAGCTACGTGCGGAGTCGGATTCAGACAATGCCGGAATATTGGTTAACCATTCATTTAATTAAATTTTCAGAAGCTATGAAAAAAGTGTTTTTAACGTTTGCAGCGATTTTGTTCGCTTTCGCAATGAGTGCACAGGCTCCCGCCGGTGGCCAGGGGCAGGGTCGTATGGGCGCTGGTGGTATGGGTCGTGGTTTTGGCGGTACCCCTGAAGAGCAGGTTACCCGTCTGGAACAGACCGTTACCGGGCTGACAGCTGATCAAAAGGCCAAATTGGTTAAGGTGTACACCGATGCTGCTGCCAAACGTATGGCTGCTTACGAAAAACTTGGCCAGAATGCAGACCGCGAAGCTCGTACAAAGGTAAACAACGAACTCACCGCTGCGCAGGATTCATCCATCAATGCTGTCTTGAATGATGCTCAGAAGGCACAGTACAAGAAGATGCAGGAAGAAAGGGCTGCCCGGATGAGTCAGTTCCAGAGTGGTGCTGGTGCTCCTGGTGCTGGTGCTCCTGCTGGTGGCGGAATGCCTCGGATGAACTAGGAATAACCCGGTTCAAGGATTGTTTGAAATATTGAGAAGGGGCCGTGAGGCCCCTTTTTTTGTATGGTACAGGGAGGTCCGAGAGGGTCCCCGCAAGGATGGTGTGTTCCGACAGGGCTACGGGTGTCAGGGCACAGCGAGGACCTCGCTGTGCCCTGACACCCGTAGCCCTGTCGAGGACCTCGCTGTGCCCTGCAACGGGGGTGCGCTGTATCGGAAGCTGCGCCTCACCATTCCGAGCGCTCCTGGGCAGTCGTCACACACCCATCCTTGCTTGAATGGGGTGCAGTTTCGGTGCCCGCTGTGGTTTGCAATCGTTGGACGCTGGCGTGGGACTACCCAATGGCATGCTCCTCCGAACCCTCTTTTTCTGTTGGGGAATATTTTGGTTTCTGTAGGCCCCGTTCATCCTGCGTTTCTGATATTTTTTAAAGATTTTTGGAATTCGTTCGCCAAAATGTTTTGCAGTTGATTTTTTTTTTTGCAT
>DFUR01000072.1 GCA_002380425.1 Bacteroidales bacterium UBA4181
AACCTGATTGGTGTGCTTGCGATCCTCCTTGAAGAAGGGCTGATATCCGGTGAATCGTTCCCGGGGTGGGGCTCCTGTCCTGGGCGGGATGGTTGCCAGAAATCTTCCGGCGTAGTGCAGCACGGAACGGAATGGTACCGGACCTACAGAGGCAAACACCATTCGGTCGGTGGTGTAGTGCCGCGCGATGAAGGAAAGAATTTTCTCCCTGTTCAGCGTTCGCAGGGTATGGCGTGTGCCCAGGATGGGATGTCCCAGGGGGTGACCTGGAAATACGCCCTGATCAAACTCATCAAAGATGAGGTCTGACGGGTTGTCCTTGCAGGAGTTGATTTCGTCCAGGATGACTTCCCTTTCACTGGCCAGAGAACGTTCGGTGAACTGGTGGTGAAAAACCATGTCGGAGAGCAATTCCATCGCTCGTGGCAGATGCCGGGGCAGGAATGAGGTGTGCAGGCAAGTTTCCTCCTTGGTGGTAAAGGCGTTGAGCTCTCCTCCGACATCCTCCATCCGGCTCAGGATGTGGTAGGCATTGCGTTTCTTAGTGCCTTTGAAGAGGATGTGTTCTACAAAATGGGCATAGCCCCACTCCGCAGACGACTCATCCCTGGAGCCGGTATCCATGAACAACGCGCAATGGGCGACCGCAGAGGTAGTCTGCTGATGAACGATCCGGATGCCGTTGGGCAGGGAGTGAACGGATAACTCCATAGATTTATTTGCAGAACCCCCTGAGTTTGATGCTGGTGAGCACCTTCTTGGTGTAAAGCGGAAAATCCCCGTTCATCATCCATGAATAGTAGGAAGGGTCTCTGGTCAGTACTTCTTGAACGGTCACGCCCTTGTATTTGCCGAAGTTGAATACTTCCTCCTCTTTGTCGTTATACACAATACGGCCGGCAAAATCGGCGGAGCGCGCCTGTGTGGAAAATTCCGAGAGATGGTCAATATCCCGTGGCAGGCTGGGATACCGTTCCAACTGGGAGAGCAACACTTCGTAGGTAGCCCGGGTGTCTGCCTCCGAGGAGTGGGCGTTGACCAGTTCCTTGCCGCAGTAGAATTGGTATGCTGCCGAAAGGGTGCGTTGTTCCATCTTGTGGAAGATGACCTGCACGTCAATGAACTTCCTCTTTTTGAGGTCAAAAGCAATCCCGGACCGGAGAAATTCTTCGGCCAGCAGGGGGAGGTCGAATTTATTGGAGTTGTACCCGGCAAAGTCACAGCCTTCAAAGGCAGCAACCAGGGTGGCTGCAACCTCTTGAAAAGTGGGGCATCCGGCAACGTCTTCATTCCGGATGCCATGGATTTGTGTGGCTTCGGCAGGGATGGGAATCGTGGGGTTGATCAGCAACGTCTTGGGCTCTTCCTTACCGTTGGGATGTACCTTGAGGTACGACAACTCCACAATCCTATCCGATGCGATGTTGATCCCGGTAGTCTCGAGGTCGAAAAAAACGATGGGGTTCTTCAGGATTAAAGTCATGTTCAGGAATTTACCATCATGGGCATGAGCAACATCAATACATCCTCGTTCTGTTCTTCGTTCTGGACGGGAACAATCACGCCGGCCCTGGAGGGGTCAGACAGTTGAAAGCATACATCCGCAGTGGAGAGGTTGGAGAGGATCTCGATGAGGAACACCGATTTAAAGCCAATACTCATAGGGTCTCCCTCGTACTGGCATTTAAGGGTTTCGTGTCCGGCGATGGCAAAGTCAACATCCTGGGTAAAGATGTCCATTTGGTTGCCTTTGAGTTCCAGTTTCACCAGGCTGCTGGCGGGATTGGCCACAACCTGCACCCGGCGGAGGGAGCTCAGCAATTCCACCCGGTCAATGGTCAGGTGGTTGAAATTATTCTGGGGAATCACAGAGTTGTAACTGGGATATCTTCCTTCCACCAAACGGCAGACCATGGTATATCCTTCCAGGTCCACCCGGGCATTCTTGTTGTCGAACGAGATGGTGACTTTTTCAGATTCCTTGGGCAGCACGTTGCGCAGCAGGGAAGCCGGTTTCTTGGGCAGGATGAAACTCCCGGCACAGCCCGGGGCGACATCGTTGCGCCGGTAGCGAACCAGCTTGTGGGCATCCGAAGCCACAAAGGTGAGACTGTCCTCACTGAGTTCCACAAAGATACCGTTCATCACCGGGCGGAGTTCATCATCTCCGGTGGCAAAAACGGTCTTGCTGATTCCGCTCAACAATACCTCTGAGCCAATCTCCATCCGGGCAGAGTTTTCCGTGTCCAGTGCAGGAAGCTGGGGAAACAGGGTGCCGTCGTTCCCGGGGAGGCTGTATTGCCCGTTCTCCGAATGAATGTTGATGGCAAAGGTGGCCGTATTGATTACAAAGGTGAGCGGTTGCTCCGAGAACTTGCTCAGCAGGTCAATCAAAAGCCGGGCGGGGATGGCAATGATGCCGGGTTCAGAGCCCTGGGTGATGCTCATCCGGGTGATCATGGTGGTTTCCAAATCGGAAGCCACAATCTCCAGCATGTCGCCTTCAATGGTGAACAGGAAATTGTCCAGAATGGGCAGGGTGTTCTTGTTGCTGATCACCTTGTTGATGGCCTGCAAGCTGTTTAGCAGTTGGGAACTGGATGCAACGAACTTCATATCGGGTATGGCTTAGTAGAGGTATTAATAACTCGATTACTTATCCAACAATAATACAAAAAAAAAGGTTTGTGGCCCGCGGATGTTGATAACTTATTCCGGGAAGCTACACATTGAAGCGGAAGTGCATGATGTCTCCGTCTTGAGTTACATAGTCCCGGCCCTCAATGGAAATCTTGCCCGCATCGCGGCAGGCCGCTTCAGAACCCAGTGCGGTGTAGTCGGCGTATTTGATGACCTCGGCACGGATAAAGCCTTTTTCAAAGTCGGAGTGAATGATGCCGGCGGCCTGAGGGGCCTTGGTCCCCCTGACGAAGGTCCAGGCGCGGGTCTCATCCGGGCCGGTGGTGAAATAGGTCTGTAAGTCCAGCAGGTGGTAGGCGGAGCGGATGAGCCGGACCATCCCGGACTGGTCAAGCCCGGCCTCCTCCAGAAACATCTGTCTTTCTTCCCAGGTTTCCAGCTCTGCAATCTCCGATTCCAGTTTGCTGGCCACTATCAGGCACTCGGCATGCTCCCCTTCGACCGCTTTGCGGACGGCCTCAACATAGGTATTTCCGGTCACAGCGGAGGCTTCATCCACATTACAGATGTACAACACCGGTTTGTCGGTCAGCAGAAAGAGTTCTGCGGCCAGTTTCACATCTTCTTTGTTGTCCAGGACTACAGTCCTGGCGGAGCGGCCCTGTTCCAGGGCTGCCTTGTACCGGATGAGAATGTCGTACAATCGTTTGGCGTTCTTGTCCCCGCCAGTCTGAGCCTGCTTCTGAACCTTGGCGATGCGGTTCTCGATGGTTTCCAGATCCTTGATCTGGAGCTCCATGTCAATAATCTCCTTATCCCTGACGGGGTTCACGCTGCCGTCCACATGAGTCACATTGGGGTCGTCAAAGCATCGGAGCACATGCAGCAAGGCATCGGTTTCACGGATGTTTGCCAGAAATTTGTTGCCCAGTCCCTCTCCCTTGCTGGCTCCTTTCACCAGCCCGGCAATGTCCACAATCTCTACCGTAGCCGGAATCACCTTTTTGGGATGGTCTATTTCGGCCAGGCGTTGCAGCCGTTCATCGGGGACGGTGATCACCCCCACATTGGGTTCGATGGTACAAAACGGGAAATTGGCCGCCTGGGCCTTTGCACTGGAAAGACAGTTGAAGAGGGTTGACTTGCCGACATTGGGCAGTCCTATGATGCCACACTGAAGCGCCATGGATGCGGGTTAATTTGAGACGGCGAAGTTAGGCAAAAATAGCGATGCGGAAAAATATGCCGGCTCAGGTGGTTTTCTCCCCGAATGCCAGGTCGCCCGCATCGCCCAGTCCGGGTACGATGTAGGATTTGACCGTCAGCTCATCATCCACAGCCCCCAGCCAGAAGCTCACGTCTTTGGCCGGAAGTTTTTTCCGTGCGGCGGCAAGCCCTTCGCGCGAGGCTATCAGGGATACTATGTGGATATGTTTGGGCGTTCCCTTGGTGAGCAGGGCTTTGCATGCCAAGGTGATGGTGGAGCCGGAGGCGATGAGGGCGTCGCACAGGATGACGGTTTTGCCCTGGATGTCCGGGCAGGAAAGGTATTCGAGGCTAATCTGGAAGGAGCCGTCCTTATCGTGGTTCCGGTACAGGGAGACAAAACCTCCACCGGCAGTATGGAACATGCGCAACAGTCCCATATGCAAGGGGATACCTGCGCGCATCACGGACACAATCACCGGGGACTCGCTCACCACCTGTTCCTCGGCAATCCCCAGAGGAGTGCTGATTTGGCGCACTTCCGAAGGCATCTGCTTGCTGATTTCGTAACCAAAGATTTCGCCCATGCGTTCGCAATGGGAACGGAACCGGGCACCGTCCTTCTGCAGCTCCTGGTCGCGGACTTCGGCCAGCAGATTGTTGAAGAGGGAGCGTTCTTTGTTCAGGATGGTAACCATAGGCGTAATTATAGTTTGGGCAGACTTTGTACCCGTGTAATAGAAGTCCCAAGATAGGCTTTTTGCTTCAGAAACAGCTGTGAAACAGGTTCATTTTTTCATTTTTTTTATCGTTTCAGGTAGTGTGCGTTAAAAATCATTATAAATTGCGCGTCAAAATCAAAAAAACACATTTATAATCCCTTTTCCTATGAGTAACAAGAGCAACGCCCTGCCATATGTCAAGTTTTATGGCGGTCAGAACATTCCATTGGAGCTGCATAAAGTCCGGGTGGTTCAGAAACTGAATCTGGTGCCCATCGAACGTCGTTTGGAAGCATCCAAAGAGGCCGGGTTTAATACGTTCCAGTTGATGACCCACGATATTTTTCTGGACATGCTTACCGACAGTGGTACCAATGCCATGAGTGACAACCAGATTGCCTCCATGAGTATTGCCGATGATGCCTATGCCGGTTCGCAGAGTTTCGTCCGGATGCAGACCGCCATCAAGGATGTCCTGGGTAAAAATCTGGTGTTGCCCGCACATCAGGGACGTGCCTGCGAGAACATTATTTCGGAGGTGTTCGTGAAGAAAGGCGACACGGTCATCACCAACTACCACTTCACCACTACCCTGGCACATATCCTGATGCGGGGCGGACATATCGAGGAACTGGTAGGCGATGAGGCCCAGGTAATTAAGAGCACCCAGCCTTTCAAAGGCAATATGGATATTGACAAGATGATCCGCTGCATTGAGAAGGTGGGTGCAGACAAAATCTCTTTTGTCCGGATGGAGGCGCTGACCAACCTGATTGGCGGACAGCCCTTCTCGGTGGCCAACCTGCGCGAAGTCCGTCAGGTGTGCGACAAGTACAAGATTATGCTGGTACTCGATGCCAGCCTTATTGGCGAGAATGCTTATTTTGTCAAAAAACGCGAACCCGAATTCAAACGCACATCCTGCGCTACCATCATCAAGACCATGTGCGAAATGGCCGATATCGTTTATTTCTCTGCCCGCAAGCTCAGCTCTGCCCGCGGGGGCGGTATCTGCACCAACAATCTGGATCTCTACAACAAGATGAAGGACCTGGTGCCCGTTTACGAAGGCTTCCTCACCTACGGAGGAATGTCGGTGCGGGAGATTGAGGCCATTGCTGTGGGTTTGCGTGAAACCCTCGATGAGACGATGATCTCTCAGAGCCCTTCGTTTATTGAGTATGCTGTTGCTGAGCTGGATAAGGCAGGTATTCCCGTGGTCATGCCTGCAGGCGGTCTGGGTTGCCACGTAGATGCCATGCAGTTTGTGGACCACATTGATCGGTACCAGTATCGTGCCGGTGCTTTGGCTATTGCTCTGTACCTCATCTCGGGTGTTCGCGGAATGGAGCGGGGTACGGTTTCTATGGAGCGGGCCGAGGACGGCACCGAGTTGCTCGCCGATTTTGAACTGCTGCGTCTGGCGTTCCCGCGCCGGGTGTTCACCCTGTCGCAGACCATGTTCGTGATAGACCGTCTGAAATGGCTGTACGAGAATCGTCGTCTGGTGGGCGGGCTCAAGTTTCTGGAAGAGCCCAAGACCCTCCGGTTCTTCAATGGCCGTCTGGCTCCTGTGTCCGACTGGCCGGAGAAACTGATGGCCAAGTTCCGGGAGGATTTTGGCGAGAGTCTGTAGGAAACATCCGGGCCCGCTTGCCGGGTTCGGAAATGGATAAAGTGTTGAGGGTGCTTCGGCGGATTTGCCGGGGCACCCTCAGCATTTTCCGGGGTGGTTTGTTCCGTGCAAAGACACAGGACACCAGGGGGGCTCCCCGCAGTACTCCCGGCTTTTTCGGAGATTATTCTCTTTCGTTGAGGGTGTTGAGATAGTTCTCCAGGGACAACAGGTCAACAAACAGAACCTGGCGGGCCTTGCTTCCTTCAAAGGGGCCAACGATGCCTGCGGCTTCCAGTTGGTCCATAATGCGGCCGGCTCGGTTGTAGCCGATGGAGAATTTGCGCTGAATCAGGGAGGTGGAGCCCTGTTGGTGTTGCACCAGAACACGGGCGGCTTCTTCGAACAGTTCATCCTTCTTCCCCAAATCAACATCCCTGGCTTCGACAGACTCTTCCCCGACATACTCGGGCAGCAGCATGGCGGTGGGATACCCCTGCTGGGAGCCGATATAGTCGGTGATACGTTCCAGCTCCGGAATGTCAATGAAGGCACACTGGATACGGATCATATCGCTTCCGCCAGAAAAGAGCATATCTCCGCGCCCGATGAGCTGATTGGCTCCGGTGGTGTCCAGGATGGTGCGTGAGTCAATGGCCGAGGTCACTCTGAAGGCAATCCGGGCCGGGAAGTTGGCTTTGATGGTGCCGGTGATGATGTTGGTGGTGGGCCGCTGGGTGGCGATGACCAGGTGGATACCGATGGCCCGGGCCAGCTGGGCCAGACGGGCGATGGGGGTTTCAATCTCCCGGCCTGCGGTCATGATCATATCGGCAAACTCATCGATAATCACAACAATATGGGGCAGATAGCGATGTCCCTCCAGTGGGTTGAGCTTGCGCTCAATGAATTTTCCGTTGTATTCCTTGATGTTGCGCACCTCGGCATGCTTGAGCAACTCGTAGCGGCTGTCCATTTCCTGACACAGCGATTTGATGGTGTTGATGACCCGCTGGGTGTCGGTGATGATGGCTTCTTCAGCATCGGGCAACTTGGCCAGGAAGTGCCTTTCGATCTTGGAGTACAGGGTGAGTTCCACCTTCTTGGGGTCCACCAGTACGAATTTAATCTGGGCCGGATGTTTCTTGTACAGGATGGAGGTGATGATGGCGTTGAGCCCAACCGATTTTCCCTGCCCGGTGGCCCCTGCAATCAGCAGGTGGGGCATTCTGGCCAGGTCAAACACAAAGGTTTCGTTGGAGATGGTCTTCCCCAGGGCAATGGGAATCTCTCCTGTGGACTCCTGGAACTTCCGGGACGTGATGAGGGACTTCATCGAGACAATCTCGGGATTCATGTTGGGTACTTCGATCCCGATGGTTCCCTTGCCAGGCATCGGGGCAATGATACGGATACCCAGGGCGGAGAGGCTCAGGGCGATGTCGTCCTCAAGATTCTTGATGCGCGAGATGCGGACCCCGGGTGCTGGAACAATCTCATAGAGCGTTACGGTTGGGCCGATGGTGGCCTTGATCCGGTCAATCTGGATTTTGTAGTTGGCCAGAGTTTCCACAATCTTGTTCTTGTTGCTGATCAGTTCCTCGTTGGTGACGGTGGAATTTTCGGCTCGGTGGTCTTCCAGCAAATCTGGAGTAGGGAGCTGGTAGGAGGACAGGTCAAGGGTGGGATCGTATGGCCCGGAGGCAGTCACAGAACGGGTCCCGGACACAACGGTATTGTCCTCCACGGCCGATTCTACCGTGAGCTCCACATCCCTGTCGGGTTCCTGCAGAAAGGAAGTGCTGTCCTCATCGGGGCTATCGTTCCCATTGAGGTCGGAATCCTGCGGGAGCATTTCAGCGTACTCCGAACCCACGGGCGTGTCTGCGTCCACCCAGGGCAGTTCATCCTGATTTAGACCATCTGATGCAAGGTCTCCAAATGCAGGGTCAGTATCGCTGCCTCTGGCCCGAGAGGCAATGGCAGCAGGAAGGGCGGCTGATTTCCGGGAGATCCAGGAGAGAAATCCGGCAAAAGTGAGGGTGAGAAAACCAAAGCTCACCAAAAAGAGGAGCAGACCGGTGCCGGTGGTGCCCATGAGGGCCGTCAGCCATTGGCAGATGTAGAGCCCGTGGGCCCCTCCCAGGCCGGAGCCAAGGTATCCATTGGTGTCGCCAGTAAGATAACTCAGCAGCAGGGAGGTGAGTATCATAGCCGTGAGGCCCAGACGCAGCGCTCTGCCGGTCTTCATGATGCGCACTTTGAGCAGGCGAAGCCCCAAGATGCTCAAGATAAATGGAATGAAGAAGGCTCCCACTCCAAATCCACTGGATATTAAGAGATTGCCAAGCCGGGCCCCGATTTTACCAGCCTTGTTTTCCACCACAACACTGGCATCCGAGAGCACGGTGGACCATTGGAAGCTTTGGTCGGCCTTCCAGGTAAACAAAAAGGAAACAAAGGCTACACTCAGCAGCAGGGCCAGAACGGCCAGAAAAAGCCCAGTCAGAACCCGGGTCCGGTCATCCTTGAGGAAGCGGACCAGTCCGTTCTTGTTCCCTTTGAGGGTTTTGCCCCGGGCGGTCTCTGTGCTTTTTTTGGCCATAGTTGGAACGTTAGGTTACTGAACCTGAATGACAAAGTAATTCTTTTTTCCTTTCTGTACCAGAATATATTTTTGGTTGATCAGGTCCGAGGAGGTAATGCTGGTATCCACAGAGGTTACTTTCTGTTTGTTGACCGAAATTCCGCCACCATCCAGAGTCCGCCGCGCTTCCCCGCGGGACGGGAATACCTGGGTGTGGGTGCACAGCAGGTCCATCAGCGCAATTCCCTCATGCAGCAGGCTGGATGGGATCTCAAACCGGGGTACCCCTCCGAACACGCTCAGGAAGGTGGCTTCATCCAAACGGGCGAGCGACTCAGCGGTGCCCGCCCCGAAGAGCATTTGGGAGGCTTCTTCGGCCGCCATCCAGTCAGCCTGGGAATGCACCATGCAGGTCACTTCTCGCGCGAGGGCTTTTTGCAGCGGGCGCAAGTGAGGCTGCGCATCTTGCTCTTGTTCCAGTTGCCCGATTTCTTCACGGCCCAGCATGGTGAAGATGCGGATGTACTTCCGGGCATCGGCATCGCTCACATTCATCCAGAACTGGTAGAACTGGTAGGGGGAAGTCCGGGCCGGGTCGAGCCACACATTGCCGGTTTCGGTCTTGCCGAACTTGCCTCCGTCAGCTTTGGTGATCAGCGGGCAGGTCAGGGCGTAGGCTTCTCCTCCGCATTTGCGCCTGATCAGCTCTGTGCCGGTGGTGATATTGCCCCACTGGTCGGAGCCGCCCATCTGCAGTTTACAGCTCTTTTGGGTGTACAAAACATAGAAGTCGTATCCCTGGACGAGCTGGTAGGTAAACTCTGTGAAGGACATGCCTTCCCGGTCTTCGCCCGAAATACGTTTGCGGACAGAATCCTTGGACATCATGTAGTTCACGGTGATGTGCTTGCCGATATCCCGGATGAAACTCAGGAAGGTAAGGTCCCTGGTCCAGTCGTAGTTATTGGCCATCTCTGCCTGGTTGGGTAGCCCGGATTCAAAATCGAGGAAACGGGAAAGTTGCTTGCGGATGCACTCCTGATTGTGTCGCAACTCATCCTCGGACAACAGGTTGCGTTCCTGGGATTTCATGGAGGGATCGCCGATCATGCCGGTGGCTCCCCCGATGAGGGCGATGGGCTTGTGCCCGCATCGTTGAAAGTGGCGGAGCATCATAATGCTGACCAGATGTCCAATATGCAGGGAATCGGCTGTGGGGTCAATGCCGACATAGGCCGTTGTCATTTCCTTGCCGAGTTGTTCCTCAGTCCCCGGGGTCATGTCGTGGATCATGCCCCTCCAGGTTAGTTCTTCAATAAAATTCACCTTTGAACGATATAAAATTCTACCCGCAAAAGTAGTCAATTCTGCGGGAATTATTCCATGTTGTCCGGGGGCGCTACCCAGTCGCCGTTCGATTTTATCAGTTCTATCAGCTCATCTACAGCTTGTGCTGCCGGAATATTTTTGCGAACCACCTCCCGTCCCTTGTAGAGGGTGATCCGGCCCGGTCCGGAGCCCACATACCCGTAATGGGCATCGGCCATTTCGCCGGGCCCGTTGACGATGCAGCCCATGATGCCGATGCGCAGCCCTTTAAGGTGTCCTGTGCGTGCCCGGATGGCTGCCGCAGTCTGCTGGAGGTCAAAAAGGGTTCTTCCGCATGAGGGGCAGGAGATGAACTCTGCCTTGCTGGCCCGTTCGCGACAGGCTTGCAGGAGGGTCAGGGCGGTCTCCTTAAGGCTTTTCTGATGGCATCCCAGGCCATCTCCCTCGATCCACAGGCCCTGGGCCAACTGATCGATAAATATGGGCCCAAAATCACATGCCGCCTGAATTTGGAGGATGTCGAGAGGAGTATTGGAATATTTTTTTCTGAGGATAACCGGGAGCGCGGGTTCTGTGCGCTGAGGTGTGCCGGGCTCCGTTCCCAGCGGTGTGTCAGTCTCCGTCTGCAGCGGCGGGTGTTGGGCTGTTTCCTGGCTTATTCCGGGCAGAGCGTGCAGCCCCTGACGAAATCCTGCAATCCCCGGGGTGGTGCGGCTTTCGAGCAGCAGCGCCGGGGCACCGTGCAACCGGAATGATTCTTTGTTCCAGAAAAAGTTTTTTTCTTCATGTGCTTCCCATTCGCCCCGCACTTCCGTCAGGCTGTAACCCGATTCCTGAGGAACTTGCGCAGCACGGAAGCCCTGCAGCCAGCGCACAATCTGCCGGGCAACCGGAAGTTCTGCCTCCGGGGCTTCTGTGAGGGATACCCGGATGGTGTCGCCCAGACCTTCGGCCAGCAGGGCCCCGATGCCTGCAGCCGATTTGATGCGCCCCTCGCTGCCTTCGCCTGCTTCAGTAACGCCCAGATGCAGCGGGAATGCCATGCCTTCCTGAGTCATCAACTGCACCAGCAGCCGGGTGGATTCGACCATCACCCGCACATTGCTCGATTTCATGGAGAGGACTATATGGTCAAAGCCTTCCGCGCGAAAGATGCGCAGGAACTCCATGGCACTCTCGGCCATCCCCAGCGGGGTGTCCCCGTAGCGTTCCACGATGCGTTCGCTCAGGGAACCGTGGTTGGAACCGATGCGTATGGCTGTGCCGTACTGCCGGCATACCCGGATGAGGGGCAGCAATCGCTGATGGATTCGTTCCAGCTCGGTGTCGTACAAGCTGCTGCTGCGCTTCCCGGCTGCGGCTGTGGCTTTCTTGTCCACATAATTTCCCGGGTTGATGCGTACCTTTTCGACTCTTCGCGCAGCAGCTTCGGCGGCTGAGGGAAGAAAGTGGATGTCGGCAATCAGGGGTACCCGGCAGCCGCGGTGGTGCAACTCTTTTTTGATAACTTCCAGATGCTCTGCTTCCCTGACCCCCGGTGCGGTGATGCGGATATACTCGGCTCCGGCAGCCGCACAAACCAGACATTGTTCCACGGTGGCGCGGGTGTCCATCGTGGGGGTGTTGGTCATGGTCTGAACCCTCACAGGATGTGTTCCTCCAAGGGGGACATCTCCGATGGAGACGACCGAAGAGAGGTAGGGCATGGAGGCAAGATGGTTCATAGCCAGAGATTTATTGTGCCGCGGAGCGGAAGCTCCAGTCGGCACCATCTTTGCGGTCCTTGATGTCCACGCCCAGCTCTGAAAGCTTCTTCCTGATCTTGTCCGAGGTGGCATAGTCCTTAGCAGCTTTGGCCTCCTGCCGGATGTCCAGCAGATAGCCGATGAGGTACTCCAGCAGTTCCCCGTGGTTGTCCCCGGCCTGCTCGTCACGCAGCCCCAGAATGTCGAAGACAAAAGTATGATAAACCCTCCGGAGCATTTCCAGGTCGGAAGCGGAGAGGCTGCCTTGTCCGTTGAATGCCGCATTGATGTGACGCAATCCGTCAAAAAGAAGGGCAATGACCACCGGGCTGTTCAGATCATCACACAGGGCCTGATAGCAGTCGGATTCAAACCCTTCGAGAGCGGCGGTCCCCGTTGCAGAGGGCGTAATCCGGTTCAGGGTGCGGATGCCTTCCATAAGACGGGTGAGTCCTTTCTCCGATGCTTGCAGGGCTTCGTTGGAGAAGTCCACGGTGCTGCGGTAGTGCGCCTGCAAGATAAAGAAACGGATGGCCATGGGAGAATAGGCTTTTTCCAGCAGGGGGTGCTTACCGGTAAAGAGTTCCTCCAGGGTGATGAAATTGCCCAGAGATTTGCCCATTTTCTGGCCGTTGATGGTGATCATGTTGTTGTGCATCCAGTACCTCACCGATTCCTTCCCAAGTGCAGCCGTTGATTGGGCAATCTCGCACTCATGGTGGGGAAAGAGCAGGTCCATTCCTCCCCCGTGGATGTCGAACATTTCTCCCAGATATTTGGTGCTCATGGCGGTGCACTCTAAATGCCACCCCGGGAAGCCTTCACTCCAGGGGGAAGGCCAGCGCATGATGTGTTCGGGCATGGCCTTCTTCCACAGGGCGAAATCAAAGGGATGCCGCTTCTCTTCCTGTCCGTCCAGTTCCCGGGTGGTAGCCATCAGGTCGTCCAGAACCCTGCCGGAGAGTTTTCCATAAGGATGATTCTGTGCATACAAGGCCAGGTCGAAATACACCGAGCCATTGCTCACGTAGGCGTAACCTGCATCAAGAATGCGTTGGATTACTTGCTGCTGTTCCATGATGTGCCCCGACGCCCTGGGTTCGATGCTGGGTGGAAGTACATTGAGGTCCTGCATGTTCTGGTGATACCGGGTGGTGAAATGCTGCACCACTTCCATCGGTTCGAGTTGTTCCAGCCGGGCCTTTTTGGCAATCTTGTCCTCCCCGGCGTCAGCGTCGTTTTCCAGATGTCCCACATCGGTGATGTTCCGTACATAGCGAACCTTGTATCCGAGATGTCCCAGCATCCGGAACAACAGATCGAAGGTGATGGCCGGACGGGCATGTCCCAGATGGGCATCCCCGTAAACAGTCGGTCCGCAGACATACAACCCCACATGGGGCGGATGAATCGGTTCGAACACTTCTTTCTGCCGGGAAAGGCTGTTGTACAGATATAGCTTGTGCGGACTCATGGACAGATTATCTTTTTCAGACGTTTTTTTAGTTTACTTTCTGGCCGTTCACTGTGACATTTTTCAGGGTGAAGTTGTCAATCATGCTGGTGGCAATCTCACCCTGTTTTGCCTTCAGTTCCAGCCCCTCAAACGTGAAGTTGGTCAGGGTGTATTTTTCGGAACGGGATACGTTGAACACCCGGTCGCATTCAAACTTGATGTTGCGCATGGTGATGTGGCTGGAACGCGAGGGAGGCGGAGCCGGTTGTCCTTTGAGATCAAAGAACTGGGTCCAGGGCTGGATATACAGGAAGTTGGTGCCGTTTCCGGTGATGTCCTCCACAGTGATGTATTCGTAGTTCTGCGGGGTGTCGGGGCGCATCTTGAGCCACAACAAGCGCTGTGCGGTCACTACATTGCAGCGGCGCAGGATGATGTTGTAGTTGTGGATGGATTCACTGCCGCAGGTGAGGGCGCTGTGGCAGAACCCGTAGGTGCAGTCCTCGATGATGATGTTGCGGTTCTCACCGTTGTTGGGGTCTTTGTCCGCAGTGGGGCCTTTGCCGCCCTTGAGGGCCACGGCATCGTCATTCACCGATATAAAACAGTTTTTCACCAGCACATTGGTGCAGACATCTATGTCAATGGCATCCGAGCTGGGAGCCTTGACCGGAGCAGAGGGCGCATAGATGTGGAGGCCCAGCAGTTTGACGTTTTCACATTTGTACAGATGGGTCGTCCAGAAGGGTGAGTTCATCAGCTTTACGCCCGAGAGTTGCACGTTCTTGCTGTTGGAAATGAATACCAGGCGTGGGCGCATTTCGTCCATATTGGTGCACTGAGGGTTCCATTGGCGCCGCAGCCAGAAGGCTTTCCAGTACCTGAGTCCGTTGCCGTTGATGGTGCCCTTGCCCGAGATGGTGAAGCCATCCACCTTGTCGGCATTGACCAGGGCTGCAAAGTATTTCAGCGTCTGGCCTTCAATCCGGGTGGTGAGGACGGCAAAGTTGCTGATGTCGTCACTGCCCTTGAGGGTTCCGCCATCTTCGATGTGCAGGTGGGTGCCGGGCTTGAAGAACAAGGACCCGCTTTGGAAGGTTCCTTTGGGAATGATGATTACCCCGCCGCCACCGGCAGAAGCCTGGTCAATGACTGCCTGGATTTTTTCGGTCTGGATGAGGTTGCTGTCGTTGACAATGCCATAGTCGGTGAGCCGGTAAGCTTTTCCCAGCGTCTTGATGTCTGTTTCCTTGTTCTGGCGGAACCAGTCGGGAATCGGGGTGCCGTCAGGGAACAGGTCCTGGGCAGTGGCCTGAAGGCCGCTGAGGATGAGCAGCATCAGCGCGAATACGCGGAAGAACTTAGGGTGTGTCATGGCAATAGGTTTTTGTTATCAACCCGGTAAAAATAATCAAAAACCGGATGGAAAAAGCATTATCATTGTATTCTGATGCATTTCACTGCTCTGTTATGACTACATTACGGACTTACCCGCCTCAGTGGGCCACACTCAGGATACTGGCGATAACGTGGTTTCTCATCCAGGTTCCGCTTGGCCTTTGGGGAACGTACCGGAGCCACGATCTGTGGCTGGTGCCAGTCACGCCCGCATCAGTGTCTGTGCAGGTGCCCCATTCTTCGCCCACCCTGGACATTGCCCGGCAGGAACTGGTAACCGGATGGACCGGCAGCAAAGGGTCCTCGCTGGTGCTGCAGCTGGTTCAGCAGAAAGACCTCGGGCCCGACGGATATCGTTTGGAACGAGACGCCATTCAGGCCAATACGGAGCTGGGTCTGATGTACGGAGCCTTTGATCTGCTGCGCCGTCAGCGCACCGGACAACCCGTGCACGGGGTGGTGTCCCGCCCTGCCTATACCCTCAGGATTCTCAACCATTGGGACAATCCGGATGGATCCGTGGAGCGGGGCTATGCCGGCCGGTCCCTGTTCTGGCGGGGTATGGCCGATTTGGCTGTGACACCTGCCGACAGGACTTTGTGGCGGGAATACGCCCGCGCCAATGCCTCTGTCGGGATCAACGCCACGGTGCTGAACAATGTCAATGCCTCCCCCGAGGTGCTATCCCCCGGGATGCTGCAACGTGCGGCAGCGGTTGCTGAGGAACTCAGGCCCTACGGCATTCGGGTGTTCCTGAGCATCAATTTCTCCTCCCCGGTCCGCCTCGGGAAACTTGGCACCTCTGACCCTCTGGACGAGCGGGTTCGGACGTGGTGGGCCGAGCGAGTGCGTGAGATATACCGGCTCATTCCCGATTTCGGCGGGTTCTTGGTCAAGGCCAACAGTGAGGGATTGCCAGGGCCACAGGATTTTGGCCGCACCCATGCCGACGGAGCCAATATGCTGGCCGATGCCCTCAAACCCTTCGGTGGCCTGGTGATGTGGCGGGCTTTTGTGTATCAGCCCACCGAAACCGACCGAGCCAAGCAGGCCTATCAGGAATTCATGCCCCTGGATGGGAAATTCCGGGATAATGTGATCATCCAGGTGAAGAACGGGCCTGTGGACTTTCAGCCCCGTGAACCCTTCAGTCCTCTGTTCGGAGCCCTGAAGCTCACCCGGGTGATGCCTGAGTTGCAAATCACCCAGGAATATCTGGGACATTCCTTTCAACTGGTTTTTCTGGCTCCGATGTGGGAGGAGTTTCTCCAGAGCGACACCTACCAGCAGGGGCCGGGAAGTACCGTGGCCCGATGTACGGACGGCAGCCTTTCGGGGCATGCGTTCTCGGCCATTGCCGGGGTTGCCAATGCGGGCACGGACGAAAACTGGTGCGGCTATTCCTTTGGACAAGCCAACTGGTATGCCTTTGGGCGCCTGGCCTGGGACCCGGGTCTGAAGAGCCGCGAGATTGCCGGGGAATGGCTTCGCCTGTCCTTTCAGCATCTGAGAACTTCTGTCCCGGTGCCATTGTCCGTGAAACAGTGGGAGCGCCGTTTTGCGGCGCCGGCACTACAGATTATGCTCCGGAGCCGCGAGGCTGCGGTACAGTATATGATGCCTCTGGGGCTGCATCACCTCTTTGCCGGGAACCACCACTACGGGCCAGGCCCCTGGTGGGCGCCTCCGGGCACCAGAGAGGACTGGACCCCCCGATACTATCACAAGGCGGACACCCTCGGCATCGGGTTTGACCGCTCCTTCACCGGGAGCCGGGCCGTGGAACAGTACCAGGAGCCGTTGCGATCACTCTATGCCCGTCCCGAGACCTGCCCGGAAGAATTGCTGCTTTGGTTTCACCATCTTCCCTGGACCTACCGGATGAAGAGCGGGGCTACACTCTGGGAGGAGTTGTGCCGGCAGTACGACAGCGGGGTGCGTGAGGTTGCGGGTTTCCGGACATTGTGGGAGGGGGTGAAGCCCTATGCCGACCCGGTTGTGTTTGCTGAGGTGCAACAGGTGCTGGGCCGTCAGCAGGCCGATGCCCAAGCGTGGAAGGATGCCTGTATTCAGTATTTTGCCCGGTACAGCCGGATGCCTGTGCCCGAGGGAGTGAGCGCCCCGGTGTACGCTCTGGATGCGCTCATGAAGGCCGATATGCGAACCCTTAACCAATAATTCCCATACTACCATGAAAAAATTCTTTTGGATTTATGTAGCCGCTCTGGGCTTGCTCTTCTCGTGTGCAAAGGAGGAGAATGTGTATTACACCGGAGATGACTTTGATATGAAGGCCTCCAAGATGGAGCAGATTGGCGGGCTGTTCGACGCCATTGCCCGGAATCCTGAGATGAGCGACCAACTGGTGACCGCTGCAGCTCAGAACTACAGCCATTATACGGAATTGCTTCCGTTGTCCGACCAAGCCATTCCCCAGAGAGGCAAGGCCCGTGGAGCAGCCTTCAGCCAGTTATTTCTGGCTATTTCCCGTCAGCCCGAGGCCTATGACCTCCTGGACGCTGCTGCAGCCCGTTTTCTGGGGCCTTACAACCCTTCGTACATTAGCCCTGTCCTCCTGGGGATCACCCGGGACTATGCGATGAGTGCCCTCTACGAAAGCCTTGCCCGCCAGCCCGAAGCCGACAGCCTGCTGAATCTGGCTTGCCTGAAGTACCTGAACTTTGAGATTCTTCAGGAGGAGTAGAAGGCCCTGCCGGCCTGCTGTAGTTCGTATTTAATTTGTGGTATTTATCGCAATAAAAAACCATAGGTTTGCAGGGTGCGAAGTTTTTTGTTTTATATTTGAGAAATCAATGGCGATGCTCTATTGGCCTCAATATGAATTGGTTGTGTTTTTATGTTGATTGGTTGGGAAAGCATCCGTCCGTTTTGTGTGACTAGCCCGCTCATTGGGTAATTGATGTGCTGCAACGATGAAGAACGGTATAAAACTTATTGACAACTCCTCCCAGGAATATCAGTTAGGCAATCTGATAAAGGAATTGCTGGCTGATTCAGGTTTCTCAGAAGTCTCTATTGCTACAGGTTACTGGGACTTGCCCGGCATGGTGGAAATTTTTGAGGAATTGGATACTTTTCTGGCCCGGGAGGGAACTACCATCAGGTTGTTGTTGGGTGAGGAGCCTTCTGTGAAAGCTTACCAGATTAGGTGCCCTGCGACGCTGGACCCGGATTTTCCCCAAAAATACCTCACCAGAGACCTTGAGGAACTTCAACTTAAGGATGAGTACCAAAAGGTGGCTGCCATGTTGGGTAGGTATTTGAGCTCAGATTACGAGGGGAAACTTCAGATCAGGGTGTATCGTAAGAATTTTCTTCATGCCAAGTGCTACATTTTCGGTTCAGATGAAGAGAATGCTGTGGGATTGATTGGGAGTTCCAATTTCACCCGTCAGGGCCTGGTCGGGAATCTGGAGTTGAACCAGATAGAAGACAATAATGCCACGGTCAATTTTGTGCGCAAGAATCTGTCTCAGCATCCTTCTCACCGGACATGGTTTGAAGATTTGTGGATCAATGCCGAGGACTGGTCCCGAACTTTTCATGAAGAGGTGCTCACCGTAAGCAAGCACGGTGGTGTTTGTTTCAGTCCGTATGAGATGTATATTCATGCTCTGTACAGGATATACGGTCAGGACCTTTTGGATGAGAAAGAAGGGCGCGTAGATGAGGACGACCCCTCTTCGGGGAAGCCTCAGTTGTTGAAATTTCAAGTGCAGAATGCCAACAGTTTGATTAAGAAACTGGACCGACAGGGTGTCGCCATGTTGTCTGACTCTGTGGGGCTGGGGAAAACCTATACTGCCATTAAAGTCATTGAATACTATCGAAAAAACTACAATCAAAGGGTGGTCGTGGTGGCTCCGGCAGGGCTGATTCCCCAATGGAGAAAAGCTTTTGATGACTTTCGAATGGTACAGATTCCCGAGTTGTACAGTTTGCAGGATACGGCCAGAATTGAGGATGTCCGTGGCAGTTTGCGTTCCATTCCGGTCGGCCTGTTCGTTTTCGATGAGAGTCACAATCTGCGGTCCTCCGGAGGACACCGGTTTGACACATTTATCCAATGGAGGCGGGAGAATGAGGCAGCCAAAACCCTGATGCTTACGGCCACCCCTGTCAATAACCAGTTGGCGGACCTGACCAACCAGATTATGCTGGGTTCCGGGGGGGATATATACAAGTTGGGACGTTTTTATGATCGAAGCAGGCAGAAGTACTTCACGCTCAAGGAGCGCCTTGAGCTCTTGCAGGCCGACGTCAAGCAACAGGTACGCCTGAAAGGAACAGTTAATTACCAGCAGTTGAAGGAACAGCTCACTCCTTTGTTGAACCGGTTTATCGTTAGACGTACCCGTCAAGGCATTGAGAAAGAGTATCCTGATGGTTTGGAAATCAATGGGGAGCTTCGCAAGTTTCCTAAATCATATCCCGATAATCTAGAGTATGAAGTTCCCAATCAACTCAAGACCGATCTGCTCAGAATGGCAGAGCGGTACCCAGAGCTCACCAGAGCCTTTCTCTATGAAATCAATAGTCTGGCAGAACTGGAATATCTGGCGCATCCGCTGGATTTGTTTGAATACTACCGTGAGCGGGAGGCTCCCATTGCCTCTTCACTCGAGATTGTCTATTCTGCCATTTTGAGCCTGGGGTTCCCCTGTTATCGATATAACATCTACCGTCACGCCTACTACGGCCGCAAACGCGGAGAACTCAAACTGAATGACGATGAAAACAAGGAATTGAGCCGGCAGATCGGAATTTACGGAATTTTCAGAACGGTTTTTCTAAAACGTCTGGAGTCCTCTATGTACTCCATTGACAAGTCTATTCGCAGCTATGAGGAAAAACTCAGAGATTTCCGGGATAAACTGGACAGGTTCAATCGCATAGTGTCCGTTAAGAATCTCTCTGCCCTGAACAAAGCCGTGGAGGTGTACAATGAACAGTACTCGAGCGAAGATGAACTGGATTTTGATATTGAGTCTTTTGAAGGTGCTGAGGATGAATTTGTTTCTGTGCCGGCCGATGAGGGCGTCTTCAATGTGGCGCGTTTGAAGGCGGATATTGATAAAGATCTGATGATTATTGAGGTGTTGAAGGCACAGACTTCCCTGTTGATTCAAAGGGACGACAAGATTCAGGTCCTCGCCAAACATCTGAATCAGAATTTCGACAGGAAAGTGTTGGTTTTTACCTATTTCGCTGATACCCTGAAGTATCTTTCGGAACATCTGCCTGAATATCTTGTAAAGGGGAAGAATGTTGAATTTGCCTTGGGCTCAAAATATGAAATCGAACAATATGCCCGGCGTTTTGCACCTGTATCCAAAAAGTATGATCTCAAGCCTGGTGAAAGAGAGATTGACTTCCTGGTAGCCACGGACAAGCTCTCCGAAGGACAGAATCTCCAGGATTGCGGAATGATTGTTAACTACGATTTGCACTGGAATCCGGTCCGGATGATACAAAGAAACGGAAGAATCAACAGGTTAGGCAGTCTGCATGAAGAGATTTTCATTTACAATTTCCGGCCCACGGAGCAATTGGAAAGTTACCTTCAATTAGTGCGCAAACTTCAGGACAAGATAGACCTGATTCGGTATTCTGTCGGGAGTGATCAGAGTATTCTGGATGAGGAACCCATCCCTCAGGATTTCACCGAAGATTTGTACAGCCGCGATGAGCGGAAAAGGCTGGAGGCATTCCGCAAAATCTTTGAAACGTCTGAGCTGCTCGCGGCTGAGGACCTGTTCATGGATGACCTGAGAGAGTTTGACCGGAACCCTGAGTTCGGAGAGACCTATAAGGAGCATATCAGACACCTTCCCAAGGGAAAGTGGGGACATATTCAGACGCGAAAACCCGAGGAAACCTGCACCCAACTGGTCCACATCATGGACGCCTCGCAACAGGCCGGTTACTTTGTGGCCTATGGTGAGGGCAGGGGGGAGATGATGACTACTGCCGAAGGCCTGTTGTCCATCCAAACCGGGTGTGAGAACAACCGACGGTTTCGGGATGACTTTCTCCAAAAACCCCGCAAAGAAGCGGAGTTAATGGCTTTTATCCAATCGTATCAGTTTCGTGAGGGGGATGCAGCCAACACCTACAACAGAGCTCAGGAGGTGGTCATTGGGTATATCAAAAGCCTCATGTTTGAGTACCAATACCCGTATGAGGATATCCTGCTTGTGGAAAACTGCCTGTTGTATTCTCTGAATGCTTATCTGAACAAGGCGACCTCCAAACTGTTGAAAAAGGTGGGTGGGTTGCAACGTCAAAACAAGCATGTGGGGAGTGCGTTGATCGATGAGCTCCTTGGGCTGGCACGTACCTACACACCCGATACATCCGGGGAACGGGCTCCCTTGAGCGAGATAGTACAAATATTTGAATGACATGGAGTTAACAGGCATTAACGATATTCTTTCACGGATTGAGGCCGAGCCTGAACGCGGTCGTGATCACATCTTGTCCTTGTGTGCTGCCCTTATTGACTGGATGGGTTTTGGTTATGTGGAGCAGGGAACGCCTCGTTTGCTGGATTTTCAGACGATAAAGCTCAGGGATGCGTTGGTGCCAGCCCCCGTGACCGGACAGGAACAACTGTACCGGCTCACTGCTGATGGTCAGGATGTCCGGATTCGTTTTGCCGTTCTGAAGAGAATGGAGAAAAGGACCATTCAGTATCTGGTGGAGACCAATGTCGGGCTGACCAGTTATCAGGCAGGGATGCGTGGTATCCGCCAAGTGGAGGGAAGGGCCCCATATGTCGCCAGTCAGCCTTATTTCCTGCATTTTGTCACAACGGCTCAGTACGACAGGCTGTGGGTAATATTCAACGAAGGAGAACAGAAACGTGTGCTGGTTTTCCGTCATCGTCTCTCTCAGACGCAATATGGCAAAATCCTTCCTCAGTGGAAGAATATTGCTTCATTATCCAAGCCCGAGTTGGCTGGGAAGTTCTGGAAGAGCCTGGATCTGAGTGAAGTAAACAAAGACTTTTATGTCCGTATCAAGGAGCGTTTCGATGCCCTTGTGGGGATTGCCCGGGAACAAGCCGGTGATGTTTCGGAAGATGTCCTGAAACAGTTTGCAGTGAGGCTCATAGGTCGTTATATTTTTTGCTGGTTTCTTAAAGAAAAGGGCATTATTCCGACAGAGCTTGTTTCATCCGGTGCCATTGCGCAGCACCCTCAGACCTACTTCCAAACCTATCTCTTCAAACTCTTTTTCCAAACCCTCAATGCAGAGGTTACCGATTCAGTCCGGGACGTGGTCGTCACGGAACGGGATGAACACTACAAGAATATTCCCTACCTGAACGGGGGGCTTTTTGACTGGCATCCTCAGGAGGATTTTCTCTTTGAACGGTTGGACCTGAACGCCTGGCTGTTGGCTTTTGTTCGCGTGCTTGAAGGTTTTGATTTTACTGTGGATGAGAGCAGTAGCCAATATCAACTGATTGCCATTGACCCCGAGATGCTGGGCCGGATTTTTGAGAACCTGCTGGCCAGCCAAAACCCCGATACAGAACACATGGCAAATCAACGAAAGGCCTTTGGTGCTTTTTACACACCCCGGGAGGTTGTGGATTACATGGTGAACGAAAGTTTGAAAGCCTTCCTCGAAAGCCGTATGTTGCCTCCGGTTCCCGACAGTCCCCAGATGGTTGCTGAACCTGTCGAAACCCGTGAAGCGGGATTGTTTGACGCTGTCATCGAGGAGCCGGTGGCTGTGGATTATTCCCGATCAGCCCGTGTAGCGGCAGAACGGGCCCGAGAGCGGCTGAAACCAAAGATTGATAAGCTCTTTGCTCCCGATTGTGCCGAAAACCCGTTTGATAAGTCCGAAACTCCGCTGATCCGTAAGGCGCTTAGTGAAGTCACCGTGCTTGATCCTGCCTGCGGTTCCGGGGCTTTCCCTATGGGTGTCCTGCTCCGCCTGATGGAGCTTCGGCAGATTGTCGGACATGGTCATAGGAACAACTACGACCTTAAGGAAGAGATTCTGAGCCGCAACATCTTTGGGGTGGACATTATGCCCATGGCTGTTGAAATTGCCCGGCTTCGGGCGTGGCTTAGTCTGGTACTCGAAGCCGAATACAAACCTAATGACCGCAAGAACAATTTTGGCATTGCCGCCCTTCCCAATCTGGACTTTAAGTTTGTGTGTGCCAACAGCCTTATTGACAGTGGTTATGATGTTTTCCTGGAGCATTCCGGGCGCAATCAGGCACTGCAACGTCTGGACAGACAGATTCATAAGCTGGAGGAACTCAGGGCTACCTATTTTGACCCGCGGGGGGATAAGGCCCGAAAATCAGAACTTCAGCATGCGTTCTTCGCCACCAAGGGGTATATCAAGACTGAATTTGAAAACCTCAGGAAGAGCTGGAACCTGGAATCCTTTCTGGCCAGGGTGGATGACTGGAATCCCTTTGACGACAGCCATCCCTCATCGTTTTTCTCTCCTGCCTGGATGTTCGGGCTCCGGGATGGATTTGATATTGTCATCGGGAATCCTCCCTACGTGCAGATTCAAAAAATGGAGGAGGGGCGGAAACAGGAGTTAGCGTTGCAGGGTTTTGAGACCTTTGAAAGGACAGGGGACTTGTACCAGTTGTTTTATGAGCTGGGTATCAAGCTGCTGCGACCCTCCGGGACGGTGGCGTACATCACCTCCAACAAGTGGATGCGCGCCCACTACGGGGCCTCTACCCGCTCAATGCTTGCTCGTTGTACCACCCCCCTTTGTGTGGTTGATTTTGGGATGGCCCTGATTTTTGAAACCGCAACCATTCTGACCAATATTTTCATCGGCCGTAAATCAGGCGGGAGTCCCGATGTGTGTATGTGTCGCATCAGGGATGATTTTGACAACCCTGCCTTCCTGAACGATTACGTGCGCCGAAATATCATCCGGATTTCCAATCCTCGGGAAGATTCCTGGGTTGCCTACGGAAAGCAAGAGTACGATTTGATAAGACGCATTGAAGATCAGGGGATTCCCATCAAAGACTGGAATGTCAGAATCAACAGAGGTATTCTGACAGGCTTCAATGATGCTTTCTTTGTCTCTCAGGAAGTCAGAGATGCCCTTGTAGCAGAAGACCCTGCGAGTGCAGAGATTATCCGGCCGCTCCTCCGCGGAGAGGACATCAAGGCCTATGTCCCGGAGTTTGCAGGGGTTTACCTTGTAGCCACCCTTCCCTCGTTACGTCTCGACATCAACCGATATCCAGGGATTAAAAGGCATCTGGAGGGCTTCAGGCAAGCACTCGAGCCAAGGCCCAAGGACTTTAAAGGAACGAAATGGAGTGGGCGAAAGCCTGGATCATACCAGTGGTTTGAAACGCAAGACACTATTTCGTATCATAACGAGTTTTCAAAGCCCAAGATTATCTACCCCAATATGACCAAGTTCCTCCCGTTTGTGTATGATGAAACAGGAATTGTTACAAATCAAAAATGTTTCATAGCTACCGGTGAACATCTGAAATATTTGACAGGGGTTCTTAATTCCTCGCTTTGGAAGTTCGCGTTCAGAAATCGGTTCCCAGAGTTGTTGGGAGAGACATACGAGTTGAGTAAAGTCTTTTTTGATAAGATTCCTGTTAAGAAACCTTTCAGTGATTTTGAGTCGCTGATTTCGAATTTGGTGGATGAGATTATCCGTGCCAAAAGGAACTCGCAAGACACCTCCGGTATGGAAAGACAAATGGATTTGATGGTGTGTCATTTGTACGGTCTGACTCTTGATGAGTCCCGGATTATTGACCCCACCATCAGAGAGCAGGAGTACGAGAACGCGGTTGTTTCCGGCAGGTGAGGGCAGGGTCATTATCCCTTTGATGTTCTACTGTATGCGTGGTCTCCGGGATCCGTTTGGTGTGTCACAAGTTGTCGGTCAGGAGTGTTACATTTGTTTCTGGAGTGGTTGAGAATGGGCCATGCCGGGGATAATGTTACAGCAATGGGAAAAGACAACAACAAGAACAAAGCCAAGAACAAAGCCAAAAACAAAGCCAAGAACAAAGCCAAAAACAACCAGCCGGAGATTCCTTCCTCGGATGGAGGCAGGATTGGGCGGGATCCGTACGAATATGTGGACCCTGACGCACCAGCGTCTGAGGAGGGATCAACTGAGGATTCCTATCCTCCTGAATTTCACAGAGCATTAGATAAGATATTCAGTAGGCGCAAAGCTACTCCGGAAGAGAATAAAAGGCAAGCAGAACTCATCCGGTTATTGGATGAATTATTTGACAACTGGGCGTAGCTGGGGTACTGGCGGGCTACAGTTTGTTGTGGGAGCCATCGCAGAGGGGCTTCTTGGTGGTGTGTTTGCAACCACAGAAATAGGCCTTGCTGGTGGCGGCGGGGGTGTAGGCGGTCGGATTGAATTCCGTGCCCTGATGGGAGCCGTCGCAAAAGGGCTGGCTCTTGCTGTCACCACAGGCACACCAGTAATAGGTTTTTCCGGACTGGGCTTCGACCACATAGGGTCCTCTTTTGGCAATTCTTGGTTCCATAAGCAGGGGATTTTTTGCTAATGTAGTCATAAATCCGTCAGGTGGCCCCATCAGGCAGGGGTGCAGGGTGTCCCTTTTTTTGTCATATTTGTCACCGGAACCATTTTGAGGAACCATGAACCGGATTAAAATGACTATGATGCTTGCAGGATTGGCGGTGTGTGCGGGTTGTGCCTTGGAGAAAGAGCAGGGGAGTGCAGAGGCATTTCCCTGGGTGGCGGATCGTTTTGGGGATGTTGAGGTACTTCGTTATCAGGTGCCGGGGTTTGACTCCCTGACCCTGTCGCAAAAGAAACTGGTATATTATCTTAGTCAGGCCGCCCTCTGGGGCAGGGATATTCAGTTTGACCAGCACGGACGGCATAATCTGGCCATCCGGCGCACCCTCGAAGGAGTCTATGCCGCGTATCCTGGCGACCGGGAAGCACCCGCCTTCAAAGCTCTGGAGGAATACCTCAAAAAAGTGTGGTTTGCCGGGGGCATCCACCATCATTATTCCATGGACAAATTTGTTCCGGGCTTCACTCAGGCCGATTTCGAGGCGATGGTGCGGGCAACGCCGGCCGACAGTCTGCCCGGTTTCCCCGGCGGGGTGGATGACTTGCTCAGCACCCTGGCTCCCGTGATGTTCGACCCTGCAGTGGACGCCAAGCGGGTTTCTCTGGATCATTCCCGTGATTTGATTCTTTCCTCGGCTAACAATTTTTACGAGGGGGTGACAGAGGCAGAAGCGGAGGCTTTCTACAGGGCACTTGCGGCAGGCGACGGGGCACGGCCGGTGTCGCACGGGCTCAACACCAAGTTGGTGAAACAGAACGGAGTGGTGCGCGAAATCGTTTGGAAGTCGGGAGGGATGTACGGCCCGGCGATAGATAAAATAACCGGCAACTTGCAGTTGGCTCTGGCCTTTGCCGAAACACCCGGGCAGCGGCAGGTCATTGAGTCGCTGATAGACTACTACAAAACCGGAGATTTGAAGGAGTTTGATGCCTACAATGTTCATTGGGTAGAGGAACAGCAGGCCCGTGTGGATTTTGTCAACGGATTTATCGAGGTCTATGGAGACCCTCTGGGGTTGAAGGGAACCTGGGAGGCCATCGTCAATTTCAAGGACCTGGACAAGACCCGCCGTGCGGAGCAACTGAGTGCAGCTGCTCAGTGGTTTGAGGACCATTCGCCCATTGATCCCTCCCATAAGAAAAAGCAGGTAAAGGGCGTGTCTGCCAAGGTAATCACCATTGCCATGCTCGGGGGAGACTGCTATCCTTCTTCGCCGGTGGGCATCAATCTGCCCAATGCAGACTGGATTCGCAAGGAACATGGGTCCAAATCGGTCACCCTCGACAACATTATGTATGCCCACAATCAGGCGGCCCTACTGAAAAGTAGCCTTGGGGAATTCATCTATTCCGAAGAGGAATTACAGCGGGCCAAGAAGTTCGGGGCCGAGGCCCGTTCGCTCTTTGTGGATATGCATGAGTGTCTGGGTCATGGCTCCGGTCAGCTCAACCCGGGGGTGTCCTCTGAGGCCCTCAAGAACTACGCTTCCACCCTCGAAGAGGCCCGCGCCGACCTGTTTGCCCTGTATTTCATGATGGATCCCAAGCTGCAGGAGATGGGCCTCGCACCCGATCCTGAGATGGCCAGGGCTTCCTATGACAGTGAGATTCGGGGTGGACTGATGACCCAGTTGGTACGGGTGGATTATGGGCAACAGCTGGAAGAAGCCCATATGCGCAACCGTAAGTTGATTGCCGAATGGTGTCTGGAGCAGGGCGCCGACAGGCGGGTGATTGAGAAAAAGCAAAAGGAGGGCAAGACCTATTTCGTTATCAACGATTATGAGCGTCTCCGGGAACTATTTGGAAGGTTGCTGCGCGAGGTGCAAAGAATTAAATCCGAGGGAGACTTCGAAGCCGGCAAGCAGTTGGTGGAGCGTTACGGAGTGCGGATTGACAGCACCTTGCACCGGGAGGTGCTGGACCGGTATGCTCGTTTGGATCTGGCTCCCTATGCAGGCTTTGTGAACCCCCGGATGGTGCCTGTGCTGCAGGATGGGGCGATAGTGGATATCCATCTGGATTATTCTCAGGGATATGCGGAGCAGATGCTGGAATATTCGCGGAATTATTCTAACTTGCCGTTATATAATTAGTGCTCACCCATTTTCTGCCTATGAAAGCCTTGTTCAGTGTTTCCTCCCACACCGGCCTTAGTCAGGTGTGGCTGTTGTTGTTCCGGGTTGCTGTCGGGACAAGCATGCTTACCCATGGCATCCCCAAACTCCAAACATTACTTGCAGCCCCGGAAATACAGTTTCCTGATCCGCTCGGAGTGGGTCCGGTGGCTTCCATGGCTCTTGCGGTCATGGCCGAAGCGCTGTGTTCTGTTGCGCTTATCCTGGGTTTGCTGACGCGTTTGGCCTTACTCCCTTTGATGTTCACCATGGGGATGGCTTTGTTTGTCATTCACTCAGGGGATCCTTTTTCTGCCCGTGAATTGGCAGCACTCTATTTTCTGGTCTTCAGTACTCTGTGGGTTACCGGACCGGGAAAGTGGTCGCTGGATGCCGCAATAGGCCGGTTTTTTAAATGATTTTTTTCGTCACGGACGTGGGGAAATATTATTTGTTGTACATTTGGCTCTGAATCCATACTAATAATTGCTACTGTTATGAAAAAACTTTTGTATTTTCTGGCTTTTGCCGCAGCTTTTTCCTTGTGGAGTTGCAGTGATGATGATGAAGGCGGTGATCCCGACGATCCGCAGTTCAATCTACTTTCCGAAGCCCGTATTGAGGATGCTTTCGTTCAGTTTACCTACGATGCCCAGGGCAGGATTATTACCCGCCGGGTGAATGGTCAGGCTGCCGGTACCATTACCTATGCCGCCAACGGAGCCAGTCTGACATTGAACTACAACGCGCAGAATATTGTAGTACCTCTGGATGCCCTCGGCAATGCCACCGAGTTTATGGACCGTGAATACACTTACTACACCGGTGCCAAAGCCGGGTATATCCACACCATGACCGAGGAAGCAGATTTTGTGGTGGGTGCTACAAACGATAAGGTGGTGGTTCAGGATAAGGTGTACACCTTTACGGTGGATGATGACGGAAAATATACCACAATCACCGAAACCATCGGCGCCAATGTGACCACCTACACCATTCTCTATGGTAGTCCGCTCAAACCCAATAAGTCGGAGAGTTTTAACCCCTTAATGGAGGAATACGGAATTACTTTCCTGGGCAAGGGTCCTACCTCATTGCCTACCCGCGTGAACTGCTCGGATGACTCTTATACCACTTTTACCTATGTGCTCTATCCTTCCGGACATGTTCGTCAGATGACCATCCGCAGGTATGACGATGAAGGAGATTTGTGGGATACCGAAGTATTCTATGGAAACTGGAAATCAGGAGGCACCAATATCACTGGTGGGGTGGTCGTACCCGGCACAGTGGAAGCCCGGACGACCTCGGTGGTTGAATGGGCCGATTCGGAAGATGAGACAACCACCGTTATTACGTACAATGCTCAGGGCGATCCTGCCACGGTTGTGGAGCAAAGGTTTGGGGAGGACCCGCAGAATATGGTTATTACTTATCCCACGAGTACCACTATTGCCATCAACGGTACTGTGGTGGGTACCCTGAATGCTGCCGGCAATCTCACGGAAATTTTCGATGAAACCTACACCTACAATGCTTCCGGCTACCAAACCAAGTGGACCCGGGAGGAGGAAGACGGTGATGTTGAAGAAGAGGTGTACACCTACAATGCCGACAACTGTGTGACTACTACTTTGTGGCGGGAAGACTACGAGGGCGACGATGTATGGGATGACGAAGAAACCTGGGAATACGAGTACGAAGATGAGGATGGCTTTATGATTCCCAATGTATCCAACTCTCTGGATGTAGCTAAATATCAGTGGTGGGGCACTTTCTTCGGCAAGGTGTCTCCTTATCTGCCCATTCTGGAAACGGGCCCGTACGACGAGTGGGATATGGAGTATGATCTGGATGTGAACTGGTATCCCACAACCATCTATTGGTACAGCAACTCTGGGCCGGGTGTGGACCGTGTCGAAATCGAGTGGGAAGAAATTGACGACTAACCTTCCCGAAACAATTTGAGAGGCCCGCAACCGCGGGCTTCTTTTTTTATTATTTTTGTAAGCCCGGATGTTCCGGGGCGTTTTTATAACTACATACTTATGCGTAAACTTTTTTACATTCTGGCCGTTGTGTCCCTGCTCCCCCTCTGGAGCTGCGGGGATGATGAAGATGGCGGGCTTTCTGAGGATACCCGTCTGAACTTGTTGTATCAGGCTCGGGTGAATGACGACTTTCTACAATTTTCCTACGATGCTCAGGGACGTGTAACCGGGCGTTTTCTGAATGGCCAGCCGGCAGGGACGGTAACCTATGCCGCCAACGGGAGCAGCCTTACCCTGGTGTATGGAGATGGTAATGATGTGATTCCCTTGAACGCTCTGGGTTATGCTGAGGAGTTCTCAGGAGATATTTATGAGTACTACACCACGGGAGCCCAGGCAGGCTATATCCAGTCTATCACCACACTGATGGAACGTTCGGTGTCGTTTGTGACGGAAGATAAGGATGCACCTGAGGGTGTTACGGTGTCCTTTGTGGTGGATGCTCAAGGCCGATACACAACCTTCACCATCGATCGTCCCGAGATGCCGGTGCTTACCGGGACCATCACCTATGCCGGGAACCTTGTGAACCGTTCTGAGTCCTTCAACCCCATCACACAGGAGTGGGGCATCACCTTCCTGGGTAAGGCTCCTGCTTATCTGCCAACCCGGATGGATGTTTCTGATGGCTCCTATATGACCTATTCTTACACCTTGTTCCCCTCCGGGCATGTCAAGAAGATGATCAAGCGTTCCTACGATGACGAAGGAAACCTGGAATCTGAAGATGAATTCTCTGCCCACTGGAGATCGGGAGGATCGTTGATCATGAACGGGTTTACCTTACCCGGAACCGTGGGACAGCGCATTACCTCCGTTACGGAGTGGGCAGGGACAGAGTACGAAGAATCTGTGGAGATTACGTACGATGCTCAGAACCGCTATGCTACCCTGCTGATGGCTGAATATGGAGAGGATCCACAGAACTTGGTGATTACCTATCCTACGGCTACTACTATCGCGGTGAACGGAATTCAGGTAGGGACGTTGAATGCTTCCGGGAATATCCTGACCATGTTCAACGAAACCTATACCTACAATGCCTCAGGATTCCTGACGCTCTTTACTGCCGAAGAGGATGGGGAAACCTTTCAGGAAGCCTATACCTATGATGAGGAGCATTGCATCACATCGGTCCTGTGGAAGGCAGATCATGAAAGTGATGATGTGTGGGACGAAGAAGAGTTGTGGGAATACACCTACGAAACCGAGGAGGGGGTGCGCATCCCGAATATGTCCGATTGTGTGGATGTAGCTCGCTATAATTTCTGGAATGCGCATCAAGGGAAAGTTTCCTACTTCCTGCCTGTGACTGAAAGCGGTCCCGGGTACCTGTTTGAGTTGGATTACGATTTGGACGAAAATTGGTATCCCGTGCATATATCCTGGACCGGAATCCTCACGGATGATGAGGGAGAGGTGGATCTGGAGTGGGAGGAATGGCCTTAATGAACTGTTGCGTAAAAGGGGAGCCGGACGGCTCCCCTTTTTTTGTGGATTTTTTTTGTAGCTTTGCAAAAGAATCCGGCCGGGTTCTTTGTGATTGTGTTGGGGGTGCCCTTGCGGGCTGAGATCATACCCTTTGAACCTGATGCGGTTAATACCGCCGTAGGGAAAGGACTGTTTTTGCAGTCAGGTATTTGTCTCCTGAAACCCCTTTTTTGTTGAACCTGCTGCGTCCGGTCTTTCCGGGTGTGGCGCAATTGAAAACAATGAAAAAGGTAATGATGTTTTTGTGTTTTGCAGGTACCTGTGGGTGCCTGTGGGGTCAGTCCACCACCGAAGATGTGGTCAGGACAGAACAACTGGATGAGGTCACTGTTTCGGCGGTGCGTGCTGAGGGCCGGGCTCCCGTAGCCTATGTGGAAATGGACCAGAATGCCATTCGGGAAGGGAACGCGGTGTCGAATATCCCCTATGTGCTGTGGCTTTTCCCTTCGGTGGTGGTGTCTTCTGAGAACGGAACCGCTGCCGGAAATACCTCGATGAGGATTCGTGGCACTTCGGCTTCGCGCATCAATGTGACCATGAATGGCATCCCACAGAATAATCCGGAATCGCAGGAGGTGTTCTGGGTGAACCTACCTGCGCTGTCCTATTCGGTCAGGGATATTCAGATTCAAAGAGGAGTGGGCACTTCCACCAACGGGCCGGGTGCCTTTGGTGCAGGCGTGCATATGAAAACCTCCCTGCCGTCCGCGCTGCCCTGGTTTGAATCTTCTGCAACGGTTGGGAGTTACAACACCTTTGAAACTGTCCTGGCGGGTGGCACTGGCTATCGCCCCTCGGGTTGGTCCGTTGATGCCCGGTATGCCCGGGTCGAGAGCGATGGTTATGTGCGCAACGGCAGTGTGGACCATCAATCGCTGTTTGCCTCGGTTTCCCACAGGACCGACAAAGACTGGCTACAGTTGCTCTATCTCTGGGGAGAGCAGCATACGGGCATCACCTGGGAAGGGGCTACCCCACAGATGCTGGCCGTGGACCGGAGGTACAATCCTTCGGGACTATGGTACGATGCGATGGGCAACGAGCATTATTATGACAACGAGACCGACAATTACTACCAGGATGTGGCACAGGCGGCCTATTCCCGGAAACTCCCCGGTGCGTGGATTCTCAACGCTGCCTTGAATTATACACATGGCTACGGGTACTACGAGAACTACAAAATGGCACAGAAGTTCAGTAAGTTTGGTTTGCCGGTACAGACTCCCGGAACTCAGACTTTTGATCGAACGGACCTGATTCGGCGGAAGTTTATGAATAACGACTATTACGTGGGAACGGCTTCACTCAGATATCAGGATGCCCGGCTGATTTTTCAGTCCGGCGGGATGTATAGCTACTATGACGGAGATCACTACGGACGGCTGCTGTGGCTAATGGTCAACGAGTCGGTGGATGTTCCCTATCAGTGGTACCGTAACCGGGGCGTTAAGGAAGACGCAAATGTGTTTGCCCGCGCCGAATACTCACTTTCTGAGGGTTTCCATGCCTTTGCCGATATGCAGTTCCGGCACGTGGGATACCGGCTGCAGGGGGAGGACGATGATCGGGCAGACCTCACTCAGAATCATGCCTGGAACTTCTTCAATCCCAAGGCCGGGTTGTTCTACGCACCATCACAGGCCCACAAATGGTATGCCTCCTTCTCTGTGGCCAACCGGGAGCCTTCCAGAGCAGATATCAAGGATATTCCCAAGTATGGGGGGAGTGATGTAGTTCGTCCGGAACGACTACTGGACTATGAGCTGGGCTATCGCTATGCTCGGGGAAAGTATTCCCTTGGAGTGAATTTGTACTACATGGATTACAAGGACCAGTTGGTGAGCACCGGGCGGCTTACCGATGTGGGCTATGCGTTGATGGAGAATGTACCGGAGAGCTATCGTGCCGGGGTGGAGCTTTCCACCGGGGCGAGACCTTTGGAATGGCTTTCGCTGGATGCCAACCTCACACTGAGCCGCAACAAGATCAGACACTACACCCAGTGGCTGAGTATGTACGACAGTCCTGAAGAGTGGAATGAATTGCCTCAGCAGGCCGTGTACCGGGGTACTACCGATATTTCCTTTTCGCCCGATGTGGTGGCTGGTGGTTTGATTTCCGTGATGCCAGCCCGGGATTGGAAAATTGCCCTCGGGACAAAGTGGGTGGGAGCTCAGTATTTTGACAACAGCTCGGACCCAGAGAGTCGTCTGAGCCCCTATATGGTGATGAATCTGCAGATTTCCTATGCATTCACGCTTCGTCAGGCAGGCCGGCTGGAACTGGTGCTTACCGCCAACAACCTGCTCAACCGGGATTACTCGGCCAGTGCCTGGGGGTATGCCTCCCATTTTGAGGACGGGAGTGCTCCCGATGTGGTGCGGAGTTATTTTGTACAGGCGCCCCGGAATTTCGCCTTTAGGGTCTCCTTTAAGTTGTAATCGGAGTGTTCCCGGGCGGGCTTCAATCCGCCCGGGCCATTCTTCATGTGAATATCATGGAACACTGGTTGGCAGAACATGCCCTGGAATGGTTTGGGACGGCCACCGGCCTGATCTACCTGTATCTGGAGATTCGTCAAAAGCCTGCCATGTGGGTTTTGGGGTTGGTGACCTCATTGGTTTACGTGGTGGTTTTTTTCAGGGCGCGCTTCTATGCTGATATGGGACTGAATGTGTATTATGTGGTTATCAGCATCTATGGCTTTCTGCTCTGGACTGCCCGGGCGAGCTACCGGAAGCAAAGTCCCGCCATGTCTGAGAACGGTACCGGAGTGCCGATACCACTGGTGGTGCGCAGAGTCCGTGCCATACTGGCGGTAAAGCTCTTATTGGTTTCCGCGGCTCTCTTTGGTTTGATGGGGTATGTTCTGGATGCCTTTACCGATTCGCCTGTGCCCTATTATGACGCTTTGACCACCGCGCTGAGCATCACGGCCACCTGGATGCTGGCTCGTAAATACCTCGATCACTGGTTTGTGTGGTTTTTTGTGAATTTCTTCTCGGTCTATCTGTATCTTTGGAGGGGGTTGTACCCCACGGCCCTGTTGTTCTTTTTTTACGGAGCCATGACCATTGTCGGATACCGGGAATGGAAGAAATCTTATATGTCAACCCACTCCTCATGACCTCACCGAGAATGATTCTGCCAGACACACCCTCTGCTGATGGTGCTCCCGCGCCCCTGGTCGGTTCGGTTGCAACGTTGCCAGCTATGGATGCTGCCTCCCCGGAGGGGAGCTGCCTGCAACATACGGACCCGGCCCGTCTGTTGCTTGCCGGTAAGAATACTGTGGTGGTGTTGGGCAATGGTGCTTTCCCGGTGCATCCGGAAGTTCTGAATTTGTTGCGCACGGCCCCCCGTGTGGTGTGTTGTGACGGTGCCGTCCGCGGGCTGCTCCGGGCAGGCCGGGAACCGGATTTTATCGTAGGAGACATGGATAGCCTCTGCCCTGACCTGGCTGCACGATTTTCCGACCGGTTGGTGTGCATTGCCGATCAGCAAACCAATGATCAGACCAAGGCGGTTCACTTCTGTGCAGCCCGGGGCTGGACCGATGTGCGTATTGTAGGAGCTACAGGCCTTCGGGAGGACCACACCCTGGGCAATCTTTCCCTTCTGGGCACCTATCTGTCCCTGCCGGTTCAGGTCTGTTCGCTCACCGACCACGGCATCTTTCTGGCCGTTCGTCAGAGGGTGCAGATCCCCTGCATTCCAGGACAGGTGGTCTCGGTGTTTTCGTTTACTCCTCAGGTCCCGCTCACCACCCGCGGTTTACAGTATCCCTTGCACGACCGCCCCCTGCTCCACTGGTGGGAGGGCACCCTGAATCGTACAGTCGGCACCTCCTTTGAGCTCGATTTCTCCAATGGCGTCTTTATGGTTTATGTCGGCTACCCACAAATACCCGCTGGTTGCCAAATATGAGGTTTTTTTGTGTAAGTTGTTGTTGTTCAGTATACTAACGGAGGGTTGATAACTTGTTAATAACTACTAATACAATACAATTGACCTGTAACCATTCTCTTTCTAACTTGCGAAACATTTGCGGAAATGGCCGGAAATGTACCCGGTAAACATTACCGACATTCCTTACAGGAGATAAGTATATTTAAATCAAGATATAATGCAAACGGAAGATATGGTCGCGAAAAAGTCAGGAAGCGGTGTGGGGAAATCCACGTATTCCTTTGAGGAGGCATACAAAGCGTCGGTGAAGTACTTTGAGGGGGACGAACTGGCCGCCAAGGTATGGGTAACCAAGTATGCCCTGAAGGATTCCGAAGGGGTGTTTTATGAATGCACCCCGGACGACATGCATCGTCGCCTGGCCCGCGAAGTGGCCAGGATTGAGCAAAAATACGCCAATCCCAAGAGTGAGGATGAATTGTTCGAATTGTTCCGGAACTTCCGGTACATCGTTCCACAGGGAAGCCCCATGACCGGGATTGGAAACCGTTTTCAGATCTCCTCTCTTTCCAACTGCTTTGTCATAGGGAACGATACCATGGCCGATTCCTACGGGGGGATTATGAAGATTGATCAGGAGCAGGCCCAACTGATGAAGCGCAGGGGCGGAGTGGGCCATGACCTGTCGCACATCCGGCCTGGAGGGACCCCTGTGAAGAACAGTGCCCTTACTTCTACCGGTGTGGTGACTTTTATGGAGCGGTATTCCAACACCACCCTTGAGGTGGCTCAGGACGGTCGCAGGGGTGCCCTGATGCTGAGCATCTCCATCAAGCATCCCGATGCCGAAAACTTCATTGATGCCAAGATGACGCCTGGGCGCATTACCGGAGCCAATGTGTCGGTGAAGATTCACGATGACTTCATGAAGGCGGTGCTGGACAACACCCCCTACATCACACAGTATCCCATTGACAGCGATCATCCAAAGGTGACCCGTGAGATTGATGCCCGAGCCCTGTGGAACAAAATCATCCATAATGCCTGGAAGTCGGCAGAGCCCGGGGTTCTGTTCTGGGACACCGTCATTCGGGAGTCGGTACCCGATTGTTATGCTCAGTTTGGATATCGTACCGTGTCCACCAATCCATGCGGGGAGATTCCCTTGTGTCCGTATGACAGTTGCCGTCTGCTGGCCATCAACTTGTACAGCTATGTGGAGCATCCCTTCACGCCCAAGGCCCGCTTTGACTTCGACCTGTTCCGCCAACATGTGGCCGATGCGCAGAGAATCATGGATGACATCATTGATTTAGAAATCGAAAAGATTGATGCCATTCTTGAGAAGATTGCTGCGGACCCAGAGGATCCTGAAATCAAGCGTGTGGAACGCCGTCTGTGGGAGAATATCCGGGTGAAGACCGAAGAAGGCCGTAGAACCGGTATTGGCATCACGGCCGAGGGCGATATGCTGGCTGCTTTGGGTCTGATCTACGGTACAGACAATGCGATTGACTTTTCGGTAGAAGTACACAAGGTGCTGGCCATTGAGTCTTACCGCTCTTCAGTGAACCTGGCCCGTGAAAGGGGTGCTTTCACCATTTACGACTCTCTGTTGGAACGCAACAACCCTTTTATCCTGAGGCTTAAGGAAGAGGATGAAGGCTTGTACCGGGATATGCAAAAATACGGGCGGCGCAACATAGCCCTGCTCACTATTGCTCCCACCGGGACTACCAGCCTGATGACCCAGACCACCTCGGGGATCGAACCGGCGTTTGCCCTGTCCTACAAGCGGCGTCGTACGGTGAACCCCAACGACCAGGATGTGAAGGTGGCCTTTGTGGAGAACGGGATTGCCTACGAGGAGTACCGTGTGTTTCACCACAAGTTTCTGGACTGGCTTAAGATTTCCGGCTATGATGTGGAGGAGGTCAAACTGTACGATGATGCCCAGATTCAGGCGCTTGTGGAGAAATCGCCCTATTTCAAGGCCACCTCGGCCGATGTGGATTGGGTGAAAAAGGTGCAGATGCAGGGGGGGATTCAGAAATGGGTGGACCATTCCATCAGTGTGACCATCAATCTGCCCGAGGAAACCTCAGAGGATCTGGTGGCAACGCTGTATGTCACGGCATGGCAAAGCGGCTGCAAGGGCCTGACTGTGTACCGCGAAGGGTCCCGGGAGGGGATTCTGGTCTCGGATAAGAAGGGAAGCAAGGGTGAGGAGCTGGCGGAAGCTGCTCCCCGCAAGCGTCCCCAGTCGCTGGATGCCGAGATTCTGAGGTTCAAGAACGGAACGGAAAACTGGATTGCCTTTGTGGGGCTCTACAACAATCGGCCCTATGAGATCTTCACCGGTATCACCGATGATGAAGTCTTCCTGATCCCCAAGAATGTGACTACCGGGAAGATTATCAAGGTCGAGGAGTCCGATGGCCGTCGACGCTATGACTTTCAGTATGTGGATAAATACGGCTATACCAACACTATGGGTGGTCTGTCCCGGATGTTTAATCCCGAGTTCTGGAATTATGCCAAACTCATCTCGGGAGTGTTGCGTTTTGGTATGCCCATCCCCGATGTGGTGAACCTTGTGAGTTCTATGCAGCTCAACAGCGAGACCATCAACAACTGGCGAAACGGGGTGGAGCGCGCCCTTAAGAAATACATCCCCGACGGGACCAAGGTGACCAAGGGCAATAAGTGCCCCGATTGCCACAAGGAGGGCACGTTGATTTACAAAGAGGGATGTCTTACCTGTATCGGTTGTGGTTACTCCAAATGCGGATAGTGTGTGGCTGAACAGATAAGCACAGCAAGGGTTGCGGAGCGGGCTGTTTTGGTGGGCCTGATTACCCGTGAACAGGATGAACGGAGGGTTCAGGAGTATCTGAACGAACTGGCTTTTCTGGCAGAGACTGCCGGAGCCGTTCCGGTTAGGAATTTCATCCAGAAACTGGATAAGCCATTGACCACTACTTTTGTGGGTACCGGAAAACTCGCTGAGATTGCAGCCTTTGTGACCGAAGAGTCCATTGACCTGGTGATTTTTGACGATGAGCTGACCCCCACCCAGTTACGCAATATAGAAAAAGGGTTGGGGTGCAAGGTGCTCGACCGAACCAACCTTATTCTGGATATCTTCGCCCGAAGGGCCCAGACTTCCTATGCCCGCACCCAGGTGGAACTTGCCCAGTACCAGTATCTTTTGCCCCGTCTTACGCGACTGTGGACCCACCTGGAACGGCAAAGGGGGGGAATTGGCCTCAGGGGCCCGGGGGAAACCGAGATTGAAACCGACCGTCGTATCATCCGGGACCGCATTGCCCTGTTGAAGGAACAACTCCGCAAGATTGATGTCCAGATGGGCATCCAGCGCAAGAATCGTGGAGGTATTGTCCGGGTTGCCCTGGTGGGATACACCAATGTGGGGAAGTCCACCCTCATGAATCTTCTGGCCAAATCGGAGGTGTTTGCCGAGAACAAACTCTTTGCCACCCTCGATACTACGGTCCGGAAGGTAGTGGTTGAGAATCTGCCCTTTCTGCTCACCGACACAGTGGGCTTTATCCGCAAGCTGCCTCACCATCTGGTAGAATCCTTCAAGTCCACCCTCGATGAGGTCCGCGAGGCTGACATTCTGATGCATGTGGTGGATATTTCCCATCCTGATTTTGAGGAACAGATCAAGGTGGTGGACCAGACCCTGGTGGAACTCAAAGCGGCCAATAAGCCGGTGATTATGGTGTTCAACAAGGTGGATGCATACCGGTATGTGCCCCGCGATGAGGATGACCTGAGCCCTGCAGCCTCAGACCAGATGTCGCTCGAGGACCTTGAGCAGAGTTGGATGTCGCGCATCGGTGGACCCTGTCTGTTCGTGTCGGCCATCCAGCGGACCCATCTGGACCAGTTACGCAAAGTGCTGTACGAACAGGTCAGGAAAATCCACGCCCGACGCTATCCCTACGACCAATTTCTGTATTAGATAAGTTTTTCCCTGGTTGCCGGGGCCCTATCTTTTTATCTGACTCAGGTCCGGAGTCCATCCCAGAACATAAGCAGGGTTGGAATAGTTGGCAATGGTGGTAGAATCTTCTTTGATGCTCAACTGCCGCGATGCAGGGTGGCGCCGGCTCACATCAACGGGCTTGCCGTCACGGATGTTGGTGCTGTTGTACTCCCAGAAATGCACGTTCGAAGCATCCCCACCAATGGTTCCCCAGCCGGCAGGAGAGATTCCCTCGAGCTGGCATTGGATCAAAACGGCTTCGCAATACGGGTAGGTCCTGCTGCCATTGACGGGGGAGCGGGCTAAATCGGCGGCATTGTTGCCGGTGGTGTTGAACCGGCAGTATAAGAACACATTCCCGTGGTTGGCGGACGTGTTTCTTATCCACATATACGGCCCGGGGGAGCGAAGCTCGCAGTCCTTGAAGAAGGCAGGTCCGCGGCCCAGGATCATGTCCCCGGAGCCCTCAATGAGGCACTTTTCGTAGTAGGCGGGGCCGTTGGATTGCAAGGCATCGCCCGAGCCGCGCACCGTGCAATTGTATATGATGTTTTCCCTGCCATTGAGAAGCAAACCCTCGGCCTGCGCAAAGGGCGTGGTATTCATGATGGTGAGGTTCACCAGATGAATGCCGTCGGAATGGTCCACCGTGAAAGCTGCCCGGCGCGAAGGAAAGGTTCCCGGAAGTTCATTGGTGGAAAAATTGGCCGGATGCGGATTGAACGATTCTTGGTTTTGGTATTTCACAATCACTTTGTCCCGGTCTTCACCCAGAATCGTGACGTTGGTTTTGTTGCGGAAATACACGATTTCTTCATAGGTGCCATTCTTGACCAGGACCGTTACTCGTCTGGACTGGTAGTCGGGGATGAAATCCATAGCTCCCTGCACGGTGTTGAAATCCCCGCTACCGTCTGCGCTGACAACCAGGGTGTCTGAATCAGCAGAAGGAGGCAACTTTTTGGTTGAGAATACCCATCCGGATTTTCCGGAGATACCCTGAAAACCCTGACCGCTGAGGGTAAGCACCTGAGGGTCTATCTGGACATAATAGGTCTTGCCATATTCCAGCATATTGTTGTGCGGATAGATGGTTGCCGTGGTGCCATGAATGATGACCGGAAAAAAATGAAAACCGTCCGTAAACCGTCCGATGATGGTGAGCTGATAAGTATCCGGGGTGGGGGCGGCTCCGCCCGATGGTGTCCCTGGCCGGGTATTGGCATTGGTGAAAGAGCTCGAGACGTAGGGGTAAGGGCTCTGAATGTATCCCGGAGCAGATGCGGGATACTCTTTGGGCCCGGGAGGGATACTGAGGTCCAGCATATCCACCAGACGGTCATTGGATTGATCGTAGATGCGGATTTGTCCCGAAGAGCCCAGGACCGGGGCTTCAGAGAAAGTGAGTTCCAGATGGGTGTCCGGATTCACCCCCTCAGACCTGTTTGCGGGGAATAGAGCTGCTGGTGCAGCCGATGCGACGACGCCGGAGGCAAGTGCCAGCAGAAGCCAGAGAGATAAGGACTTTTTCATGTTATTCAGAAATCTTGCCGCCGATATAGCGCTCCAGAACGGGTGCGTAGGTGTCTATGCGCCGGTCGCGAAGGAAGGGCCATACGGTTCGGTAGCGGGTAGTGTCTTCAAGCCGGATTTTGGTGGTGCAGACCTCTTCAGCATCGTGGGGAGCCTGATACAGGATGCTCCCAAAAGGATTGGAGATAAAGGAGCCGCCCCAGAAACAGGTTCCGGCTTCGGTGCCTGTGCGGTTGACGGCCACCACGTGGACCCCGTTGGCAATGGCATGAGCCCGTTGGATGGTCTGCCAGGCAGCGAATTGTTCCTGATTCATCTGCGGGTTCTCCTCCTTTGTGTCCCAACCGATGGCGGTGGGGTAGAACAAGATTTGAGCTCCCATCAGTGAGGTGATGCGGGCTGCCTCGGGAAACCACTGGTCCCAGCAGATGAGCACACCTATCGGGGCATATCGGGTGTGGAACACCTGGTACCCGGTGTCCCCAGGGGCAAAATAGAACTTTTCGTAAAATCCCGGATCATCCGGGATATGACTCTTTCGGTAACAACCCAGGTAGCTTCCGTCTGCATCCAGTACCACAGTGGTGTTGTGGTATAACCCCGGGGCCCTCTGTTCAAAAAGCGAAGCGATAATGACCACCTCCAGCTCTGCAGCGAGGGCTCCCAGTTGGTGCACGGACGGCCCGGGCACCGGTTCTGCCAATGCAAACTGACTGTGATCCTCCGTATGACAGAAGTACAGGGAACGAAACAACTCCTGAAGGCAGATGATCTGCGCCCCCTGTGCGGCGGCTCTGCGGATGGCTTCCTGCGTCCGAGCCATGTTCAGGGCTGGATCCTCCTGAGCGGCAAGCTGAATCGTGCCAATAGCAATCGTGTTGTCCATAACCGGTTCCGGATGTTTAAAACACAAATATACAAAACCCGGACAAGGGATTCAAAATCTAAAGCATCTGATTCAAAAGTAGGAGTGTGGGGGGGCGAAATGTCCTAACATTGCAGAATAAGTCACTGTCTATCCTGACCTTCGTGTGTCGCGACCAAACTGATTCACGGGAGCCAAGGGGGGCGGTCATTTTATGAATACTACTGCGAAATGAGAATCATCCTGTTTGTTTTGTCGGTTTTCCTGTCCATGGGTGTTGTTGCAGGAGCGAATCCTGTCATTACCACATTGTTTACCGCCGATCCAGCTCCGCTTGTTTATCACGATACCGTGTTTTTATACACCGGTCATGATACGGCCTCGGTGACCGCCACCAATTACAAAATGCCCGACTGGCATATTTTTTCCTCTACCGATCTGGTCCATTGGAAGGATTACGGTGCCTGTTTGTCGCCCGCGACCTTTTCATGGGCTACCGGTGATGCGTATGCAGCGCAGTGTATTTACCACAATGGTAAGTTTTATTGGTTTGTATCCACTTTTCACAAAAGTGACGCGAACAGTAAGGGTGGGGCTGCCATTGGGGTAGCGGTATCAGACCGCCCTACGGGCCCCTTTAGGGATGCTATAGGAAAAGCCCTTGTTACCAATGAAATGACGACTGATATGAAGCATTCCTGGGATGACATTGACCCCACCGTATTCGTGGACGATGACGGTCAGGCCTATGTATTTTGGGGAAACGGAAGCTGCAAGTATGCCCGGTTGAAAAACAATATGGTTGAACTCGACGGGCCGATCATCACCTTCAAACCGGAGCATTATATTGAAGGCCCCTGGGTGTACAAACGCAATGGACTGTATTATCTGGTTTATGCAGGAGCCGGCACCAAACCTGAAATGATTGAGTACTGCACGGCAGAAAACATTGCGGGGCCCTGGACATACCGCGGGATCATTCAGGATAATGTTCAGAATAGTTTTACCACCCATCCCGGGATTGTCGAATACAAGGGAACCCCGTACTTTTTCTATCACGATGGCTCTCTGCCCACTGGCGGAAGTTACCGGCGTTCCATCTGCATCGACAGAATGTTTTACAATCCGGATGGGAGCATCGTCAAGATTGTTCAGACCCGGACCGGGGTGGCACTCTGACCCTATAGAGATGGTTTATGACGATGCAGAAACCGACATATTGAACTGACGCATGAAAGTTGCGGATTTGATGCTCACATTACTTGCTGTTTCCTTCTCACACTGTGTGTTGGTGGCGCAGGTGCCTCAGGCGCAAAATCCTGTCATTTTTGCTGATGTGCCTGATATGTCCATGGTTCGGGTGGGCAATACCTACTATATGAGCAGCACAACGATGCACATGAGTCCTGGTGTGCCCATCATGAAGTCTAACGATCTTACTAATTGGGCAATTGTAGGTTATGCCTACGATACGCTGGCCAATACCAACGAACTCAATCTGGAGCGGGCAAAGAATGACTATGGAAGAGGTTCCTGGGCCAGCTGCATCCGCTACCACAACGGTACCTTCTACGTCTCCACATTCTCAGGAACAACCGGGAAAACGTATCTCTATACCACCAAGGATCCCGAAAAGGGCCCCTGGACATCCCTTTCTTTCAAGCCATCGTTGCACGACCATTCCCTTTTCTTTGATGATGACGGACACACCTATGTTATATGGGGAAATGGGCGACTGATGATCGCCGAAATGAAGGAGGACCTTACGGGCTTAAAGGAAGGGACAGAAAGGGTGCTGATTGAGAACGCCAGTGCCCCGGCAGGGAACAATATCAATCTGGGTGCCGAGGGTTCGCAACTCTTTAAAGTCAACGGGAAGTATTACCTATTCGACATCACCTGGCCCCGGGGGGGTATGCGGACCGTGGTCGTTCATCGCGCTGACAAAATCACGGGGCCCTACGAAGGGAGGGTGGCCTTGCAGGATAAGGGGGTGGCGCAAGGAGGGCTGATTGACACTCCTGATGGGAGATGGTTTGCCTATTTGTTCCGGGATTATGGCTCCGTGGGGCGGATTCCATATCTTGTGCCCGTTCGTTGGGAGGATGGTTGGCCCGTGATCGGGATCGATGGTAAGGTGCCCGATACTCTGGACCTCAAAGCCAGCGGAGGATTGATGCCCGGAATTGTTGCTTCTGATGAATTTTCGCGCCGCAAGAATGACGCCCCATTGGGTATGGTGTGGCAATGGAATCACAACCCCGACAATACACTCTGGTCCGTGAGTGCGCGCAAAGGCTATTTGCGTCTGATGACTGGGCGGATTGATGGTGACTTCCTTTCCGCCCGAAACACCCTCACCCAACGCACTTTTGGCCCCGAAAGCTCCGGCTCGGCCGCGATGGATGTCTCCAATATGAAGGAGGGAGATTTTGCCGGGCTTTCTTTGTTGCAGAAAAAATATGGACTGGTTGGGGTAAAAGTTGAAAATGGCCGGAAATCCATCGTGATGGTGCATGCCGAATCGGGAAAAGCCATTGAAGCAGAGCGGTTTCCCCTTTCGAAGAATGTTGTATTTTTAAAAGCGGAGTGTGATTTTAACCAGCGTAAAGACACGGGATATTTCTACTATAGCCTCGACGGAGCCGTCTGGACCCGAATTGGGTCACCGCTAAAGATGGAATATTCGATGCCTCACTTTATGGGCTATCGCTTTGGATTATTCAACTTCGCCACCAAAGAGGTTGGGGGATTCGTAGATTTCGACTGGTTCAGAGTACAATAAATATCACTCATTATGACGAAAAATTCCTTATTCTGGTTATTGTTCAGTACATCGCTCCTGATGACCGCAGGATACGCCTCGGCTCAGAATCCCATCGTCCGCGATCAATTCTCTGCCGACCCTACGGCCAGGCTGTTTAACGGGAGGGTGTATGTTTTTCCCTCGCACGACATCGTGGCCCGTCCCGGACAGGGACGTCCCAACTGGTTCTGTATGGAGGATTACCACGTGTTCTCATCGGCGAACCTCACGGATTGGACCGATCACGGGGTCATCGTCACCCAGAAGAATGTGCCGTGGGTGGATACCACCACCTACAGTATGTGGGCTCCCGATTGTTTTTTTCGCAACGGAAAATATTATTTCTACTTCCCGGCAACAGCAAAAGCAAGCTATGCCCGCGGATATGCCGTTGGGGTGGCCATTGCCGACAAACCCGAAGGCCCCTACACCCCGCAACCCGCGCCGATTGCCAACGTGCGCGGGATTGACCCCAATGTGTTGCTGGACAAGGACGGCCAGGCCTATCTGTACTGGTCGCAGGGCAGCATCTTTGGGGCAAAACTGAAGGCGAATATGCTGGAACTGGACTCCGAAGTGCAGGTGATGGCCGATTTGCCCAAGGTGGGTTTGATCGAGGGCCCGTTTGTATTTGAGCGCAACGGCATCTATTACATGACCTATCCGCACGTGCAGAATAAGATTGAGCGTCTGGAATACGCCATCGGGGACAATCCTCTGGGGCCGTTTAAATTTGCCGGAGTCATCATGGATGAGTCGCCACTGAACTGCTGGACCAACCACCATTCGCTTCTCGAAGTGAACGGGCAGTGGTTTTTGTTCTACCATCAGAATGAGTTGTCTCCCAAGTTTGACAAGAACCGCTCCATCTGTGTGGACAGTTTGTCCTTCAATGCCGACGGGACCATCCGGAAGGTCATCCCTACCCGGCGCGGAGTGGGCGTGACCCCGGCCTCGAAAACCATAGAGCTTGACCGGTACAGTCATCTGAGCCCTGCGGGAGCTTCCATCGCCTTCCTGGATTCCCTCAATACATTCAAAGGATGGAAGACTGTACTGCAGCGAAAGGACGCCTGGGCACAGTACAATACCGTTGATTTTGGCAGCAAAAACCTCAAAACGGTACAGGTTCGGGCTTTATCCCCGTCAGGGGGAACTTTGCGTCTGAGTTTGGATGGTGTTTCCGGTCCCGTCATTGCTGATGTGTCCGTCCCCAAAGGAACGGAATGGAGGACGGTGGAATCTCGTGTTTCCGGCAACAACACCGGAATTCATCACCTGTTGGTAACACTCGGGGATGGGTCACCGGTAGAGATAGATTGGATTTCTTTTAAATAATCACTTAATTAATATGATGCATTATGAGACGTTTTATTTTCAGTTTGTTGGTTTTGACAGGTTTGCCATTGGTATGGTGTATGGCGCAAACCGCGCCTGCGGAGGTAAAGGAAGATTTTAAACCCTCAACGCTTAACCAGCCGGGGAAGGAATATCCCATGGTAAACTCGCAGGGCTATGCCCGTTTCCGGGTGGAGGCTCCTCAGGCGCAAAGTGTCGTGGTAAGTCTCGGACTCGGAGGCAGGGGTGGTACCAAACTTACCAAGGGTGCTGACGGGGTTTGGACGGGTACGACAGAAGGCCCTATGGATGAGGGATTCCATTACTATCATCTGACGGTTGACGGCGGAGTGTTTAACGATCCCGGTGCCTTAAATTATTATGGTTCCACCCGGTGGGAGAGTGGGATTGAGATTCCGGCGCACGATCAGGATTTCTACGCGTTGAAGGATGTTCCCCATGGTAATGTGCAGCAGATTTTGTTCCCCTCTCCAAGTACGAAAACATCGCGCAGGGCCTTTGTGTACACCCCTCCTACATACGGAAAGAACAAAAACAAACGCTATCCGGTTTTGTATCTGCAACATGGCTGGGGAGAGGACGAGACCGCCTGGAGCAATCAGGGCTGTGCCCATCTGATTATGGACAATCTGATTGCTGCAGGTAAAATTCAACCGTTTATTATTGTGATGACCTACGGGATGACCAATGACGTTCGTATGGGCGGCATGCGTAATTTCAGTATCAATGCCTTTCAAACGGTTCTGGTGGATGAGTTGATTCCGTACGTTGATGCGAATTTCAATACGATAGCCGATCAGGCTCATCGTGCTATGGCTGGTTTGTCCATGGGCGGCATGGAAACCAAATCAATCACCCTCAACAAGCCGGAGGTTTTCTCGCACTACGGCCTGCTGAGCGGAGGAACCTACAGCTCTGCTGAAATCAAAGATAAAGCCAAAGTGAAGCTTATCTTCCTTAGTTGTGGCAGCAAAGAAAATGCAGCGGGGGTTAAGAGTGCTGCTGAGGAACTCAAGGGAGCCGGCATCAATGCGGTGTCCTACGTTTCCGAAGGAACAGCACATGAATTCCTTACCTGGCGCCGCAGCCTGTATCAAATGGCGCAGCTTCTGTTTAAATGATGTATCAACCGAATCTGTTTATTGCCGATGAAAACCGAGTATCAAATCCGTTCATGAACTTCCAATGAAAAAGACAGTTTTATTATTTCTTGCTTTTGTATTTCTGATAGGCTGTGAGTCTTTTGCTCAGGGCCAGGCACTTCAGGAAATCACCATCACTCAGGCCGATATGGCCAAAATAGGGACTTCGATTGCCGCAACTTCCATTGGGGAACCTGTCGGTTCCGTGAAACTCAATGCACCCAAGTGGGTGGAGGCTACAGCATCGGCTCCGGCTTATGTCGTGGTTGATGGTTCCATCCTGCCGGTGGATCCGCAGGGATGGCCGATTAACTTCAGAGTCCTTTTGCCGGCACTTTGGTCTCAGCGGTCTATGCAGGCTGGCGGTGGAGGCATGAACGGTTCCATCACGGTTCGTGAAGGCAATAATCCGCTGCTCGCTAAGGGTTTTGCCCTTTATGGCAGTGACTCAGGACATCAGGCCGGGATGGGTCCTGGAGGAGGACAAGGGGGTGCTCTGGCTTCCGGCCCTGCCGGGGGCGATGCCTGGGCTTTGAATGATGAGGCCATCCGGAATATGGGCTACATGCAAATGAAGAAAACCCACGATGCCGCAGTGGTGATTATGGAACGCATCTACGGGAAACGTCCTGCATTCAACTACTATGTCGGGTCCTCCCACGGAGGACGCGAGGCACTTACCGTGGCCCAGCGCTATCCCAAAGACTACAACGGCATCATAGCCAATGTGCCTATTCTGAATTTTTCGAGCTTGATGCTCGCTCCCGAGTTGATCCGTATTCAGGAGAAACCGCTGAAGAATTGGGTGACTCCCGCCAAGACGAATGCAGTCAGGGCTGAATTCCTCCGGCAATGTGATGCGCTCGATGGCCTTTCCGATGGGATTGTAAATAATTATATGGCCTCCCGGGCAATTTTCAATGTGCATGACGGCGTGGGGCCCAAGGATCCTTGGGCTGCCCTCCGTGCTCCAAACAATGTTGACCCTGATCCAAACGACAATTCCGAGAAGGCCAAACTGACCGACGAGCAGATCAAGACCATGGAGTTTGTCTATAGCACCTACGCTTTTGCCACACCTCTGGCGCATGGCGTCAAGGGCTTTGGAATGTGGCTGCCTACGGTGGAACCCGATGGTTTTGGGATGATTGACGGGCAACGTTATAAGGGCCAGGAGGGTGCGCCCGAGAATGCCCGGGTGCACGGTTCGTTGGGCACTGTGGGTGTAACGGGCTTCCTCATGCGGGATCTCAAGGCAAATCCCCTCGACTATGTGGAAGGAGGAGTGTGGAATGCCCGTCGCGAGGAGATTTCAGAGTGGCTCGATTCCACGGACCCTGATCTTTCGGCCTTCTATAAGAATGGCGGGAAAATGATTGTCACCATCGGCACGATGGACAATATTGCCTCCCCTGGTGCGCAGTTGGATTATTATCAGTCCCTGCTCGACAAGATGGGTCGAAAAACTGTGGATAAGTTTGCCCGTTTGTATGTGGTTCCTCAGGGAGGTCATGGATTGTCCGGAAGGGCGTACAAGGTGAACGGTGAAGGCAAGCCTGCAGAGGCGCGCAATATCCCATCACCCAATGGGAATGACAATATGGAGTTGTTGATGAATTGGGTGGAGAAGAACCAGGCTCCGGCCAAAACGCTGGTCATCGGGGACCGGGGGGCTATCCGCCAGAGTCAGGAGGGTGCGGGGTATCTGCTTTGTTCCTATCCTTGTTATCCCAAATACGTCAGCGGGCCTGCCGATCAGGCGTCTTCCTACATCAGCGCCGAGAAGTAACCCCCCTATCTGTTGCAGGGCACAGCGAGGTCTTCAACAGGGGCCTCGCAAGGCGGGTGTGTTCCGACAGGGCTACGGACCGGGTTCGGCTTGCTTCCTCCCTATGACGGGAAACTCGTCTTTTTAGCCGCCCTGCGGGCGTCTAACATCCTCGAACAGTTCCCGTCATTACGGTCGGAATCTGCGCCTCACAATTCCCGGT
>DFUR01000104.1 GCA_002380425.1 Bacteroidales bacterium UBA4181
TTTTAACGGGACACTAATGAATTCCTATAGAGAACGAACAATTTTGCAGAAAATCCGACAGTTGTTTCACCTCTTTAGGAATTTCCTAAAAGTCTATTAGTGAAAATTTTACATACCTTTAGCATTAATTTAATGAGTCTGCAGGGATATCCGTTGACGACAAATGACGAACATCTAATATCTCAGGAAAATCTGGATGACAAAACCCATAAGTGTTCAGAAACATCAGATATGTTAAGGAAGAATGTCATTCGCTTTTAAGGGTAGATTTGAGGTCATGCACCTCCGTCCGCAATCTCATTGTTCGGGCATTCTCAACCTTGAGCGTTTTATTTTGGATCAAGACGGCCATGCTGTCTGCTTTTGTGGTGTCTCCGGTCTCCATATACAACCGAAACAGTCTGTATGGAGGGGTGATAAACCCCGGGGTCATCAACGCAGCCTGCTTATATACCCTTTCCGCTTCTGCGTAGTGCCCTGTCCGATGCAGGGCTTCTCCCAGACGGCAGTACACCGTGGAGGATGGGCAGAGTGCTGCTGCCTCTCGCAGTGGATTCAGGCTTTGTGGGTAGTAATGATGCATAAACAGAATCTGTGCATGATTCAACACATACTCCGTGTCGTACCGAAACCGGGGGAAGTCTTCTATGCCCTGAGTAATGGCCTCGGGCTCACCCTCAAGCATTCCACGAAGGGTACTGTAGGCCCGGTGAAATCTCCCATACTGCATCACGCAGCAGATAAGGAGCCCAAAGAGCAGTACAGACAGAATTGACCCCAGGGGCTTGACTCGTAAAGTCCTCTTCCATAGTTCCCTGCCGGGCAACATACCCAAATATAGGGGGAAGAACATTTTCAGAGGCAATACAGAAGCAGGGTAGGAAAAGCAGCAGAACACCAGTAGAGCTACAAGAGCGCATTTTGCAGGGATATCCTCGCGGCCATCCGCTGAGGCAGAGCCCAGAGCAGACAGGAACACAGCCAAAAGCAGTACCAGTCCCAGAACGCCCTGATCGCACAGCACATGAATAAATTCATTGTATGCCACAAAATTGTTGTCGGCCGAAACTCCATAAGAAGAGTTGGGATGGTGCTCAATATAGTCCCTCTGAGCGAGCATATACCCAGAGGGATAACTCCCAGCTCCGTTCCCCAACAGAGGACTTTCGGCAATCATTGTGGTGCTTACTTTCCAAATAAACATCCGGGCGTGGGCAGAGTCCCTGCGGTATCCATACAGCAGAACAGCAGACAACAGCACCAACACACCCATACACACGCTGACATAAACCCTGCGGGGGCAGAAACGGTGCCGGGGAGTGAGAAGTATAGACTGACGGGTGAACATCCTCATTACCACCCAGAGGAGGGCAACACCTACCGACAGCCATGCCGCACGAGAATCTGAACGGAAACACACATAGCCCATCAATAGCACAGCCACAGAAAGCCACCAAAAGACGATACCTCTTCTTTTTGCCTCCTCGATACACAGGCAAACAGCCACAATAATGCAAACAGCCAGATAACCACCTAAGGGACCCGGGTTCAGAAAGCAGCCGGTAAGTTCAAAAACAGGATGTTTGGGCGGAATCATGCCCCACAGTTGTGACAGGCCCACAGCGGCCTGCAGTACCCCGGACACCACAACGAACAGGAGCAATGTTTGTCTGCTCTTCGGGGAAAAATTCCGGACCAGGACGTACAACAGCAACAGTCCAACCCACTCCCATAACCACACAGGATCGGCCGGGATGTCACGGACAAAAACAACGCTGAACAGCCCGTAAAGAATATATACACCTACAAGGGCATCGGTTAGCGTAACGCGCACAGCACGCAGGGAAAACAGCCGAAACAGCAGGAGCGTGGCAACACAAAGCAGCACCACAAAAACCACAGCGTACTGCGACGACCCTCGGGCTCCATAGAAAAAAGGAACTGCACACCACAGCAACCCCGCAACGGCACCTGTTATGAAATGCCTCTCATCAAGCCCCGTCAAATACCGAAGAACGCCCCGAACACCCATGGAGAAAACCAAAAAACACACTCCCTGAGGAGCCATTCCAGAACCGCTTCAATGATCACTTTTACTCAAATGAATCTTAACCAGTCAACCCTGACAAGAACCTCTTCTCATGGCTGTTTCGTGAAACTCTGGCATCACTGTGGTTCGTAGGTCGCAAAAAGTTTGATTCGGTTAAGTTGTTTCCCAAAATCGGAGATGGAAAACAAGATTGTCGAGTCGGCTTTGATGCGCTGTTCAATCTCACGATATTGACTAACCGGAACGGTGGCAAAAGTCCGAGATTTACTAAACAGAAATTCCACTTCCATCACCTTTCCGGTAGAGGTATTAACTGTAACCATAACCATAAGAAGCTGCCCAGGACCATGGACAATTTGGTTGGGAGTCAGCACATCGACAACAATTTCCAGACACTTGGTAAGGGATGCTCTATAATTCTCTTCGTTAACAACGGGCAGTTCTCCGTCAAACCGCAAACGTTTAGTCTCCATACTCAGAGAGTCGCCGTTTTTATACAATTCATCGTCACTAATAAAAACATTTGCCTGATTATAAAGACGAACAAAACCTCCGGGTATGTGATCGCACTGGTATGTATATCCACTTTGGGCGAAAATCGCAGGCGCATTATAGTAAAACGTTTGCGCTGCCACTTCCGAAATAAAAAACAGGAAGCAGAAGATCGAAGAAAGAATTAAGGCTCTTTTCATGGATTCTGAGAATTAAGTAGGGTATGTAGATTCGTAAAATTGTCAGTCGGAAGTATATTGCCGTTAAACTGGTATTTGGGCAACTCATATTTAGCTTTTCTCATTTGTGGCACAACATTCAATGTCATAAAGTCTCCAAAGACTTCCTGATGTTCGTTGGGCAACATAACTCCTTGATGGTCAATAAACCCATTAATAAGTGCAATGTCAAAACGGCCTCCGCCTTTGGTATAATCAGCGATTTTAAATTCGGGACCATAGCCAGAATGTGTAGTATCGGAGATGTATACGGCATACTTTGCCTCAATTTCTTTATTGAGGAGCGATGCTTCCCATTCTGAAAGGGTATAATTGCTGTTGAGCTTTTGATAAAGATGGAACGATTCTTCAAACAAAGAAGAAGAAATGGCATTTTCCTTCAGACTAATGGAATTGCTTTCATAATAAAATCTGTTCTCTGATCCAAAAGAAAAGTCAAATTTTGTCCCACTGGTGGCTACGCGCGCACTCAATGCGTTATACAGAGTATTTCCCAAAGGAGACTTTTTCATATCAAAAACAAGGCTTTCTAACTTCTCCCACTGTGTTTTGGTCAGAGTTGTATTAAAAATACTTGACGCATAAGGAGCAACACCTTGAGGCGTCCAAGATGGAATATGTCCATCACCGCCCCCCTCGTAACCTCCATCATCGCCTCCATCGCCTCCATCTCCATCCAAATCATCGAGGTCTCCCTCTCCCTCATAAAACATGCACCATTGTTC
>DFUR01000081.1 GCA_002380425.1 Bacteroidales bacterium UBA4181
GTTGCGGAGCGAAAGGATATGCTTCCCCGCTCCGTTGATGCAGCCCTACGTCTGCTGGCACCCTCCCCCCGGGGTTTTTTTATGATGATTGAAGGTTCTCAGATAGACTTTGAAGGCCACACCAACGAGAGTCCCGATATTTTTCACGAAATGATTGATTTTGACGATGCCATCGGGGTTGTGCTGGCTTTTGCCAAGGCCAATCCCGGCACTCTGGTGGTGGTCACAGCGGACCATGAAACCGGAGGGCTGGCACTGAAATCCGGAAACTCCTCAACCGGACAGATCTCGGCGTTGTTTGCATCAACCAATCACACCGGAACCATGGTCCCGGTATTTGCTTACGGGCCAGGCTCGGAACAGTTCTCGGGAATCATGGACAACACCCATATTCAGCACAAACTTGCCCGTATGCTCCGCGATGGACGATAAGCAACATACCTATCCCTGGGGACACTCCCGAAGATTCAACTCCTATGCGGAATTCTTCAGAAAACATTACGGGGAACGGGTACAAAAGCTCACCATTGATGCAGGTTTTTCCTGTCCCAACAGGGACGGCACCGTAGGGACAGGAGGCTGTGCCTACTGCAACAACGATGCCTTCAATCCTTCCTACTGTCAAAGCACCAAGCCCGTTCGCCAGCAACTGGAAGAGGGTATTGAATTTCATACGGTCCGGTACCGGAAGGCCTCCAGATACCTGGCCTATTTTCAGGCCTATTCCAACACCCATGCCCCACTCGAAAAACTCAGGGAGATTTACGACCAGGCCCTGTCGGTACCCGGAGTCACCGGGTTGGTCATTGGCACTCGGCCGGACTGTGTTGATGAGGATAAACTTGACTATTTCGAATCCCTTGCAAAACGTTGTTATCTTACCATTGAATACGGGATTGAAAGTTGCAACGATGCCACCCTGCTGCGCATCAACCGGGGGCACACTTTTGCCCAGGCAGAAGCTGCCATCCGCCAAACTGCAGGGAGAGGAATCATGACGGGGGCCCACCTGATATTCGGGCTTCCCGGAGAAACCCGCCAGGAGATGATGGACTCTGTGGATATCATCAATAGCCTCCCGCTGCACAGCATCAAATTTCACCAGCTACAGATTACCACGCACACCCCGTTTGCGATGGAATACCAGGCACATCCGGAACATTTTGAATTGTTTGGATTGGAAGAATACCTGGACTTCATGGTCAGGTACCTGGAACGCCTCAACCCGGCCTTTATCGTTGAACGATTTGCCAACGAAGTACCACCCTGGTTTCTGGCGGGCCCCGGATGGGGACTGATCCGCAATTTTGAACTTTGGAAAATGCTGGAACAACGCCTGGAACTTCACGACACCTGGCAAGGGAAACGGTTCAGGGTTTGATCACAAAGCCCAGACACCCGGGAAATGCCTGAACAACCACTATGAAAACAGGGAATCTACGAATGCCTGTTTGTTAAATATCTGAAGATCTTCAATTTTTTCGCCGATGCCAATATACTTAACGGGGATTCTGAACTGATCGGATATCCCCAGAACCACTCCTCCCTTGGCCGTTCCGTCCAGTTTGGTCAGAGCCAGAGCAGACACTTCGGTGGCACGAGTGAACTGACGGGCTTGTTCAAAGGCATTCTGTCCTGTGGAACCATCCAAAACCAGCAACACCTCGTGAGGCGCATCGGGAAGCACCTTCTGCATCACCTTACGAATCTTGGTGAGTTCGTTCATCAGGTTTATTTTGTTGTGCAGCCTGCCTGCTGTATCAATGATCACGACATCAGCACCCGATGCGACGGCAGAGTTAACAGTATCAAAAGCCACCGATGCCGGATCGGCTCCCATTTGCTGCTTCACAATATCCACCTCAGCACGTCCTGCCCAGGCAACAAGTTGTTCCACTGCCGCAGCTCTGAAAGTGTCGGCTGCGCCCAGCACCACTTTCAGACCTGCCTTACGAAACTGATAAGCCAGCTTGCCAATGGTCGTTGTCTTGCCAACCCCGTTCACACCAACTACCATGATAACATAAGGTTTGGCCGTGACTACCGAGGCAAAGTCACCCAAATCACCGGTATGGTTTTCCTGAAGCAGCGAAGCAATCTCCTGTCTGAGAATCTGGTTGAGTTCTTCAGTTCCCAGCACCTTGTCGCGTTCCACCCGTTCCTGAATTTTCTGAATAATCCGTAGGGTGGTTTCCACACCTACATCCGAAGTCACCAGGACTTCTTCGAGATTATCCAGGACTTCATCATCTACCTTTGATTTTCCCACAACAGCACGGGAGAGTTTTTTAAAGAAACTCTCTTTCGTTTTCTCCATCCCCTTATCAAGGGACTCCTTTTTATCCTGAGAAAACCAACCAAAAAAACCCATGTTAAAGAATATAAAATATGTTCGAGAACCCGACCCCAAAGATACTCAGTTTATTCTGTTGCCATGCATGAACAAAATAAATGTTTGGGCATCGGGCCTCGAACATAGGCTCTTCTCAGGAGGGAACCTCCTCCTTTTGGTACTTAATAATATCCCCCGGCTGACATTCCAACACCCTGCACAGAGCATCGAGTGTAGAAAAACGCACTGCTTTAGCTTTGTTATTTTTTAACACGGACAGGTTGGCCAGAGTGATGTCAACCTTTGAAGCCAACTCGTTCAAGGAAATTTTTCTCTCTGCCATAACAACATCCAAATGAATCTTAATCGCCATGTTAGATCGTGTAATCTGATTCCGCCTTTAACCGCTCCCCCTCTCGAAATACCTCACTGAAAATCAGACATAGAAGAGACAGCAACAAATATACCAAAGGGCAATGCACGGAAAACCGAAACAACCCGAGCATTTCAAAATCTACCTCCGCTACCGGGATGAAGGAGGGAACAAACGAAGCAACCAGCGGGGGCAGACTCCAGTAAAACATCAATCGGAACAAAACTGCATTGTCCCTGAAATAGGACTCACAACGACGGGAGTTACGAATGAACTGTCGCAAAAGCATCAAAAGGGCCACATAGGAACAAAGGTGAAGCATAGGACGAAGTACCAGTTCCCACCCGACCCACCTGCCGGTATGTTCAGCCATAAAGGAATAATCCTGACCTGCCAAGGCGGGGAGGGAGAAAAACATCCAGAAGGCAGATTCATCCATCACCTTCGCAGCAGAAGGTGGTGTTGCACACCAGAGCGCAAAAAGGAACAAGATAAAACCCATACCGGCAAGTAGCATCAACTGGGCCAAGACAATCAACATGTCCGCCAGACGAAGAACCCTGTTGCCGGAAATCAGCTCCACCCACCGAAGAAAAAACTCAGACATGCTCAGAATATGTGGCACAAAAATAGAGAT
>DFUR01000034.1 GCA_002380425.1 Bacteroidales bacterium UBA4181
TTCGCTTTTAAAAAGGACATCGGCCATCTCCAGAAGCGTCGCTCTCTGAGCCTGGATAGCTGGTAGTGATGAGTCAGGAGTCATGGAGGCATATTCCTTAACTATCTGCATCAAGTGTCCGGCATTGGGTTCCGCCTGTTCCCTCATGGCTTGCATGAATGCAGCAAGGTTCCGGTTGGTGATAGCATCACTCAGCCGGGAGTCGGGGCGGGTGGTCCGGGCGGGCTCTCTGGATACATATATTTCCAGGATGCGCAGATAGTCTTCCAGTGCTTTCTGTTCGTCGGCTGTGGAGGCCGTTTCCAGAGCCTCGCGCACTTTCAGCAACTCATCCTGCAAGGTTTGCGCTAAGGCAGGAAGACTCAGGCACAGGAGGCAGAAGAACAACAGAAATTTCCGAAGCACTGAAAAGGCGGCCATACGCTCTGGTTTGAAAAGTAAAGTTAGCGATTTTTTGTAGATTTGTGAACCCAAAACGGTCTGTGTCTATTACAATTATTGAGCTTATGAAATCTGTTTTATCTTTCCTTGGCGTGCTGTTTTTTCTGTGGGTCGGCTGCTTGTCTCTCAGGGCACAGAGTGTGCCTGCTGCCATGGGAAGCGGAGCACGTTCGGGTTTTGCCCGTACCGTTCGCACGGTTCCCCTTGATTCGATGCGCATGAGTGACCCATATATCCTGGCCGACCCCCGTTCGCGCACCTACTACATGACTGGAACTGGCGGAGCTCTATGGAAGAGCAAAGATTTGGTGATGTGGGAGGGTCCGTATACGGTCGCCCGTCCGGATACCGGGTCGTGGATGTGACGTCGTCCACAGATTTGGGCCGCAGAGCTTCATCTGTATCAGGGAAAGTATTATTTTTTCGGCACCTTTACTAATGCTTCGGTTATTATTGAGCGTATTCCCGGACGGTATGACATTCCCCGCAGAGCCTCGCATATCCTTGTGTCCGACAACGCGGAGGGTCCCTACACCATGATGCTTCCCAATGAGTACACTCCTGCCGCGCAGGCGACCCTTGATGGAACCCTTTGGGTGGAAGATGGTATCCCCTATATGGTTTATTGTCATGAGTGGCTGCAATGCATCAACGGTACGATGGATGCAGTGCGTCTGAAGGCTGATCTGAGCGGGCCTGAGGGAGTCCCTTTTACGCTTTTCAAAGCTTCCGAGGGACCATGGTCGCGTGAGATGGTTTCCATAGGAGAGCTGACCTACGGATTGAGTCTGCCGGGACAGGTTACCGATGGTCCGTTCTTGTTTCGCACCCAAACAGGCCGTCTGGGCATGCTCTGGTCCAGTTGGGGGGACCAGCGCTACGCCCAGGGCGTAGCCTATTCTGCCAGCGGTAAACTTCGCGGGCCCTGGATTCACGAACAGGAACCCCTGAACCCACAGAATGCCGGACACGGGATGTTGTTCCGTACATTTGAGGGAACACTCGTGATGTGCCTGCATGTGGATCGCAACGGGCGTAAACCGCAGTTGCTCCAGGTGGATGATTCAGGCGATAGGTTGCGCATTGTCGGGCCTTTCCGGCCCTAAGGGTGTGGATTGGGAGCAGCTAGCTGGGAATTACGATCGGGTGAGGTAGATCAAGGAGTGTTCCTGTGTCCCGAATTGGTTGTATATCATTACATTATTGATCTCTCTGGAAGTTCCTTGTTGCAGTTTGCAAATCTCTGGGACAACCTGTTGTTCCAGAATGTGACCGGCGAGCCACAGGGCAAATCCTGTAGCGGTCATGTACTCCCCACACAGATGTTTGAAACCGGCAACATGAGGGGTGCCGGGCTCCAGGTTGCGTATCATATCCTGGTATGAAGCATCGGTGCGGGAGTCGCCGTTGGCTCCGACCAGAACGAGGTCGATGGTAGCCAGGTCCAGTCCGGAACGTTCCCTGGCTTGCTGAAGAAGTATCCCTTGAGCCTCCCGCTGTCCCAGACGTGTGGCCACATGCCGGAGTACCGCCTGTGCGCGGGGGCTGGGTGTTGCCTCCCACATGAAAAAGGCAGTGCCTTCCCCGCAGATGGTGCCAGGGGTCTGGCTCTGCAATAAATCCAGACTGCTGATCCCTTCCTGTTTCCACAATCCTGAGGCACTGTCCCAGAGAAAACTGTTTTCGGTGTATTCATCCATGGCTCCGGTGAGCACACTCCGGGCCTTGCCCTCGCTGAGCAGCATCATAGCATCGGTCAAAGCGCTCTCCAGAGAGAAGCCCCGGTGACAATAGGTGGTGTTGTACCCGGTTACCCCGTGTATCAGGGCAAGCTGTGCTGCTACATTGTTGTGTGAGGAATTGATAAAACTGATCGGGGATACTCCGTCGGTGTCATGCCCGACGGCACTGCGCAGAAAGACATTCAGGTCTCTGGTACAGGCTCTTCCGGTTCCGACTACGATGGCACCAGGTCGTTCGCCGGACTGCTCTATGCAACGATTTCCCGCCACCAGGGCCCGTTTGAGAAACTGGGACATCCTGCGAAGTTGCACGGGCGGAATGAATGCCTTGAACTCGGGGTCCAGACATGTTAAGAATGGCTCGTGCGTTTCCCGTGCCGGGTGGAGAAAAAACTCCGGGCAGAAGGTCTCCTGAGGAGAGATGAGGCATCGGGAGGTAAGATATGCGGGCATAGTTAAAGTGCTGAAAATATGATGGAAACATTGTTCCCGCCAAATCCGAAAGAATTGGACATTACATGGCGCAGGGGAAGCTGCATGCATGTGGTGGCCGGATGGAAACCGAGTTCTTCCATAGGCTCTGACCATCCCAGATTGGGCCAGGAGCATTGTTCTTGCAAGGCCAGCAGGGAGATGACTGCCTCGATGGCCCCTGCTGCTCCCAGTGTGTGTCCTGTGTAGCCCTTGGTACTGCTCACCTGGGGAATGTGTACTCCAAATACAGAACTGATGGCTCTTCCTTCGGAGAGATCGTTGATGATGGTTCCGGTGCCATGTGCGTTGATATAGCCAATATCCCCGGGGCTCAATCCGGCCATATTCAGGGCTTCGGTCATGGTGGCTGCTGCTCCCCTTCCGTCTGGAGAGGATGCGGTGAAGTGGAACGCTTCATTGCAGTTGGCAAAACCCGAGAGTCGGGCCAGAGCCTTGGAACGATCTGCTTTGCGGGAGGACTCGAGAACCAGGAATGCGCTTCCTTCCCCGATGGTGACTCCGTTTCGCTCGGCATCAAAGGGACGGCATCCGGTGGGAGAAAGAAGTTCGAGAGCGTTGAACCCATGCAGGGTGAAGCGCGAAAGGGAGTCTGCGCCACCGACCAGAACTCTGTCGTACAGGCCGTTAAGGATATACCTGGCACCGGTAAGGATGGCGTTGGCCGATGAGGAGCAGGCTGTGGATATGGTTGTGGCCATGCACATCCGGTAGTGCCGGGCGATCACTTCTGCAGTATCGCCGCAATCAAACGCGGGAACGACATGGGCCAGCGGTCCGTTGATTTCTCCTTGTAACAGAAATTGTTCTGCGAGCTTCATTCCGCTGACCGTTGTAGCCGACACGACCGGCATTTCCGAGAGTGCTTCCTGACTGAGGCCAGCCTGGCGAATAGCCTGGGTGGCAGCCTCAAACCCCAGCAGAGTGGTACGTGAAAGCACTTGTGTGGTGTCGGTGAGTGCGTAGCCTCCGGGGGCGTCAGGTTCTGCCGAGGCCGAAATGGTCCGGTTTGTCAGGGCTTCGTCCGAAGCCCGCACCGGGGCTACCGGAATATGCGACAGGCCTGGGCTGATCAGGTTGGAAGGTATAATGCCCCCCCGCAAATGGTGCAGGGAACTCAGGACCTCCGGGAGATGGTTGCCCACTGGGGCGATGATGCCCACACCCGTGATCCAGACCTCTCTCATGAAGTTTGGGAATGACTGATAATGAACGCAGCCATGGTTCGAACGGACTGAAGCACATTGCGCCGCTCCTTGGGATCCTCAATCTTGATGCCATAGTGCTTCTGGAGCAACAGTATGAGCTCAAGGGCATCGATGGAATCCAGCCCCAGACCCTCGACGAACAAGGGGGCATCGGGATCAATGTCCGCTGGTGTGAGGTCTTCGAGCGATAAAGCATCGATGATCTGTTGTTTCAGTTTCTCAATGAGTTGTTGTTCCTCCATGGCATTAGGTGTTTTTTTTGTGATGGTGATAGACCGCGGAAACGCCAAAGCACAGAATGGCAAACAGAGTCAGGCTGAGCGCCTCGGGCAGGACTGAGAAGAAGTTCCCGTCGCGGACAAAAATATCGTAGAGGCCCTCCAGCCCCCAGTTCATGGGGGAGAGGGTGGTCAGATGCTGCATCAGGGGGGGCATAGTGAAAGCCGGAATCCAGATGCCACCGATAGCGGCCAAAATCACTACCGACATTGGGGCAAAGATGGTGGTTTGCTGGTAACTGGTGGAGAAAGTAGCGATGGCCACTCCGTAACCTATTGCAGCCAGCGAGGCTGTCAGGAACATCAGAAGCATTCCGGAGATGCTGTGTCCCATCATTAGCGCGGGCAATCCGGTGAGGGGAAATATCCAGAAGCCCATCAGCAGCATCAGGCACGAAAGAGTCAGACAAAGCACGGTGTACACCACTACCTTGCTGGTGATGTACAGCGCAAAGGGGCAGGGCATAACCATCAGGCGGGACATACATCCGTCCTCGCGCTCCTTGAGCAGATTTCCGGAGAGAGAGACCACTATGAAGAAGATGGAGAATATCCCCCAGGCGGGAATGTTGTGCTGGACGCTGTTCGGGAGTAATTTGTCCTGATCCAGGGCAGCATATTGCTCTGTGATTTTCACCTGAGACCGGGACAACTCGATGTTGTCAATCGGGATGGGTGAAATTTTGTTGACTTCACGGGTGATTTCCTTGAACAGAAAATCGGCTTCGAGTTGCATGGAGTACTCATGCATGGCTCCGGCGAGGGCTCTGCGGAAAGAGCTCTTGGTGGTCGGGTCCAGAAATACTCGGATATTCACCGAGTCGGGTTCCTTGTTGACCGGAGCCCCGCTGAATACCCCGTTGATATAACGGGCCACATTCTTGCGGATGGCGTGGGTAGCTCCTTGTGGAATGATGATACCCAGCAGGTACTCTCCCCGGGCTACGGCCGCTTCGAGCGTCTGGGGGGTCAGCGGTGTTTCGTCGAGGGATTGATGCAGATCAAAGGTCTGGGAACGATACAATTCGCGTTCGATGGCGCAGCCCAGACTGTCCTGATCCAGGTTCAGCAGCAGGGCAGGTATGCGCGATTCCCTGACTACATTGAAGGTGTTGTCCTGAATGTTGGTCATAATCAGCACCAGGGTCAGAGGCATCAGGAACAGCATCAGCAATCCTGCCCGGTCGCGGATAAGCGAGAGCAGGTCCTTGTGGATGAGCCGGATCAGTTTGTATGTCATCAGTCTCTGAGTCTTTTACCGGTGAGTTTGAGGTAGATTTCTTCCAGGTTACGGCATTCGGAGTGCTTTTCGAGCAACGAAGCCGGACTCCCGGTTTCGATCACGGTACCCTCGTCAATCATGGCCAGGCTGGTGCAGATCTCCTGGGCTTCGTCCATGGAGTGGGAGGTGTACACCATTGTCGTGCCCCTGGCATTGAGCTCCTTGAGTGTGTCCAGAATGACCCGCTTGGATTGCACGTCAATTCCAACGGTGGGTTCATCCAGGAAGAGAATGCAGGGATGATGAAGGATTCCGGCGATGAGGTTGATTCTTCGTTTCATGCCTCCCGAGAAATACTGGATTTGTTTGTTCTTGCTGGAGGTGAGCCCGAAAGTGTGCAATTGTTCCCGTATCCTTTTGTCGAGTTCCTTGCGCCGCAGACCATATACCCCTCCAAAGAGCAGCAGGTTTTCGTAGGCGGTGAGTGTGGGGTAGAGGGCAATATCCTGGGGAACAATCCCGATTTTCTGCCGGATTTCTCTGCTGTATTCCCTGAAGTCACGTCCTTCGATAAGAATGGTGCCCGAAGTCTGCCTGCGCAGACCGCACAGGATGTTCAGGGTAGAGGATTTTCCGGCACCGTTGGGCCCCAGAAAACCGTAGATTTCTCCGCAAGGGATCATCAGGGACAGATGGTTAACTGCTGCCTTTTCTGAACCCCTGTAGATCTTGACCAGATCGCGAATCTCTATGGCTGTGCTCTGGTTCATATGTTGATGATCTTTTTCAGAGTGCGGAATACTGTTTCCTCTTTGTCTGCGATATTCAGGAGCAATTGCGAGAGTTCGTCAAATGAAAGAGGAACCCCTGCTCTTTTTTTGAACAGTCGCGCCCCTTCAACGGCAAAATGCCGCCACATATCTCCGGCTTCGGTCATGGCTGCTGAGCATTCGTTCAGCCTGCTTTCCCCTGTAACTGTTGCAGCTTCCTGCAGAAAGGCGGCGTACATATAGCGAAAGCCAGCGCCTCCGGTGCCGATTTCTTCGAGCATCCTGATTACCTGTACCAGGTTGGCAATGGCTTTCTTTTCCCCCATTCTTTTCGGCCACTTCTTCATTCTGCGCGCCAGAAAGCGGATACCTTTCACCCCCACGATGGGAGCGGGGATGTCCAGCATATCCCGGCAGTTGCGATGGATGGCCTTGCGGATAAGCAAGGCAAGACCGGGCTTTTCGGGTTGCTGTGCAATCCAGTACATGCGGCCTTTTGGGGGGTAGGTGCCCAGCGCATAGCGAACCTTGAGTAACTCCTCGCGTGAAATCGTTTCGATGCGTGTGGAAACAGGGTCACTGATCAGGTATTTGCCCTCGGCATTACGGCCGATGCATGTGATGTTGTGGGCATTGAAATGAAAGCGGTACTCCTGCGGAAAATAAGGGAGGTAGAACACCCCCACCAGCATGCCTGTGGGAATACCCTGCTCAATGAGGGCGTCCAGTGTGTCCATCGCTTTGTCCGGGTCCCGGAATTTGGCCCGGTGCAGTTTGACGCCCAGGAGCTTTGTTGCCCGGTTGAAGATTCTTCCCGGCAAGGGCCGGAAGGAAGTGACGGCCATGCCGTGCATGCGGATAAAGGTCAGATGGGCAAAAAACAACCCGGAGCCCAGACCGAACACCATGGCTTCGCTGAGCGGGATGCCGTAAAACTGAAGCATATTGGACGCAACCCCGGTTTCGCAATGAGCTGCCGGCTTATGTACAAACGGTATGGTGATTTCTTTCCTATCCATTGATCACACGGAGCATAATTCTGCGACGGTGATTTTCATAGCCTTCGCGTATATTTCCAGAATGTCGGGGCTCAGTTTCAGGAAGGCTTCGGATTGAAAATGCTTCCTGATTTGTTTCTTGCTTTGCCCGGTGTAGCTGGACAACATGGGAACATCCAGCAAGCATTTCATCATATGATACCGCAGGGGGCTTTCCTTGCCGGACAGAGCCGCCTGACGGGCCTCTTCGGCCTCTTCGAGCACCAAGTCCCATGCCTGCATCAGGGCCTCATTCTTGGGCTGCCATCCGACGCTGAATACCTGGGTGTAGTTTCCGGACTCGTCCTGTGCATAGCAGACATCGCGGACGGAAATTCCGTCCTTTCCCAATATCTGCCCGTCCTGGGGAACATCTTCGATTTTCATGCTAGCAGGCCTCTAACAGACAGAATGCATAGGAGAACCGGGCACTCTCAGGAATGACGCAGAGAATCTTGTCTCCCTTGCGGACTTTTCCGGACCGGGTGAGCTCTTCAAGCATCAGGTATATGGATACCGTGGCCACATTGCCCACAGAAGGCAGGTTCATGAACCAGCGTTCCTCAGGGAGGTGAAACCCGATGGCATCATAGGCATCCTGAATGGGCTTTTTGAAGAACATGGAGGACAGGTGTGGAAGTACCCACTGGATCTGATCCGGGTGGAGCTGATGTTTCACGATGAGTTCCTGCAGAAACTCGCTCCCTTTTTGGATGATATGTTTGCTCAGCATCCGGGCATCCTGACGCAGGGAGAAGAGTGAGCGGCTTAACCATTCGGACTCCGGGAAGGAGGCCCATCCGTCCACTCCGCCTTCACTGTTTTTCTCTCCTCCAGCATACATGCAGGTTTCCAGCTCATTGGCAAAAGAACAAAGCTCAATAAAATCAATACGGAAGTTCAAACCTGGACCCGGTTTGTTTTCGAGTAACATAGCACCGGCACCATCGGAGAGCATCCAGCGCAGAAAATCTTTCTCGAATGCCAGGTAGGGGTTCTTTTCCAGTTCGTTGCGAATCTCGAGTTCTTTTTCGAAGTAGCGGGCATGCATCCAGGCCGAGAGCCGTTCGGAGGCTGCACTGACGGCTTTTTGGGATTCTCCGCAGCGGACGGACATCCATGCGTACTTCAGGGCATGAACCCCGGCGCAGCAGGAGCCTGCGAAGGACACGGTTTCAAAGTGGTTGCCTTTCAGCTCTCCGTGCAGCATAACCCCAGGTGAAGGCAGAATTGTTTCAGGACTGGCGGTACCGTAGGCGAGCAAGTCAATGTCTTCCAGACGGAAGGAGTCATCAAACATAGCCCGAATCGCCTCCGCAGCCATCCGCACACTGGTGTGGGTGATGTTTCCGTCCTTGTCCAGTGCATAGTAGCGTCGGGTGATTCCGTTGCTGCGCAAGATGACGTTCTTTGTCATGGACGGCTTGTTGTTCACGTAGCCCAGGAAAAGTTCAATATCATCATTCTGAACCGGCTCATTAGGGAGAAATTTGGCGATGCGGGTGATGTAAACGGCTTGTTCCATGTGTTAATTTGGTTGATCATCAATCTCTGGCAATCCCAGAACGCGCTCTCTGTGTTTTTGTACCTTTTTGAAACGAAGGGGCAAAGTAAGCCAAAAAAACAATATTCCGAAAGGAGAAACCAGGTAAATGACCGAAAACAAATAATATCGGAATGCAGTCAGCATCAGCGCGCGGCCGGGGCTTCCCGTGGCCCCTTTCCGGGCGATAGCGCGGGCCCAGACTCCAAAAATCCGGTGTCCGTTTTGTTCCACAAAGGCCAGAGCCGGGTTGTAGGTGGCGGCTCCGAGCTCTCTGAGTTCATGATTCAGAGCGTGCCAGTTTCCGGAACTCAGAGCCCGGATTAGGGGCATCCCGAATCCCGATGCCGCTTCAATGTCAGCATCTGCAACTCCTGCGGCAGGCAGCCAGCGTGTTTTTTGCTTTTTGCCATGAATCAGCCAGCGCACAATGGTGGTTACGCTAATCAGGTTGGCATGCCGGTCATTCAGCGCAATCTGTCCCACCAGGGAGGCTCCGCATTCCCTGAGATAGGTGCGGATCTGCTCCATAGCCATAACCCACATATTTCGGGAACCTGTGATGCTCAGCACCTTTCTGTTTTTAAGAAACGTCTGAACATCTGGCGATTGAAAGAATGCGTGGATCGGAATGGAGGGGGAAAGGTACCAGGGCTGCCAGGCGACAATCACCAGGCTGACATCCTGAACGTCCTCCAGGCTTAAGGGCTCAATGGCGCAGGGAATTCCCAGCCGTGATTCCGGAAATACCTCAAAAAATGCTTCCGAACTCCAGGGAAAAGGATAGGCAGGCCGGGGCAAAATCTCTTTGTACACCACCTGAACCTCCGCCCTGGAAAGATCCCTGCACACCTGCCGGGCAATGTCCAGCGCCTGGCCACTCTGAGAGTACCAGAAAACAACAATTTTTTGGCTCATAGCTTTCTCAATAAGTATTCCCGCATGGGGTGCGGTCTGAGTCAGGGGCAAAGATAGAAAGAATGTCCGGAACCTTTGTGGGGTCAATTGTACTGAAAAATATGTAACTTTGGCGCAAATTTTTCCTACTATACAATGCCCGTTTTACAACAAAATATTTCTATATCAGACTTTTATGATGTAGTTTTTCGTGGTTGCCCTGTTTCGGTTTCTGACCAGGTGCACGCCCGGATGATGGAAAGCTTTGAGTTCCTCACCCGCTTTGGACAGAACAAGATTATTTACGGAATCAACACCGGTTTTGGCCCGATGGCACAGTACCGGGTGAGCGATGACGAACGCAGGGAACTTCAGTACAATCTGATTCGCAGTCATTGTACGGGGACCGGTACAGTGCTGGCTGCTCCCTATGTCCGATCGGCAATGCTGGCCCGTATCGGGACCTTTCTGCAGGGTTATTCCGGGATCCACCCATATGTTGTTCAATTGCTTACGGAATTTCTTAACCAGGGAGTGGTTCCGCAGGTCTTTGAACACGGCAGTGTCGGGGCCAGCGGCGATTTGGTTCAACTCTCGCACATTGCACTGAACCTTATCGGTGAGGGAGAGGTGTTTTGGCAGGGAACGCTTCAGCCTGCTTCCGAGGTCCTTGCAAAGCTGGGGCTCAAACCTATTGATATTCATATTCGGGAGGGTCTTTCCATTACCAACGGAACTTCAGTAATGACCGGAATAGGGATGGTGAATATGTTCTACGCCCGCAAGCTGTTATACTGGTCCATGGTCTCATCGTTGATGATGAGTGAGATCGCTTCCTCTTTCGATGATTTCATGTCCGAGGAGCTCAACGGAACCAAACGGCATCAGGGACAAATACGCGTTGCTGCCATGATGCGACATCTCGCTTTGGGGAGCAGTTGTATCAAGAGCCGCGAGACAGAACTCTATCGCAAGAATGTCACTGAGACGGTGTTCACAGAGAAGATTCAGTCCTACTATTCCTTGCGCTGTGTGCCGCAGATTCTTGGGCCGGTTTACGATACTCTTGCTCGTTGCACCGAGGTGTTGCTTAACGAGGCCAATTCCTCCTGCGACAATCCCATCGTGGATCCCTGGACAGAGAATGTTTACCATGGCGGTAACTTCCATGGGGATTATGTCTCTCTGGAAATGGACAAACTGAAGATTGCCATCACCCGCCTGACCATGCTGGCAGAGCGTCAGTTGAATTACCTGTGTCACGACCGTATCAACGGGATTCTGCCACCGTTTGTCAACATGGGCGTGCTGGGTCTGAATTACGGGATGCAGGCTGCACAGTTTACAGCCACCTCAACTACGGCGGAATGTCAGACTTTGTCGCATCCCATGTATGTGCACAGTATCCCCTGTAATAATGACAATCAGGACATTGTGAGCATGGGTACCAATGCGGCGCTCATTACCCGGAATGTGATTGAGAACTCCTTTCAGGTGATGGCCATTCATCTGATGAGCATCGCCCAGGCTGTGGATTGTCTCGGGGCCTCCAAACGTCTTTCGCCTGCAACGCGTAAGGTGTACGAAGATGTCCGGGCCCTTTTTCCTGCCTTTGTGCAGGATCAGCCGATGTATGAACAGATGAAGCGGGTACAGGACTATCTGCGTTCGGTGGAAGAAAATATTGATTGACATGAAATATGCATTGGTTACCGGAGCTTCCGGTGGAATCGGGAGGGCATGCAGCCTGAAGCTGGCTTCCATGGGATATCGGGTCCTGGTTCATTACCGGAGCCGGCCTGAGGAGGCTGAGCAGACCCTGTCGCTGATTCAGGAAGCCGGTGGCGGGGGAGAACTCTGTGCCTTTGATGTCTCCGACAAAGTGCAGGTTCGTGCCTTTGTGGAGTCCTTTCTGGCGGCCCATCCTGATGATCAGGTCGAAGTGCTAGTCAATAATGCCGGCTTCCGCAAGGACAACCTGATGCTCTGGATGACCGATCAGGAATGGGACGATGTACTGGGAACGCATCTCAACGGGTTTTACTATGTGACTCAGTCTTTACTGCAGCACATGCTCTCCCGGAAATATGGCAGAATCATCAATATGGTTTCTCTTTCGGGTCTCAGGGGCCTCCCGGGACAGACCAATTACTCGGCTGCCAAGGGAGGGATCATTGCGGCAACCAAGGCACTGGCCCAGGAAGTGGCCCGTCGCAACGTCACTGTGAATGCGGTGGCTCCCGGGTACATTCGTACCGAGATGACTTCTGACCTGAATGAGCAGGAACTCAAAGTTCAGATTCCGGCAGCCCGTTTTGGAACCCCTGAAGAAGTCGCTGGTCTTGTGGGATTCCTGGCATCTCGGGAGGCTTCCTATATTACCGGCGAAGTGATATCCGTTAATGGTGGTTTATATACCTGATAAGTGATGAACAAGAGAGTGGTAATCACGGGCATGGGGATTTACTCCTGTATTGGCAAAACCCTTGATGAGGTTGCGGAGTCTCTGTATCTGGGGCGTTCGGGCGTTATCTTCGATCCTGCCCGGAAGGCTGCCGGTTTTCGATCCTCCCTGACCGGAACGGTGGAGAAGCCCAATTTGAAGGGAGTGCTGGACCGTCGGGAGCGCATCTGTCTTTCCGAAGAGGCCAGCTATGCCTACATTGCTACCCGTCAGGCTATGGAACAGGCCCGTCTTGATTCGGATTACCTTGAGAATCATGAGGTGGGTATCATGTACGGGAACGACAGCAGTGCCGACGCGGTGGTTTCGAGTGTGGATGTCATCAGAGAGAAGAAAGACACTACTCTGGTAGGTTCTGGCGCCATTTTTCAGTCCATGACCTCTACGGTGACCATGAATCTGTCGGTCATTTTTAAGCTCAAAGGTATCAACCTGACCATTTCGGCCGCATGTGCCAGTGGCTCTCATACCATCGGGCTGGCTTCCTTGCTGGTTCGCTCCGGGCTTCAGGATATCGTTGTGTGCGGAGGCGCTCAGGAAATCAATATGCCGGCTGTGGGTAGCTTTGACGGGATCAGTGCCTTCTCCATCCGGGAGGATGAGCCGGCCCGTGCGTCAAGGCCATTTGACCGGGATCGGGATGGTCTGGTACCCAGTGGCGGCGCGGCAACAGTGATTGTGGAGAGTTACGAATCGGCTGTCCGGCGGGGTGCCCCGATTCTGGCCGAGATTCTGGGATACGGTTTTTCATCCAACGGAGACCACATATCGGTGCCCAATGTCTGGGGACCCGTACGTTCATTGGAGATGGCCGTCAAGGCGTCGGGGATTAACCTCCGGGATATCGAATATGTCAATGCCCATGCGACTTCTACTCCGGTTGGAGATACCAATGAAGCCAAGGCGCTCAATCAGGTCTTTGGGTCCGTGAATCCCTGGGTGGCTTCTACCAAGTCCATGACCGGACATGAGATGTGGATGGCAGGTGCCAGCGAGGTTATATACTCAGTGCTGATGATGCAGCGTGGTTTTATTGCGCCCAATATCAACTTTGAACATCCCGATGAAGATTCTGCCCGGTTGCGGATTCCCACTCAGACCATTCAGTCGGGCTTTGATTGTTTCCTGTCCAACTCCTTCGGGTTTGGCGGAACCAACTCATCTCTGGTGGTAAGAAAACTGAATTCTAAAAAATAATATATCTTTGCCGTTCCACGGAACAAATGAAGGATACACTATGACAAGAAGCGAGTTGATCGATAAAGTGAATGAAGTTCTTATTGAGGAATTTGAGGTGGACGGAAGCCTGATTACACCTGATGCCCCGCTACTGGCTACTCTGGATTTGGACAGCCTGGATTTGGTGGACATGGTCGTTTTGGTGGAACAGAATTTTGGCTTTACTGTGAAGGCTCCAGATTTTGCTAACATCAAGACATTCAACGATTTCTACAATCTGATTCAAGAGCGTACGACGCTGCAGGTTGTAGCTTGACGCTGACCGGCATGGGAGCAGGAGGTACGGTATTGATTTCGGGTGCGGACATTCTGGCGTTGATTCCCCAGCGCCCTCCCATGGTGATGATTGACCGGTTGTATTCTGTGGACAATATTTCTGCCTGCTCGGGTTTGCTCATTCGCCCGGATATGCTCTTTGTGGAAGACGGGTTATTCACAGAGCCAGGCATTGTGGAGCATATCGCTCAGTCTTGTGCCGCGCGTATTGGTTATATTTGTCAACAAGAACAACGTCAGGTTCCTGTCGGGTTCATTGGTACTTTGAACCGTTTTGTTTTTCATGCCCTTCCCCCTGTGGGTGCATTGCTTACTACTGAAATTACTGTGGAACAGGAATTGTTCGAGGTGTCCCTGGTTTCAGCCCGGGTGTTCTCCGGAGAAAGTCTTTTGGCGGAAGGTTCTCTGAAGATTGCCCTTCAAAAAGAATCCCATGAGTAATAAAAAGGAGGCCTGTTGTGCATTAACTTTCCGGGAACCTTTCCGGGTGCGCTTCAGCGAAGTGGACAGCATGCGTATTGTGTGGCACGGGGAATACATCCGGTATTTTGAAGATGGCCGGGAAGCCTTCGGGCATCAGTATGGCATTTCCTATCTGGATATATTCAATCAGGGATACACCCTTCCTGTGGTTGAGGTATCTTGTCAGTACAAACAGTCTCTTACCATGGGAGACACCGGGATTATTGAGGTCTGTTATGTGCCCACAGAGTCTGCCAAGGTGTGTTTTGAGTACCGGATTTTCAGAGACTCTGACCATGCCCTGGTGGCTACCGGAAGCAGTGTTCAGGTTTTTCTGGATCAGAATAATGAGCTGGTGTTGCTCAATCCCCCGTTTTATCTTGAATGGAAGAAGCGATGGAAGGTGCTGTGAGTCCATCGGCTCCGGTATGCGTAGCCTCGCACAATGTGATCAGTCCTCTGGGGTGGACAACTGGGGAGAATCTGGCTGCTCTGCTGCAGGGCCGGACCGGAATCCAAAGCCGGCATCCAGGACTGGTTCCTGGTCTGGCTGTCCCGCTGGCCCTGATTGACCGGGAGGCCCTTGCCGGTCGTTCCCGTGAACGAGGGTTGGATGTTTTTACCCCGTTGGAACAATTGTGTATTCTTTCGGTGCAGGAGGCCTGTTCCACATACGGGGTTTCCGGGCCGGATGTTCAGATGATTCTGGCTACAACCAAGGGAAATATTGATTTGCTCACGGCCGAGGGGGTGGAAGAGCAGGAGGTGTTCCTTTCGGTTATGGCCGGACGGATTGCCCGGCATCTGGGCTTTTTACGGACACCGCTGGTGGTGTCCAATGCATGCATCTCCGGTGTTCTGGCTATTGAGCTGGGTGCAGACCTGATTCGTTGCGGTTCCTGCCGTGAAGTCATCGTGGTGGGCGCCGACCTGGTGACGCCCTTTGTACTGTCGGGCTTTGCCTCTTTTAAGTCGGTCAGTACCCGTCCCTGCAAGCCTTATGATGCTGCCAGGGATGGATTGTCTCTGGGTGAGGCTGTAGCTACAATGATTCTTTCCGACCGTGTTCCTCAAGACGCATCCCGAACAGTCTTTGTGCTTGGGGGCGGTTGCAGCAATGATGCTAATCACATTTCGGGGCCCTCGCGGACCGGTGACGGCTTGTTCCTGGCAATGGAACAGGCTCTTAGCCGATCGCATTGTACCCCTGCTGAGGTAACCTGGGTGAATGCGCATGGAACGGCAACGGCTTACAACGATGAGATGGAGGCCCGTGCCATGGCCTTAGCCGGGTTGAGCAATACCCCACTGAACGGATTGAAGGGATATTACGGGCACACTCTGGGGGCTTCGGGAGTGCTGGAATCGGTTCTCTCAGTGGCATCCCTGTGTTCCGGAACGGTTCCAGCCACCTTGGGATATGACACTCCTGGCGTTTCGGTACCCCTGAGGGTGTTGGACCAGACTCTGGAAATAGATGCGGTGACCTGTCTCAAGACAGCATCGGGCTTTGGAGGGTGTAATGCCGCGCTGGTTTTTTCCCGTCTTCCACGGCCTGTGGAGAAGCCTGCATTTTCTGAGCTTCGGGTGCTGGGGTCCTGTAGCGTGTCCTCCGGCCAGCTGATGCTCAATGATACGATTGTGTTCGAAGGAACGGCCGAACCGGAAGTATTTCTCCGGGCTGCCTTCAAAGCCTTGGACCGGCCGTATATGAAGTTTTACAAGATGGACCCGCTGTCCCGGCTGGCCTTTGTGGCCACCGAATACCTGAGTGGATTGCCTGAGTGTTCCGCTTTTTTGGGACATGATGTGGCTCTGGTTCTGTCCAACCGGTCGGCTTCGCTGGATACCGATCTGAACCATCTTCGGGTACTCCGGGAGACTTCGGGCGAGGCAAGCCCTGCCGTCTTTGTTTACACTCTGCCCAATGTGCTCATGGGAGAGTTGTGTATCCGGCATCAGTGGAAAGGACGTAATCTGTTCCTGATTACAGGACAGTACGATGAAAATTTTATGCAGCAATACGTTTCTTTCCTGCTTGGTTCGGGGCGTGCGGAAGCCTGTCTGTATGGATGGGTGGAGCTACTGGGATCGGAGTATGCTGCCAATGTGCATTTTGCCATTCGCCCCGGACTGGACTTCGGGCAGGAAAATCATCAGATATGAATCCAAAAGATATTTATATCCGAGGTATCGGTATCGTCTCCGGGCTGGGTTTGACGGTTGAGGAGCATCGGGATGCTTTTGCACAGGGACGTTCCGGTATGGGGCCTGTGTCTCTGTTTGACACACCGCTCCAGGTACCTGTTTCGGAGGTGAAAGCCTCCCGGGAACAGTTGTGTCAGTGGCTGGGGCTTCCTGTCCGTTCGTCCTGGTCCCGTACCGCACTGCTGGGTTTTTGGGCTGTGCGGAAAGCGGCTGAGGATGCCGGGCTGGATGTGCGCTCCCCACGGGTAGGACTGGTCTCTTCCACTTCCGTAGGGGGAATGGACCTGTCGGAGCATTTTTTTCGTCAGGGAGGCGGAGATCCTCTGCGAGGATCGCTCCGTAACATTGTGTCCCATGATTGCGGGGACAGTACCAGCCGGATTGCTATGCAAATGGGGTTTGGTGGGTATGTTACAACACTGAGTACCGCCTGCTCCTCGGCTGCCAATGCTATTATGTTCGGCGCGCGACTGATTCGTGAAGGCCTGATGGATGCCGTGGTTGCCGGAGGAGTGGATGCCCTGTGTGCTTTTACCCTCAATGGTTTTCATTCTCTGATGATTCTGGACAAAAATCATTGCCGGCCTTTTGATGCCTCGCGATCGGGTCTGAACCTGGGCGAAGGAGCAGGTTTTGTGGTTCTTACGTCCGATTCCCGGCAAGCTAGGGCCCGGTTGGCTGGTTTTGCCAATGCCAATGATGCTTACCACCAAACCGCCTCGTCTCCGGATGGGGATGGTCCATATCTCTCCATGTCCCGGGCGCTGGCCATGTCCGGCCTTTCCCCTTCACAGATTGATTATATCAATGTGCACGGCACCGGAACGGAGAACAACGATCTTTCGGAGGGTCGTGCCATGAAAAGATTGTTTGGGGAGCAGGTCCCCCTGTTCAGTTCCACCAAATCGTTCACAGGGCACACCCTGGGAGCAGCCGGAGGCATTGAAGCCGTTTTGTCGGTATTGTCTGTGGAGCGGGGTTGGATCTATCCCAATCTGAATTTTGCCCAGCCAGACCCTGCCATCGGATTGGCTCCCGGGACGGTATTCAGGACCGATCTGCCTGTGCGTTCCGTGCTCTCCAATTCTTTCGGATTTGGCGGAAATGATTCAACCTTAATTTTTTCCCGGGAATGAAGCCTCTGTACCTACACCAGATCAGTTCGGTGAGCCCGTTCACTCTTGAGGCAGCCACTGAAGGATCATCCGTGGTGATGACAACCAACAGATACTCCTGCATTGAGCCTGATTACAAGGAATGGATTGACAATCCAACATTGCGCAGACGCATGAGCCGCATTGTCCGCATGGGTGTTGCCTCAGCCATGCAGTGCCTTGCGGATAGGCCCCAGGATGGGGGCGGGACGGCCGTGGTGGATGCTCCTGAGGCCATAATCACCGCTACGGCTCTGGGATGTCTGGCCGATACGGAGAAGTTTCTGGCTTCCATTCTGGAGAATCCGCCCTCGTTGATCAATCCCACGCCTTTTATTCAGTCCACATTCAATACCATAGGTGGTCAGATTGCATTGATGACCGGGAACCATGGTGCCAATATCACTTTTGTGCACCGGGGAAATTCTCTTTCCGCTGCTCTGTTAGAGTCCATGATGATGATTCATGGAGGAGAGGCCCGGAAGGTACTCACCGGGTGCGTTGAAGAACTAACCGACTATAGCTTTGAGGTGATGAGCAGGCTGGGATTCTGGAAGTCCTCCAGGGATCTTGGCCGCCCTCTGTTCCCGGCAGTCAGCAAGGGCTCGGTTGCTGGAGAAGGCGCCCATTTCTTTGTGCTTTCCGGGGCTCCTTCGCCGTGGGATTATGCCATGCTGCGTGATATTCGCTGTGTCTTTCATCCTCAGGAGTCCACTGTGGCGGATACCCTTTCGGCACTCCTGCAGGAGCACGGGCTGGCCCCGTCGGATGTCAGCCTGATGATCACAGGTGAGAATGGAGATGTACGCACCGACTGGCGTTATCGCCAGCTTAGTGCAGACCTTATGTCCGGGGTACCTTCGGTCCCGTTCAAACATCTGTGCGGGGAATATGCTACTTCGACTGGGTTTGCTCTCTGGATGGCCTGTCGCATTTTTGCCGGAGACAGGAAGCCTTTCGGTGTATTCGCAGGCCCTATCAAACACATACTCATATACAACCACTATCTGGATCGGGATCATTCTTTCCTGTTGCTTTCAGATACAGGTCAGGAATTGTTATCTTTGAAAACTGATCATGAACTGATGCCATGAGGACTACCGTTACCAATATTCTGTTTTGTGTTGTTCTGAGCTTGGCTCCTGGAACGCTCTGTGCGCAGACCTATCAGAAGTTGTCCTCGCTAGATTCCTGGATGGACCGTTTCAAAACTACTGCGGCTCAGGTGCGTTCGTTGCAGGCCGGGTTCGTCCAGAGCAAATATGTGACGATGCTGGAGGAAAAGATTGTTTCCGGGGGTACGTTCTATTTTCGTCAGCCAGATCAGATTTCGCTGCACTATCGAACGCCGGTGCCCTACCAGGTGGTCATTGCCGGCAGGAAGATGCGGGTTGTGTCTTCCGGAAAGAGTGAGTCATATGACCTGAAGGACAATACACTCACCGGAGAAATGCAGGCAACGCTTTCGGCCTGTATGTCCGGAAATCTGAGCGGTTTGATGAACCGGTACAATATTCAGGTGTTTTCCGGAGGTTCCCTGTACAAAATTGAAGTGACCGTGAAGCCCGGGGCACAGTCATACGGGATTTCCTCTGTGGAGGTTATTCTGGACGCAAAGGATTTTTCCATGACCAAAATGGTTATCCGTGAAACTTCGGGAGATTACACCGAATATGAATTCTCTGCAAAAAAAGCCAATATTCCTCTTGCCGATTCGGTGTTTGCACTGCGTTAGCCTGTGTTGCGTGCTACTGCTTGCCGGATGTGTCTCTCTGGGCCCCTTCCGGAATCCTGAAGTACGGCAGTTATCGCGGAGCGCGTTGTACCCGCCCTTTGCAACCGGTACCCTGCAACGTATGGATTTGTCAGTGGATGTAGCTGGCAGGCATTTCAGCGGATTGCTGTTGCTAAAACCCCTCTCTGATACCACTTTTCGCGTCGTTTACACATCCTATGCCGGGCCTACCCTGTTTGATATGCAGGTGTCTCCGTCCGGATACCAGGTGCATCAGTGTATGGAGGAATTGAACAAAAAGAAGATACTGGGATTGTTTGCCCGGATGCTTTCGGAACTCCTGCTGATATCGGTTCCGGATACTTTTCAGGGTGGGGTTTATTCAGAGATGGTGATCCAGGGTGTCGCAAAGGAAGGAACGGGAGCCGTTCAGACTACTGTAGGTCACACCATGATTCGCACGGGCAGTGGTGGACAGAAGACCTATTATTGGGTAGATCAGCAGCAGCAGGAGCTCCATGCTATTCGCATTCCAGGATTCCTGTCCGGCTGGCGTTTTCAGCTGCTCACCAGCGAGGACGGCTTGTTGGAACGAGTTGATGTCCGGTTCCAGTCTCTGGTAGGGGTGCGTATGGTGCTGACCCGGGTAGCTCCCTGATGGTTTCTTTGGCCCCATCCCCTGCTTTTTAACTATCTTTATGATTTCCGATGTGCTGCTTGGCAGTGTATTTGCTTGGAGTGTGAATATCCAAACCAAATTTATTGTCATGAAGAATATCAAAAATTTTGTCATTATGATCCTGAGTGCTTCATTACTGCTTTCAGGATGTGCCACGATGAACAAAACCCAGCAGGGTGCACTCATCGGGGTAGTTGCAGGTGGAGCTCTCGGAGCTGCTATTGGTCATGCTACAGGGAATACCGCGGCTGGCGCAGCCATCGGAGTAGCTGTGGGAGGTGCTACAGGTGCTGTGATTGGACGCCGCATGGACAAGCAGGCCGAAGAGCTGAAAAACTCTGTGCCGGATGCCAAGGTGGAGCGCGTGGGCGAAGGAATTGTTGTGGAATTCAACAACAGTGTGCTGTTCGGTTTTGATCAGAGCGCACTGTCCACTCCTGCCATTGCCAATCTGAACCAGTTGCAGATGGTCTTAACCAACTATCCTGACACCAATCTGGAAATTCAGGGTCATACGGATGCTCAGGGCAGTGAATCCTACAATCTTACCCTGTCGGAGAAGAGGGCCAAGGCTGTTGCAGATTACCTTATATCCAGGGGAATCAATGCTTCCAGAATTACCATCAAACCCATGGGTGAAAGTGTGCCTAAGTATTCCAACGAAACTTCCGAGGGCAGATCACAGAACCGCAGGGTTGAGTTTGTTATCACAGCCAATGAGAAGATGAAGGCTGACGCCGCCCGCGAAGCTGGCGTCTAAACGAAACCAGACTTATTGAGGACGGGATTCTGGCTCAGGATCCCGTTCCTTTTTGGCGTCTGTCAATGAATTTGATGGCTTTGTGGCTCATCTCCGGAAGCTGCATCCGGCTGATCAGTTCCGGAGATTCGAAGGATACTCCGGGAGCAACGCGCACGATGGACCTGAAGAGGTCCTTAATTTGTTTGGAGAACTCCGCCGAGGGATTCCGGGCCCCCACCCGGATGAGCAGTTCATCGGTGCCAATATCATTGGTATAAACTTCAATGACATAGTTGATGATGCCCTCAACCTTCTCCAGAACATCAAACAATACCGGAGGATACAGGGTAGTGCCCTTGTACTTGATCATCTGTCCCCTGCGCCCGATTACCGGTCCCAGCCGCAAGGTATTTCGGCCGCAGGGACAGGGCTCGGAATGACCGGTGCAGATATCTCCTGTTTTGAAGCGGAGCAAGGGCATCCCTTCCACTCCGAGGGTGGTGATGGTGACTTCTCCCGGTTCTCCCTGAGGAACGGGTCGGTTCTCTTCGTCCAGAAACTCCACGATAATCAGCTCCGGGGGCAGATGTCCGCCCCGCGATGCCCCGCATTCGGTAAAGGAACTCTGCATTTCGGTAGAAGCGTAAGTGGAAAAGAGTTTCAAATCAGGCCACTGTTCCGCTATCTTGCAGGCAAGCGTGTTGGAGGTAAAGTCACTGTTTCGGAGTGTTTCCCCGATGCAGATGGCTTTTTGAAGCGGGGTGTTCCGGTGGTCAATTCCTTGTTCCGAGGCGTACTGGGCCAGTTTTAAGAGAAAGGAGGGTACCACCATCAACACCGTGGGGTGGATGCGGTGGATGGTGTTCCATTGCAGTTGCGGAATGCCATTGCCCACTCGGGCAATCCCCATGCCCATCTCCCTGGCTCCCATGAAGTATGCAAGCCCTGCCATGAACATCCGGTCCATGGTGGTCATCAGTTGCATGATGTCCTGACGGGTGCAGCCTGCTGTCTGGAAACTGAGAAATTCATTGTATGCCAGCCGCTGCAAATCGGCATCGGTCAGTACAAAACTAACCGGGTCACCGAGGGTCCCCGAAGTGGTGACATAGTCTATCCTGCGGGCTGGTTCCACACAGATAAAATCCTGGTTGAACTGCTGAAGTTCTTTTTTGGTTGTAACCGGGATATTCCGGAGATCAGCAGTGTTTTTGATGCGTGAGATGTCGATTTTTTCCGAACGGAACAACCTCTGGTAGTAGGGTGAACAGTTGTCAAGATAGACCAGGGCTTCAGTGAGGGCCTGATTCTGAAAAGCTTCAATAGTCTGTGGGGCTTCAAAGGAAAGAGCCGGGTTTCTCAGCATGTTTGTGGATTTTTTCTGTAAGCGGTGAATGTATGTACGGGTTCTTCAGGGATGATCTGGGTAGCTCCGGGGATGAGTTGGGTCGGCTGTGGCCATTCATCTGCGGGTACAGATACGCCAATCTTTGGCTCCGTGCATGGTCCGGATTTTTCGTTATGTCTGATCAGGAGGATGCCTCCTTCCGGCAGACGCTGGAAGCATTTCTGGGTCAGAGCAGCCTGTTCCCGGGGAGAAAGGGACATGTCGGGATGCGAGAGGATGATCACATCACATTCGGGCAGTTCAAACCGGGGTAGTTCGCAGGAAACAAACCGAAGCCGGATGTCCTTGTCAAAACCGGTTGAAGCCAACTCAATATGTCCGGGACGATCATCCACGGCCGTGATTTGCCTGTCTCTGGCCAGATAGGCAAGCATATGGGCCAGAAATCCGTATCCGCAGCCCAGTTCGCAAATGACCGCATTGCGGGGGATGAGATGATGATAAGGTCCGTAGCCATACTCCGTGCGAAGTTCCCTGCGTAGAGCTCTTTCTACCTGGGTCCCCTTATAGGCGTATGTCTGTTGCAACTTAAAGCGGTAGTAGGGGTTCCATGTGTCCTGGGATTCGTGCTGCAGAACCGCAAAGGAGCGTTTGTAGAAGGCTGAGATGCTCCGGCACCGCTCCTGGAATGTGGTTCCCCACGACGGATCGTCATAAGGAATTCTTTTCCCGATGTGGACGGTGAGTCCACCGTCCTTGAGGTAGAAACCATCGGTTTTGGACATCACTTCGTTGAAGCCTACCAAACTGATGGGGATGATGTCGAGTTTCATTTCCTGGGACAGCAGGAAGGCTCCTTTGTGGAATCGCCCTATTTTCCCCGTTGCCGACCGGGTTCCCTCGGGAAAGATCACAATGGAATAGCCTTTCCTGACCAGGGGTTCAAGCTTCTCCCGGCTGTACTCCACGCCTTGCCCGATGTAGAAAAAATCAGCATACCTTATGGCCAGGCCGAAGAAGGGTGAGTTCCAGGTCCAGCTGTTCACAAAGACTACCACTTTTGGGTAGAGCATGCACACGGCAAGACTGTCGATGAACGACTGGTGGTTGGCGATGAGTATGGCCGGCTTGCGAAAATCCTCTCCGTATGGGTTCAGGATTCTGTTCTTCATGTGGGGCACAGAGAACACTACCAGCCGAGACCAGTACATCATCACCCAATGGAAGAAGTATTTGTCCACAAACCACAAGACACGAAGGAGAACACTGCCCAGAGACAACACCACGCATCCGGAGAGGAAAATGATGTACACATGGATGGACTGGGCCAGACTCTTCAGGGTGTGGGGAAATTCGCCCCGCAGTGCTCTTCCGGACACAAAAAACCGGAACAGCAGCGGTTGCAGGGTGTAGGCAATCCAGACCACCGAGAGAATGCCGATGATGGAGATGATTGAGATGGAACGAAGCCCGGGATGCTGTGCGAACACCAGCGCACCCAGGCCTACCAGGGTGGCAAAGGCTGAGAAAATGATGGCTGTTTTGTGTCCGGCAAGGGTGTGTTTTCCCGAGCGGTAGTCCACCAGCAGTCCGTCCATGATGAAAATACTGAAGTCGTCCCCAAGCCCGAAGATAAAGGTGGAGATAATGATATTGAGAATGTTGAACTCCAGGTTGAAAGCCCCCATCACCCCCAGAATAATCACCCAGCTGCAGGCCATGGGCAGGAAGGTCATCAGGGTAATCTCCAGCCTTCCGCAAGAAATCCACAGCGCCACAAACACAATCACTGAGCATAGATAAAGGACGGTATTGAAATCATCCCGAATGACCGATATAAACGAGCGGGACAAATGGGGTATGTCAAATACTACCAGGGTGGGCTCCTGATCCAGTTGCGGATACACAGCCGACTTGTGGCGTTCCTGAATGCGCATCCGGGAGGCGATAAAGGTAAAGCTGTCCTGCTGAACCAACCAGTCATCCAGCAACCATCCAGCCATCGGGTCAGGATGGCTCAGGTCAATCGGGGTGGCAGGTTGTTCCAGTTGGTCCAGAAAGGGCCGAAAGGCTTCCGGGTTGAATCGGTTGGCCTTGCTACGCTCTGCAAGCAGAATTTCCAGCCGGCTGATTCTCTCAGGGGTCCAGAACTCATTCCAGAGGCGGATTCTGTTTCGCTGTTCCTCGGGGGTGAGCAGAAACAATCCCGCATGCGTGACGGAGGCAATCTGTCCCGAACCGGCAAAATGCTGCAATTGGTCCTTCACCCTGCGGAAGCCTGAAAGTGCTTCTGTGAGGTCTCTGGAAGCATTGACCATATAGACGACCTCGCCATCCTTCTGAGTCAATCGGTAAAAACGCTGGTCGGCAGCTGTGTAGGAGGGATGGTTGTAATGCAGTTGCATCATGTCGGTATTGAACCGCACCCTGCCTGAATAAATAAATCCTCCGGTCAGTAGCAGAACCAACAATCCGATCACCCACGGACTGGTTTCAAAACTGCCCTTGTTGAAGCGTTCCAGCCGTTTCCAGATAAGGCCGCCGGCGGGCGTCATGCTCTTTGGAAGCAGATGGGGGAGAAAAATCAGGCAGAACAAGGTCGCGCCCACCAGAGTGAGGGCTGCGAACAATCCCAGGTCATTGAGAATCTCCGATTCGGTGAACAGCAACGAAAGGAATGCCCCTATGGTGGTAAGCCCTCCCAGAGCGAGCGGGCGGCTGAGGTGCATCACAACGCTCCTGGCCGATAAGCACTCCAGAAAGTGAGTGAGGACATGAATGGAATAGCTCATGGCCATGCCCAGTACCACAACCCCGGCACTGACCGAGATAAAGGAGATGCTTCCCTGAATGAGGTATATGCCTGCCAGGGCAAACAGAGATCCGAAACAGGTAGGAAGAATAATCAGCGGGATGGTTCGGACATCCCTGTACAGGAGCAGAATGCCCATAATGATGATCATCAGAGCCACTCCTAACGTTACGGCGGTGTCTTTCTTGACCTGGCGGGCGTTATAGACACTGAATGTTGGTCCGCCGGTAAATTCCACGAGGTAGGGGTTGCCTTCGGAACGGTACTGCGCGATGCAGTGTTCCATACTCCTTATGAGGCTGTTGTTTTCCGAGGAATTCCCGGCAGGATAGACAGGGGTAAGGAACCATATCAGGGTGCGTCCATCGCGGGAGTATAGGTGTTCGCCATACAGTTCCAGACTGTTGTCGTTCAAGAGCATGGATACCATGGAATCCAGCACCGGAGTGCCGATACCCAGGGGGTCCAGTGCAATGAACTCCCTTGCCAGGCTGCCCTGGGGAGAGGTGAGCATGGTGTAGTGTTGCTGCAACAAATGGTCCAGCGAGTCAGCGTTCAGCAGGGATTCAATCCGGGGATAGGCTGAAGGATGAATCAGCACCGGCAGATGCCGGTACACATATCTTGCCGCATCGACAATCCGGTCCTGACCGATGCGCCAGGTCGCTTCGCGAATCAGTCCGCTGTCCGGCCCGGACAGCAACTCTGAAACCATACGGTCGCACAGCGCCGCCATGTCTTCGCGGGAAGGCTCTGCCATATCCTCAGGAGCCGTGATCATCACGGCAATCTTGTCCTTGACCTTGAGGTGGTCAAAGATCAGATTGACGGAACGGGGACTGTCCGTCTCCGGAAAGAAGCGGGTGATATCTTCCTGAAAATGAATACTTTGGGCCAGAAATCCCAGCAGTACTACCAGCCCCGCCAGGATGGTCATCAGGACGGTCCGGCGGGACGTAAAGTAATCATAGAGATGCAGGAGAATCCGGGTCATGATGCACTCCTTTTGGTGCGCACAATGTTGAGGGTGAAGTATAGGAGCAAACCGGCTATCAAGGCCGCCATGCTGGCGAAAATACAGCTGCCGATGGCGTACTGTACAAAATGAGACTTGACCACTTCGAGGGTGATCTCACTGAATCCGCTCACGTGAGGCGTTTCCACAAACCATCCCCCGATAACGTATCCCGGGTAAATGACCAGGGGGGTCAGAGGGGGGGTGCTGATTCCCGAGCCGGCCAGGGTGATGAGTTTGTTGAAGCGAAATACCCATGCCAGAGATAAAGCTGTGATGCTCTGCAGCCCAAAGATGGGGAGGATACCGATAAACACCCCCAGGGCCACAGTCAGGCTAAGCCGGAGATTGGACTGTGTCGATTCCAGAAACCATTCCCTGAAGTATTGCTTCCATGCTTCTTTCCGGAGCAGTTCCTTCCAGCGAAAGCTTTCCGGTACATCCGCGTTTCGGTGATTATCGGGGACGTGTCCCGTGTTTTGTGCCGGTTCCTTCATGTCATATCAGGGTTGCCTTCAGATTCAGAAAAGTTGTGGACGTATCCCCGGTGGTTGCTTTCAAGGCATAGCCGCCATCCTCCAGCTCGTTCAGGGATATCCGGATGAGGATGGGGGTGGTTCGGTCAGGAAGGATTGGAGAGAGGAATTTACATTGCTGAATGGCCCTGATGGACAGAGGTTTCCCTATAATCCGGGAGGCGCACTCCCGAATCATCTGAAGGGAACACACTCCGGGAACGACCGGCTGTCCCGGGAAATGTCCCGCATACACAGGGTGTCTGGGGTTCAGGATGATCTCAAAACAGTGTTCCTGTGCCTCCTGGCGGATATTCTCAGTATGATAGAAACTACCTTCGAACATGACGTGGATTTGAAAAACGGCAAATTTATATTTCCCCGATGGGAATACAAACTTATAATTTTCCGCTTCAGTTTGGTTAACTTTGCCTGACAAACTCCCCGCTATGGACAAAGATCAGGATTTATTGCTCGGTATGCAGGTCGATGAAATCACTTCCTGCGTATTCTACCGAAGACTGGCTGCATTGGAGAAAGATCCTCACAATCAGGCAATCCTTCAGGCTATTGCCGATGATGAAGTGAAACACTATCATTTGCTGCGCCGCTATACCGGAAAGGCCCCGGGACACAGCCGCCGGATGGTTTTTTGGTATGTGCTCATGGCTCGCTTGCTGGGGCTTACTTTTGCTGTGCGACTGATGGAGCGCAGTGAGGTGTCCGCACAGAATGGATACAGAAAATGGCAGGGTAACGAAGATTTTGAAGTGATTGCTGCTGACGAGGTCCGGCACGAGACGGAGCTGGTAGGCATGATCAACGAGCAAAGATTGCATTATATGGGATCTGTCGTACTGGGGCTGAACGATGCTCTTGTGGAACTCACCGGAGCCCTGGCCGGGTTTACCCTAGCCTTGCGCGATCCCGGGCTGATTGCCCTTACCGGAACCATCACCGGTATTGCGGCTGCCCTCTCCATGGCTTCTTCAGAGTATCTGTCTGTCAAATCGGAGGATGTGCCGGGGAGGAGCGCGGTGAAGGCGTCTCTGTACACAGGTGTCGCCTACCTCTTTACCGTGGTGCTGCTGATTCTGCCCTTCCTGCTGCTCCCAAGTGTGTTTCTTGCCCTGGGCTGTACCTTGTCCCTGGCCATGATGATCATTGCAGGTTTCAATTATTACTATTCCGTGGCCCGTAATGAGTCGTTCTGGCACCGGTTCCGCGAGATGGCCCTGCTGAGCTTCGGTGTGGCCGCCTTCAGCTTCCTGATTGGGTTTTTGCTCAAACGGTTTTCGGGGATTGAGATATAGACTATGGGCTTTGCTGATGAGGTAGCGGCTTTTCTACGCGGGGACCTTCCCGGAGCGTGGGCTCCGCTGCCCGATGAAATCATTCCGGTGCCAACGCCCTTCCCGGTGTGGTTCCATCCCCGGCATCGTCTGGCGGTGCATTTGCCATCTCCCAGGCCCTTTTGGCCTGACCCGTACCTGTTCAGAAATATGTCGGTTATGGCACAAAACAGTCAGGTACATCTGGTGCATTTGTGGGAGGATATATGGGTAAGGAAACAGGCCCTGGTGTGTGCGCGCTTGCGGGTTCTGGGGGGGCGTTTTGAACGGATTCATGCCCGGGATACCCGGGTGAGCCGTATTCAGGGCCCTCAGGCGTCCGCTTTCCTGGAGGCATACCATCTGTCCGGATGTCCGTCAAGCCGCTACAAGTACGGGCTCTTTCTGGGTGAGGAAATGGTGGCTGCAGCCACCTTCAGCAACAAGCGTTCGGTGGTCAGAAATGGCGAACAAGTAGCTTCTTACGAGTTAATTCGTTATGCTTCTCTGCCTGGAACCCGTGTCTGTGGGGGGATGGGAAAGCTGCTTCGGGCTTTTGTGCGGGAGGTCGGCCCCGGGGATATTATGACTTATGCCGATTTGGACTGGGGTTTCGGGGGCGGATATGAGTCCATAGGATTTCACATGCTCGGCCAAACGCCTCCTTTGACCTTTTGGGTAGATGCGGATTCGGGTCTTCGTGTTCGTACAAGCTTCAGTACAGGCCCGGCTTCTGCCCGGGAACGGATGGTGTTTACTGCCGGGAACATGAAGTATCTCTGGGTCCCGGGTTCATTACCCTGTTAGGGTTTGCCAGATTCAGGAGTTTTCACTTACTTAGGGCATTCAAAAATACTGCTATGAGAAGATTCTTTTTCTTTTGCCTGCTGTCAGCTGTCTGCTCCCTGCAACCTGTTTGGAGTCAGGATGCCTTTTTGTTCTCGTATTTTATGGGGAATGGGGATGGACTGCACTTTGCTTACAGTTATGACGGTTTGGAATGGCGGGTTCTGAACAACAAGGGCGCTGTGTTCCTCAAACCCGAAATCGGTAAGGACAAACTGATGCGTGACCCCAGTATCTGGCCCGCCCCTGACGGAACTTTTCACATGGTATGGACCAGCGGCTGGTGGGACCAGGGCATTGGGTATGCTTCATCCAAAGATTTGATTCACTGGTCGGAACAGAGGAACATCCCGGTGATGGCGCATGAGCCTACCACCCGAAATACCTGGGCCCCCGAGCTTTTTTACGATGAGTCATCGCGGCTTTACTACATCGTATGGGCCTCCACCATTCCCGGAAGGCACAGTGAGGTAGCCACCTCGGCCAGCGAGAGTGGCCTGAACCACCGGATGTACTATGTTACCACTAAGGATTTCAATACATTCAGTGAAACCCGTCTTTTTTTCAACCCAGACTTCAGTGTTATTGATGGTGCCATTATCAAGTTCGGGAAGGCTTTTCACATGATTCTCAAGAACGAGAACTCCAGCCCCCCCGAGAAGAACCTCCGGGTAACCTCTGTGAAGAAACTCAAGAAGGGTTTTCCTCTGGAGGTTTCTGCACCTATCACCGGAAACTACTGGGCGGAAGGCCCTACACCCCTTGAGATAGGGGATTATGTGTACGTGTATTTTGACAAGTATCGTGATCATCAATACGGTGCGGTACGTACCCGGGATATGAAAACCTGGGAAGATGTTTCTGACCAGGTGAAGTTTCCTGCCGGCATTCGTCATGGTACGGCCTTCCGGGTTTCCGCTGATATTTTGAATAAACTCCTCGAGAACGAGCAATAGCGGGCATGAAGGCCTTGAGTCGTTTTTTTGCACTGGTTTTCCTTACCGTACTGCTGTATGTTATATACGGTGAGGTTGCTGGCCGGTATTTTTTCAAGGTAGCTTTTGAGCCAGCCGATAAGGTGGCAGCCCAGGCCGCCCTTTCGGCCCTTGGGCGGGGGACAGTGTCCGAAACGGAGGCCCTCTACGGAATGCAGCATGTGTACGTAGCCTCAGATAGCCTGAGGCTGCACGGGTATTATATGCGAAATGCCTCTGATTCTGCGCGGACGGTGCTACTGCTCCACGGTTATAAGGACAATGCACTGGGTATGATGTCTTATGTGGATCGTTACCTGGCGGCCGGTTATCATGTGTTGCTTCCCGATTTGCGGGCGCATGGCCTGAGCGAGGGTGATCTGGTGGGTTTTGGCTGGAACGATCGTCAGGATGTCTATCGCTGGATAGACTGGTTGATCAAGCGGGATTCTGCCACCCGGATTGTTTTGCACGGACTGTCCATGGGCGCTGCTGCCGTGATGATGGTTTCGGATTCGCTCCCTGAGATGGTTGTGGCTTGTGTGGAGGATGCCGGATATACTTCGGTTTATGATGAATTTGATTTCCAGATCAGAAATATCCGTCCCCATTCCTATGCGGTTCTCAAAGAATATGTGTTGCGTCAGGCTGGCCGGAGGGCAAAGCGTCTTGCCGGGTTTGATTTCCGTGAGGCTTCTGCACTGGACAAGGTGAAAAAAGCCAGCATCCCCATGCTGTTTGTGCATGGGGATGCGGATGATTATGTGCCTTTCGATATGGTACTGCAGCTATACAATGCCAAAAAGGGAGCGAAGGACCTCCTGGTCATTCAGGGTGCAGGGCATTTTAACCTGCTCAACCGGGACAGTGCCCTGTATGCCCGGAGGTGGAGCGAGTTTCTTGCCCGTTACGTTCCTTAGCTTCAGGAATGGCGGCTTTTCAGCACCCTGGCGATATCTCCAAGGCCGTAGCCTTTGGCTGTTAGCAGCACGATGTAGTGGTACATCAGGTCGGCGGCCTCGTTCAGAAAGAGTTCCTCGTTGTCGTCCTTGGCCTCAATCACCAATTCTACAGCCTCTTCGCCTACCTTTTGGGCCATCTTGTTGATACCACTCTGGAACAGCCGGGTGGTGTAGGAGCCTTCGGGCATTTCTTTTCTGCGCTGATGTATGAATTGCTGCAGGTATCCCAGAAATTCAATGCTGTGATCGTTGCTTTCTCCAAAGCAGGTGTCTGCACCCGTGTGACAAACAGGCCCCCGGGGCCGGGCCTTGATGAGCAGCGTGTCGTTGTCACAGTCCTCCAGAATCTCCACTACTTCGAGAAAATTGCCGCTTTCCTCCCCCTTGGTCCAGAGCCTTTTGCGGGTTCGGCTGAAGAAGGTGACGAGTTTTTCGGAAACGGTTTTCTGGTAAGCTTCTTCGTTCATGAACCCCAGCATCAGCACTTTGTCTGTGGAGTTGTCCTGAATGATGGCTGGCACCAGCCCGTGTTCCTTGGTAAAATCTAAGGCCATATCTTGTTGTTTCGGTCGTTATGATATTCTGACAGGGATACCCTCTGAGGCCAGATAAACTTTGAGTTCGGGAATCAAAACCTCCTTGAAGTGAAAGATACTGGCAGCTAGCCCGGCATCTGCTTTGCCCAGAGTGAACACATCCTTAAAGTGCTCCATCTTGCCGGCACCCCCCGAGGCGATGACCGGAATGTTCAGGTTGTCAGCGAGCGTGGCAAGTGCGTCGTTCGGAAAACCTTCCTTGACTCCGTCATGAGTCATACTGGTGAACAATATTTCCCCGGCACCCCTGTTCTCGGCTTCCTTGGCCCAGGAAAACAATTCCCGGTCCGTGGGTATCCGCCCCCCGTTGAGGTAACACACCCATTTGCCCTGTTCCAGATGGGCATCAATGGCTGCCACCAGCACCTGGCTCCCGAAATTGCGGGCAATCTCGTCAATCAGGGCGGGGTTCCGGAGAATAGCCGAGTTGACAGAAACTTTGTCGGCTCCGGCGGCAAGCAGGGTGTCCACGTCACGAAGCTCGTAGATGCCTCCTCCCACTGTGAAAGGAATGTCAATGTTCTCAGCTACCCTTTTAACCAGTTCCACAAAGGTTTTGCGACCTTCGTGCGATGCTGTAATGTCCAGAAAAACCAGTTCATCAGCTCCCTGGCGGCTGTATTCTGCACCCAGTTCCACCGGGTCTCCGGCTTGACGGAAGTTTACGAAATTTACACCCTTGACGGTGGTTCCGTCCTTGATATCCAGGCAGGGAATAATGCGTTTGGCCAGCATAAGCTATGATTTTTGTGGAAAAGCAAAGATAGTCATTTGTCCGTCATCTGGACAGAAAACGCTGTAAATCCTTCATGCTGATAGCTCCTTCGTAGATGGCCTTGCCTGTAATGGCTGCAGGGATACCCGCTTCTTCAAGCCGCTCCAGGTCGGCAATACAACTGATGCCTCCGCTGGCGATCAGGAACAGGCCGGGGAAGTGTGACAGCATTTCCTGGTACATTTCCGTGGCAGGCCCCTGCATCATCCCGTCCCGGCTGATTTCCGTGCAGATAACCTTGGTGATGCCTTGTTCCCGGTATTCGTGGACAAAGGGGATGAGTTCCAGGTCTGAGTCCTCTGTCCATCCGGTAACGGATATGTTCCGGTTGCGTACATCGGCCCCCAGAATGATTTTCTCAGAACCGTAACGGGCAATCCAGGAGGAGAAAATCGCGGGATTCTTGACAGCAATACTTCCTCCGGTGATCATTTGTGCCCCGTTTTCAAAAGCGATCCGCAAATCTTCATCGGTTTTTAGCCCTCCTCCGAAGTCAATAATCAAGGACGTGTGTGTGGCAATCTGTTTTAGAACCTTGTGGTTGACAATATGCTGCGCCTTGGCTCCGTCCAGATCCACCAGGTGTAGCCTGCGGATGCCGGCATCTTCAAAACTACGGGCCACCTCCAGCGGGTTTTCGTTATAAACCGTTTTTCGTCCGTAGTCACCCTGGGAAAGGCGCACACACTTACCTCCAATGAGGTCAATGGCCGGGATGATTTCTATCATGGTTTATGGCTTGATGTCCAGAAAATTTTGCAAAATTCTTGCCCCGACAGTTCCGCTTTTTTCCGGGTGGAACTGAAGCGCATGGAAATTGTCACGGCATAGGGCCGCACTGAAGGGACGGATATACGTGGTAGTGGCACAGGTGTGCGCCCCGGTTGTGGCGTAATAGCTGTGTACAAAATAGACATAGGCATCCTTCGCGATTCCTGAAAAGAGAGGTCCGCTGGCCCCGTGCAGGGTGTTCCATCCCATATGAGGAATCTTGAATCTTTCTCCTGCCGGGTTTTGAAAGCGAAGTACCTGCTCGTCAAAAATGCCCATACAATCCACATCGCTCTCCTCGGAATGGCGGCACATAAGTTGCAAACCAACGCATATGCCCAGTACGGGCTGGGTAAGGCTACCGATTACTTGGTCCAGTCCGTGTTCGCGGAGGTAGGCCATGGTGGTCCCGGCTTCGCCTACTCCTGGGAAGATTACCTTGTCAGCGTTGCGCAACCGATTGTGATCCCCGGTGATTTCTGCCTGAATCCCCAGCCGTTTGAGTGCGTAATCTACTGAGAATATGTTTCCTGCATTGTACCGGACGATGGCGATGTGCTCTCTCATGGACGTGATGAATAATGAGCGCAAGTTGCAAAAAAATCTTCAAGCTTCATAGAGGCGTTGCATCAGGGTCGAAGCCGCACTTTGAACATCCGGACAGACTTCCAGACATTGGATAAAGGCACTCCCGATGATGGCTCCCCGGGTGTGTCGGGTGGCTGCCTCAAAGGTCTTTTTGTTGGAGATGCCGAAGCCGGCCAGCAACGGGTTCCTGAGCTTCATTTCATGAATACGCCTGAAATAGTTTATGGTTTCCATTCCAAAGGCATCCCGGGTACCCGTAGTGGCCGCGGTTGAAACCAGATAGATAAAGGAATCGCTGAGTTCATCAATCATCCTGATGCGTTCCTCAGCGGTTTCGGGTGTCACCAGCAGGATGTTCTCTAAGGCATATTTCCTGGTGAGTGTCCGGAATTCATCCAGATACTCCTGCAGGGGCAGGTCAGGCAGAATGACTCCGTCAATGCCGGCCTGGGCGGCTCTGGCACAGAAAGCTTCAAACCCGAACTGCATCACGGGATTGAGATATCCCATCAGTACCAAAGGAATGTCGGTGACAGCACGGATGTTTTGCAATTGCTCAAACAGTAGCGAAAGTGTCATGCCGTTGCGCAGGGCTTGCTGGCTACTCTTTTGAATTACAGGGCCGTCGGCCATGGGGTCCGAAAACGGGATACCAATTTCAATCATGTCTGCACCGGCAGACGAGAGTGCACGGATAATCTCTGTGGTGTTGTCGATATGCGGGTATCCTGCGGTAAAATAGACAGAGCATACCGGGGTCTGTTTTGATTGGAATAGTCTTTGAAAACGGTTCATTGGGAAGATTTTAATGGCTTATTGCTTGCTCCGGAGTCCCCGGATAAAAGTGGAGAGCAACTCGGGTGATTTGATTCCGGGGGATATCTCAAACCGGCTATTCAGGTCCACGGCATACAAACGTGGATGGTGTATTTCTTTGAGCGCTGAGAGGCTTCCTGGGCTGATGCCTCCGCTCAGGAAAAAGGGCAAAGAAACATCATATGCCTCAAGCAACGACCAGTCAAAAGTCTGTCCCGAACCTCCGGGCACATCGGTCCGGGTGTCGAGCAGGGTGTAGGAACAGCAGCCTTCGTAGGGGCTGATGGCTTTCAAATCCTGAAGACTCCCCACGGGGAAGGCCTTGATGACTGTAAAACCGTCCTGTTCCAGAGCCTCGCAGGCTGCCGGGCTTTCCTGGCCGTGGAGCTGAAGTGTGGTGATGCCATAACGGGCGGCTGTTTTCCGTATGTTATAAGGGGTTTCGTTAACGAAGACCCCAGTGAGACGGGTTGCAGGCCCTATCTCTCTCAGTGCGGAGGTGTGGAGCCGGAGGGCATTCCGGGGGGAGCCTGAGTAGAAAATCAGACCCAGGAATTCGGGTTCCAGGGCGGCAATCTCCCGGATGTTCTCCGGATGATTCATGCCACATACTTTGATTCTTAGCATAGACTTGTGTTTTGTTCTGGTTCACGTCCCAGGGCCTTGATGAAATCGCGGCAGGCTGCTCCGGGATCAGGACCGCTCATAAAATGTTCTCCCATCAGGAATCCCCGGAATCCCCCTGTGCGGAGGGCGTGTACCGAGGCTGGGTTAGAAATGCCGCTCTCGGAAATCTTCAGACAGTCCTCCGGAAGCATTCGGGCCAGACGCAGGGATGTCTGGATGTCCACCCCGAAGGTTTTGAGGTTCCGGTTGTTGATGCCCACCACGGTGATGTCCTCACAGATGTGTGCCAGTTCCTCCTCATGGTGTAGCTCCAGAAGTACTTCCAGCCCCAGCGAGCGGGCCGTGGCAGCAAGCTCTGCCGTCTGGGCGGGGCTCAGGCAGGCCGCGATGAGCAGAATTACATCGGCTCCCATGGCGCGGGCCTCATACACCTGATACGGGTCAATCATAAAATCCTTGCGCAGCACGGGAATGCCGACTGTGGCCCGGATGGCGCGGATGTCCTGTGGTGCCCCTCCGAAGAATGTGGTGTCGGTGAGGATGGAGACCCCGCTGGCACCTGCCTTTTCGTAGGCCGGAACAATGTTTTGCGGGCGGGCTTCGGGGTGTATCCATCCCTTGGAGGGGGACTTGCGCTTGAATTCAGCAATAATGCCCCAGGGGGTGCTCAGCAAGGATTGCCTCAGAGACAGGACGGGGCGAGCAAAAAGGGGGTCCTGTTCCAGTTCGCTCAGGGAAATGAGACTTTTTTGCCGGGCAACCTCCGTTTTTTTTGAGGCAACAATCTGTTCCAGTATGTTCATAAGCGGCAATTTACTGCAATTCCAGAAATTTTTGAAAAGTCTTGAGTGCGTGCCCCCCCATCAGGGAGTTGCGTGCTTCCTCCAGACAGGTCTCCATGGACTTCTCCTGACAGACCGTCTTGATGGATACAGCTGCATTGGCAATCACGGTGTCCATCTGGGCCCGGGTGGCGGTTCCACGCAGGACCTGATCGAAGATACGGGCAGCAACTTCCGGGGTATCTCCTGCGCTAAGCTCCTGCTGCCCGTGTGTAGCAAACCCAAGATCCTCAGGGCGGATGAGTTCCTCACGGTTGTTGGATATCCACTTGAAAGGGGCGGTGAGGGAAATTTCATCGTATCCGTCGAGGCTGAACACAATGGAATAGTGTACGTCGGGCTGAGCCTGGTACATGTAGTTATACAGCCGGGCCATTTTGAGATTGTACACTCCCAGCACCTGATGTTTGGGAAAACAGGGGTTGACCAAAGGCCCGAGCAGATTAAAGAAGGTGCGCACCCCAAGCGCTTTCCGCACCGGGGCAATGGCCTTCATGGCCGGGTTGAACAGCGGGGCATGCATGAAGCAAAAGCGGGTTTGTTCCAGGCATCGGCGGAGCTTGTCGGCATCATTGGTGAATTTGGCTCCATAGTACTCCAGTACTGTGGAAGCCCCGCTCACCGAGCTGGCCCCGTAGTTTCCATGCTTAGCTACCGGGTATCCGGCACCGGCCAGCACGAGGCAGCTCAGGGTGGAAATGTTGAAGGTGTTTTTGTTGTCACCACCGGTTCCAACAATGTCCACAGGATCAAAATCCGAAAGATCTACCCGGTGGCACATTTCCAAAAGTGCATCCCGAAACCCCGAGAGTTCATCAATGGTGATGCTGCGCATCAGATATACCGACAGCATGGAGGCCATCATACATTCGTTGTAGCGTCCTTCGCCCATATTGACCAGAATCTCTCTGGCTTCGGTGCGGCTCAGGTATTGGTGTTCGTACAGGCGGAGCAAAACGTTTTTCATAACGGTGGGATATGTGATTAACGATTCAGTAGGGTTGCCTGGCGAAGGGCTTCGTCCCAGAGGGTTGGGGTGTCCGTGTCCGAGGCAGGATGCATCTGTCCCTGCTGGATGGTACGGGTATTCATGGCCAGGCTCAGGGCCTGGCGGTGGCTGAGTATCGATCGCCGGGTGACCGCCAGTACCATATCTCCCTGCAGGCCCAGAAACCCTACACAGCCACCGAAGAAACCTCGGGCGTGGGGTTCGCAGGAGCAGATGGTTTCAATGGCCCGGTGTTTGGGTATTCCCGCAATAGGACAGGAGGGAAACAGTTCTCTCAAAAGTTCCATTCCTTGTCCTGGTGCAGAAATTTCGCCACTCACCCTCGATTCCAGATGTGCCATCCGTGCGTGTTGCCGTACTTCGCAATAATAGTCAATGCGCACATTGGAGGCATGCCTGCCCAGTTGCTCCATGGCCCGGTTGACCATCCATTCGTGTTGCCGGCTGCTGTCCGGCTCGCTCAACTGAAGCTGCTGCAGGGCCTGACGATCGCGGGAGTCATCTCCGGTTCGGCGAACCTGTCCTGCCGTGGCCGATATCTGAACTTTTCCCTGGTGGATGCTCAGCAAAGGCTCGGGCGATGATCCAAATACCCGGAATTCCCCGTAATCAAAAAAGAACAGGTAGGCGGAGGGCGCCAGGGAACGCAGGGTGCGGTACACTTTGAAATCGTCTCCCCCGAATGGCTGGCGATACCTCCGGAACAGGCTCAGGCGGGTAATTCCCTCCTGGCGGCACGTTTTGAGGGCCTGCTCTGTACAGCGATCAAAGGCATCATCGGACATCAGCGAGTGCTCCGCCCCGGTGGTTTGGAAGGGTTCTCCTGGATGCACCGCTCCGTCCAGCCACTGCAGCACGCCATCCAGTTCCGGTGTGCCTCCATCAGGGGTGTATTCTCTCAGAATCAGAGTGTTCTGGCTGTGGTTCACAATCAGTACAAACCGGTAGAGGGTGAAGCAAATCTCCGGTATGTTCTCTTCGTCTTCGGCAGGGGGTGCAGGGCTTAATTTCCTGAGTTCCGGATCCAGATAGCGAACGGCTTCGAAATGCAGGTATCCAAACATGCCCGCATGGGCAGCACTGCCCGGCTTCTCTGCATTAAGCTGCTGCTCTGGAAATTGCTGTGAAAAGGCCTGGAACAGGGTGTGGACTTCGTTTTGTGAAGCCTTTGCTCCTTTTTCAGAGGCTGCGTCAGGCTTCTTGTGGGTTCCCTTTTTGATTCCGCTCCATGGAATGACTTCTTTGAAACCGTCTGGATAAGAAAGCTCCACGGTGTTTCCACGCACCGTAAAACAGGCGAGCGGGTCAAAGGCAATGTACGAGTGGTTGTCGCGATTGTTGTCAAAATCTGTGCTTTCGAGCAGTACCGAACGATGATAACGTTCCCGGACTTTGAGGTACCAGCCCACAGGGGTTTGCAGGTCGGCAAGCATCCGGTGTTCGGTAGTGTGTAAGGGGTATGATCTGGTGTTCATATTTGTTGGTTTTAGTGTTCCAGCCAGTTGCGGATGATTTGTTCGCCCATGGGGGTCAGGACCGATTCGGGGTGAAACTGAACCCCCCGGACATCGTAGGAAGTATGGGTAAGGGCCATAATCTGACCTTCGTCATCCAGAGCGGTGATTTTCAGACAATCGGGAAGGCCTTCGGGTTGTACTACCCAGGAGTGGTATCTGCCCCCATCAAACACATCAGGAAGCCCCCGAAACAGGATCTCATCGGGATCGGTCACCCGTATGGGCGTCTGCACTCCGTGGCGTACCCTGCTCAGGTTCATGAGTTGTCCTCCAAAGGATTCTGCTATGGCCTGCTGTCCCAGGCATACCCCGAAAATGCTTTTTACGGGGGCGTAGCGCTCAATAAGGGGCAGGAGCAGGCCTGCCTCAGAGGGGATTCCCGGTCCGGGGGAGAGTACAATCTTGTCAAAGGCAGCGATTGCTTCCAGAGAGATTTGGTCATTGCGCCGGACCTCCAGATGGTGGTACCCCAGAGCCCGGATGGCATGCACCAGGTTGTAGGTAAAGGAATCGTAATTGTCGAAAATCAGGATCTTCTTGTGTGCGGACATGGTCGGTCAGTTTAATTCTTGAGTTCGTTGGCAGTGTCAATGGCTCGTTTCAGAGCTGCCAGTTTGTTGTTTACTTCTTCCAGCTCTGAGACTTCCACGGATTGGGAAACGATGCCCGCTCCGGCTTGGTAGATAAGTGTATTGTTCCTGCTCAGGAAGGAGCGAATGGTGATGGCCTGGGTGAAATCACCGTTGAGGCCGATGTATCCGATGCATCCTCCGTAGAACCCTCTTCCGTGGGGTTCAATCTCGTTAATCAGCTGCATGGCCCGTACTTTGGGCGCCCCCGAAAGGGTTCCGGCAGGAAAGGTGTCGGCGAAAAGCCTGAAGGTGTTGGTGCCTGGCTCCAGTTGTCCGCTAACCCGGGATACCAGGTGCAGTACGTGGGAATAGTACTGAATCTCCCTGAAAATCTCAAGTTTTACATGTTGGGTGTTTCGTGCCAGATCGTTTCGTGCCAGATCCACCAGCATCACATGCTCGGCGTTCTCCTTGGGGTCGTGTAGCAACTCCTCGGCCAGTTGTTTGTCTTTTTCATCATCGCCCGTTCTCTTGAAAGTTCCGGCTATCGGGTCAATGAATGCCTTTCCCTTGCGCACCATCAGGTGGGTTTCGGGTGAGGAACCAAAGATTCTGAAGGACCCAAAGTCAAAGTAAAACAGGTAGGGTGAGGGATTGATGGACCGCAGCGCCCGGTAAACTTTGAAGTCATCGCCCCGGTAGTCCTGTTCAAACCTGCGGGAGAGCACAATCTGAAACACATCACCCCTGAAACAGTGCTGTTTGCCTTGTGTGACCATCTCCATATACTTCTGGTCGGTGATGGTGGATCGTTCCGGTCCGGCACTCTGAAAGTTATAGGAGGCAAAGTTTCGGTTCTCCAGCAAAGCAGCCACTTCGTCCATCTGGGAGCTTTTGTCCGGAAACAGATTCTCGACCAAGGTCAACTCATTCTTGAAGTGGTTCACAACCACGATAAACCGGTAAAGGGTGTACTGAATATCAGGAATTCCGGAGCTTTCTGAGGAACTGTGGGGCATCTGAATATCCTCAAAATATTGAACGGCCTCAAAATTACAGTAGCCAAACAGTCCATTGACGACCGCCGCTTTGTCCTGATTCCGGGGCTTCAGGGCGTTCACGAAATCACTCATGGTTTCGGGAACCTTGACTTCGGCTGCAACCGCACGTTCTTCCGTTAGACCGTCGGGCCATGAGAGGTGCATGATGTGGTCCCGGACCGCAAACTGAGCCACCGGATCGAATGCGATAAAGGAGAAACTGTTTTCCCCGCCGTGGTAGTCGGTGCTCTCCAATAGTGCAGATTGTGGGTACTGGTCGCGCACTTTAAGGTAGATGCTTACCGGGGTTTGAAGGTCGGCCAGCATACGGCGGGTGTGCACCGTGAAGGAATAAGGTTTCATGGGTTCAGGATTCAGATGGTTTGTTGGAATATTCCAGATAAGCGGGCATATCTTTGTCGCCCCTCCCGGAAACGGTAAGGACTACTACATCTTCGGGGTTGAAGGACGATTTGAGCAGTGCGCCCAGAGCATGAGCGGATTCCAGGGCCGGGACAATGCCTTCCAGCCGGGTCAGGGTGAAGGCCGCTTCCAGGGCTTCCTGGTCGGTGATGGCTTCTACCCTGGCTCTTCCGGAACGGGCCAGCCATGCGTGCATCGGGCCGATACCCGGGTAGTCCAGCCCGGCAGAAACCGAATAGGGCTCTTCAATCTGGCCGTCCGGGGTCTGCATGATCAGGGTGCGGCATCCGTGCAACACACCTTCCCGCCCCAGATGGATGGTGGCGGCAGAATATCCGCTGTCCACCCCCAATCCGGCCGCCTCAGCCGAGACAAAACGCACCCGGTCATCGTCCAGATAGTGATAGTAGGTGCCGGCAGCATTGCTTCCTCCGCCCACGCAGGCATAAAGATAATCGGGGTAGTCCCGGCCTTCCTGTTCCTTGAGTTGCTTGCGGATTTCTTCGCTGATCACCGACTGGAACCGGGTGACCATATCCGGGTAGGGATGGGGGCCGATGGATGACCCGATGACATAAAAGGTGTCTCCTGGGTGGCAGCACCAGTCACGGATAGCATCGTTGGTGGCGTCCTTGAGGGTTTTGTTGCCGCTGGTCACCGGGACGACGGTTGCTCCGAGCATCTTCATTTTTTCTACGTTGAGATGTTGGCGTGCGATGTCGGTTTCGCCCATAAACACATAGCAGGGCATATCCATCAGCGCACAAACCGTGGCGGTAGCCACTCCGTGTTGTCCTGCCCCGGTTTCGGCAATAATCCGGGTCTTTCCCATACGCCTGGCCAGCAGGACCTGCCCGATGCTGTTGTTGATTTTGTGTGCTCCTGTGTGGTTCAGGTCCTCCCTTTTGAGGTACACCCGGGCACCTGTAAGAGCGGACAATCTGCGGGCAAAGTAAAGCGGGGAGGGACGTCCTACATAGTCCCGGAGCAGGGCGTGGAACTCTTCCTGGAAATCTGCCGACCCGGTGATGTGCAGATACTCCCTGCGCAACTGCTCCACATTGCTGTGCAGGATTTCGGGGACAAAGGCCCCCCCGTAGGGGCCGTAGTATCCGCGTTCGTTCACATTGTAATTCATTTTTGTTGTCTTTTGAAGATGGGGAAAAAAGAGAAAGGGCCCGTCGTGAGTTCGACGGGCCCTTTCATGGATCAGTATAGGATACACGCAGCCGGCTGCCTCACGAAGTCAGAATTCGTAAGCGCCACCACCAGTACGTTGCCATAATCTTGTTCATGCGATACTTTGTTTCCGCAAAAATGCACTTTTTTTTTGAAATACAACATCAGGGAGAAAAAAATATTTAGTTGGTGTATCTTTGCCTCCTAAACTGGTGGCATGAATGCTGAGAATGATACCATCTGCGCGATTTCTACCCCTCCCGGAGTGGGGGCTATTGCCGTGCTGAGACTTTCTGGTCCTCAGGCTGTATCCGTTGCTGACCAGTTGTTTTCATCCACCCAAGGGCCCCTTTCTCAAAAGGCCTCCCATACGCTGCACTATGGTTCCTGGATGGAGCAGGGCGTACTGCTGGATGAGGTGGTTGTGGCCCTGTTCCGGGCACCCCGGTCATACACCGGGGAAGACGTTGTGGAAATATCCTGCCATGGGTCCGAGTATATACAACAGCGCCTGCTCCAGTCCCTGGTGCAGCAGGGAGCCCGTCTGGCAGCCCCGGGAGAATTCACCCAGCGGGCGTTTCTCAATGGGAAGATGGATCTTTCGCAAGCCGAAGCGGTTGCCGATGTGATTGCCTCCCGTTCGGATGTTTTCCACCGTATAGCGATGCATCAGATGCGGGGTGGCTTCTCTGCGTGTTTGCAGCAACTGCGCAGCCAGTTGCTGGAGTTCACCTCCCTGCTGGAACTGGAGCTGGATTTCAGTGAAGAAGATGTGGCTTTTGCTGACCGGAAAGCCCTCACCCTTTTGGTGGACCAGATGGATGAGGTGCTTGCGCGCCTGATAGCTTCTTTTGCTTACGGGAATGTGGTCAAGAGCGGAGTCCCGGTGGCGATTGTGGGCAAGACCAATGTGGGGAAGTCCACCTTGCTTAATGCCCTGCTCAACGAGGAGCGGGCCATCGTCTCGGACGTACATGGGACTACCCGGGACACCATTGAAGGCGTAATCACCCTCCGTGGGATACGTTTCCGTTTTATAGACACTGCCGGTATTCGTTCTACCGAGGATGAGGTTGAGAATATGGGCATTCAGCGCACCTTTGTCAAGGTGCGGCAGGCACGGGTGGTATTGTTGATGACGGAAGCTTCGGCAGCTGTCGCGGAAGTACTTGATGAGATCCAAGCCCTGGAGATTCAGGAGGGTCAGGCGCTGATCGTGTTGCTCAACAAGGCCGACCGTTTTACTGGGGCCCCTCTGGAGGAGACACTCGGCGCATTACGGCATCACCTGTCCGGAGGAACTTTCCTCCCCTTGGCGGCCAAGTTCCGTGAAGGCCTTCCCGCACTGGAGCGGGTCTTGGTGCAGGTCGTGGAACAATTGGGTGCCGGTGCCGATGAGGTAGTGGTTACCAATGTCCGGCATCTGGAAGCCCTTCGCCAGGCACGCACCTCCCTTGGCCGTGTCCGTGAAGGGCTGCAAACTACCCTCCCGGTAGATTTACTCACCCAGGACGCCCGTGAAGTCCTGTATTACCTCGGAACCATTACCGGAGAGATCACCACCCAGGAAATTCTGGGCAATATTTTCGAGAAGTTCTGTATCGGAAAGTAATTACATTTCCTTTACTACTCTAAACCCTTCTTTTACTATCATTTAAGCGATTTTTCTTTCCTTTACCTGTTGCTAATTTTCCCTTTTTTTGCTTATATTTGTTTCTAATCTGTTGTTGATAGCAACAGGTTTGTTGGTAGCAACAAGATTTTTAGCAACAGGCGAAATCATGTTACATAGAGATACGCCCCGATACAAAGGGATATTCTCTGAGACATTTTGAAGCCAAAAAGGAAAACACCATGAGCAGCAATATTCGAGTACCTAAAATCTGTCAGCACTGCGGGACCGAGTTTATCGCAAAAACTACGGTCACCCAATTCTGTGGTGATGGCTGTGCAAAGCGAGCCTACAAAAAGCGCATCCGGGATGCCAAGGTTCAGGAGATTGCTCCCGTAGCAATCCAAAAGCACAACTTCAATCAGCAACAAGTTGCTGAGAAGGATTTTCTAAGTATCGAAGAAACCTGCAAGCTTTTAGGTGCAAGCCGTATGACCCTCTACCGCCAAATCAAGAAAGGCACTATCCGAGCAGGAAAAATAGGCAGACGCACCATCATCAAGAGAACCGAAATCGATAAACTGTTTCAGGCATGAAAGTAACACTCAGACAAAGAAATCAGGGTGGTAAAACGAGCTTGTACCTCGATTACTACCACAAAGGCAAAAGGAAAACCGAATACCTCAACCTCTACCTGGAGCCCAATCCTAAAACCAAAGAGCAAAAGGATGTAAACAAGAAAACCCAACAGCTTGCTGAAACTATCCGTGCCCAAAGGCAGATAGAAATTCAAAACGGAACCTTCGGTTTCCGTGACAATGAAAAGCTAAAAGGCAGCTTTACTTCTTACCTGCAATTGCTTGCCAGCAAGCGGCAAGATAGTGCCGGCAATTATGGTAATTGGGACAGCATGATAAAGCACCTGAAGGCTTTTATCCCGCAGGATATTTCATTTGAGTTTGTGAACCGCCAGTTTGTGCAGGACTTCAAAGAATACCTTGACAAGAAAGCCATTGCACACGGCAACCAACGACTATCACAAAACTCCAAATACTCCTACTTCAACAAGCTGAGAGCAGCTTTAAAGCAAGCAGTGAAAGACGGTATCATTCCGCACAATCCTGCGGAAGGTGTTGAAGCTTTCAAACAGGGAGAGCCAGAAAGAGAGTTTCTGACTTTAGATGAATTGCAAGCCTGTGTAAGAGCCGAATGCGATATTCCACAACTCAAAACGGCATTCATATTTTCATGCCTTACCGGATTGCGGTGGTCAGATATTCAAAAGTTGTTATGGTCCGAAGTGCAGCACTCCAATGAAATGGGCTACTACATTCGATTCAGACAGAAGAAAACCAAAGGAGCAGAAACACTCCCTATCTCCGAGCAAGCATTTAATCTATTGGGGGAACGCCAGGACAAAGACGCAAGAGTATTTGTAGGATTGAAGTATTCTGCCTGGCACAACCTGAAATTGCAGCAATGGGTAATGCGTGCCGGTGTAACCAAAACTATCACCTTCCATTGTGCCCGTCATACCTATGCAACATTGCAGCTTACTATGGGTACAGACATTTACACCGTATCAAAACTATTAGGCCACAGAGAGCTTAAAACCACTCAGGTCTATGCCAAAATCATTGATGACAAGAAGAAGGAAGCTGCGACCAAAATCAAGTTAGACTTATGAGTACACTTTTAGAAACATACAACCGTATTCTGTTTCTCGACCTCCGCCCGTGGTTGTTGTCGGGTTTTTCAGAATTGAAGTTCAAGCAAGATTTACAAGACCTTAAAAAGGCATTCTATCAGGCGCAACCCCTGTATGAAGTATCATTCCCCAAAGCACTAACCAACAAACGGAAATACTTCCTATCGCTGATAGATGCGGAAGCAATTGAGTACCTCAATTACATCCACAGGCAGGTGAGTGAAAGCATCAATGCCAACGCCAAGAAATACCATGTTCACATGGCATTAACCCGGAGATTAAATGAAAAGCTACGTGAAACGGCACAGGCCATTCAGGAGCAGGAATATTCACCAGATCAATACGACCCCAAGTTTGGAGTTCTACCAACCAATACCTCCACAGCGGATGGTGCGTACATTCTTTTCTATTTGAAACATCAGCTTGTAAGATTGTATTTGGAAATCCAGGACTCTTACCCGGAACAGCTAAAGGAAGAACCACTCACTGAAGATGATATTTACCTGACCTACTTCAATCACACTGCACCCAACCCATCGCACATTTCAGAAGCAGTTCAAATCAAAATTGCAAGCCCTTCAAATCCAAGAATCACTCCCCAATCCATCAAGTCCTTCAATGCACTTACCGGTGACTACAAGGATGCTCCAAAAGGCATTCTTCCTTATAATGCCATAGTCACAAGCCCTTCCCTATTTGCAAGCTTCGAAACATCA
>DFUR01000025.1:0-551 GCA_002380425.1 Bacteroidales bacterium UBA4181
GACCAATATGCTGCTCAAAACCCACACCATTGAACAGACCTTTCTGTACCTCGGAGTGCTGGCTCTTGCAGTCATTACCTTGTTCGCCCTGATATTGAAGAATCCTGGGGACAAAGCTGCCCCCGCTTCCCCATCGCAAACCCCCGCTGCCACCCCGGCAAGCTCTGATGCCACTCCGGGAGCCACCTCAGCAAAAACGGGTGTTTCATCGGCAAATACCGTGAAGAATGACCTGGGCTCCGGAGACTACACCTGGAAGGAGATGATCCGCACCCGCCCCTTCATCCTGCTCTGGCTTTCGTATCTGATGAGTGCCGCGGCCGGCCTGATGCTGATCGGCCACATGGCCAGCATTGCCGGAGTGCAGGCAAAATGGCAGGCAGGCTTCCTGCTGGTGGTGGTCCTTTCGGTGTTCAATGCCCTGGGGCGGGTTGCCGGAGGCATCCTGTCGGATAAAGCCGGACGCACCAACGCCCTGCTGATTGTGTTTCTCATTCAGGCTGTGAATATGTTCGCCTTCTCCTGGTACCAAAGCATTCCGCTGTTGATTT
>DFUR01000025.1:662-5747 GCA_002380425.1 Bacteroidales bacterium UBA4181
AAAGCATTCCGCTGTTGATTTCGGCTCTGCACTGGCGGGACTGGCCTATGGTTCTCTGTTTGCCTTGTTCCCTGCCGTGACCGCTGATTTCTTTGGCATCCGGAATCTGGGAGTAAACTACGGGCTGGTCTTTTCAGGATGGGGCGTGGCAGGCATCATCGGCCCCATTATTGGAGGCATCGTAGCCGACCAGACCGGAACCTACAACTATTCGTACATCATTTCGGCAGTGATGCTGCTGGCAGGGGCCCTGATGGTGCGAAAAGTAAAGGCCCCGGTAAGGAAGGGCTAAAGCTTCAGCAGCCGTGTCATTCGCTCTGAGGAAGGGCTGAAGCCCTCATCGACGGTGTAATTCGCTCTATGGCTCTGTGATCATTTCGTTTCCAATCTTGCGGGCCCTGACTGGCCGATCCAGATTGATATCCAGATACCTTCCAATCTCCACCAGAAGGTTCCATCCGGCGCACAGATACACATAGGGTTGCAACGCACCAACCCGGGGGACCCGAAGTGTCGGGAAGGGGGTATCCCTATCCGCAATGGCCACAACACGAAGCCCGACACCCTGTTCCAGGACCTCCTGAAATTTCTGGATTTCCTCATCAATGGGATCCACCACAAAGACCACATCACCGGGCTCCATCACCTCTTCTATGCCATGAACGGCATAGGTTCCCTCGAGGAAGTCCGACTTCTTTCGGGTAATCTCATTGGTTTTGAGCGTCAGTTCCTCTGCAACCCCGTCATTGTATCCCGAAAAGTACAGGGTGGGTGCCTGAGCAGCAGCAGCGACAATATCCTGAGGTACCGGCATCGTCAGCGCCTGCTCCAAAGCATCGCCCAAAGGGTTCATATCGGGCATACTCCCCCCGCGCATGTGCCAAAGCAGGGACTCGTAAAACAAAGCCTGCTCCACCACGCTCTTGGTGGCAGCAACAGCCTCTTCCCACCCGCACCGGAGCACAAAGGTCTCCGCACAAGCATCAGCAAGCAATGAGCCCGGCCGGGCGGTCAACCCATAACAGAGCGCATTCCCTTCACTGGTCACCTTCTGTGCCAGGGTAACGACCTCACGGGTACGGCCGGAGTTAGACGCACAAAAAACGGCAAATGCCGACAGGTCGTACTGGGCGGCCTGGCGCGAGCAGTCGGTGGCTACCGAAAGGCCCAACCCCCAGGTGAGACACTTGCGCATGACATTCTTGGCTGGAAAGATTCTGCTGGAGCCTTCACCGGTAAGAAACAGGCGTCCGGCATCCCGGATTTTTCCGGACACTCCGGCCGTCTGTTCGGGGGAAAACTGTTTCACAACATCCACAGTCTGCATCATTTCCCGCACCAAAGCAAAGCGGGCATAAGAGGGGTCTTTCAGGTTCATAAAATCATTTTGTAGGTTTATCGGTTGCGGAGGGACGCCACACGTTGTTTCATGGCCTCGGTTTCCTTACGGACCAACACGATGAAGCTATTATCATTAATATCTCCGATGGCGGCGTTCATTTCTTCGGGATTCCGGAACGTAGCCTGCCGGAATGGATTGTCGTAGTCTTTCTTACGGGAAGCAAATACCTCATCGCAGATAAACTGCTGAATGCTCTCCATCCGGTCCAGAGCCTGGGACCACTGGGCAGCATCCAAACGGCTGACAGAAAGCAAGGAACAAAGCACCGCATAGGCATGCTTTTGTTTCTCCAGCGGATATGCTTCCCATAGCTGGTTGTAGCGTTTGTGGATGTCTGGCCAGGTATGAAGGGCACCCATCCCGATGTCCCTACGAAGGGCATCCACATCCCTGCCGGGCACAATCTGACCACCCAGATTCACCCAGGAAGACTGCCGCGCAGCACACAGAGCATCCCCCATTTCCTTCAGTCCCTGAGCAGGATGCGCCTCCAGATAGGTCATAAGGTTTTTCACAGCATAGTAGAAAAGCATATCCCCGTAGGCATGCCAGGCTTTGTGTGGTTTCAGAATCAACACCTTACGCCGACTATTCTCCATCCCCTCACCCAGGACTTCCCATCCTTCGAGGGCACCGGCAGGACCGGTCAACAGTTGCAGTCCAATGCTTCGTGCCTGAGCCTCATCCACAGGGCCTGTGGGCCTCTGACGACGTAACGCCTCCTTCCCTACCCATAATTCCAGCAGGCTCCGGGCATGCAACACTTCCTCCACCGTATCGGGGGCATAAGGATCAAATTCAATATTCTGGTCCTTGTAGGTCCGCTTGTCCCGTTGCAGATACTTCCAGGAATTGCGTTCCAGAGCGTACATATTGTACATCCACCAATAGGCAGGCATCACTTCCAGACGGTCACAGGCCACATTGTTGTTGACCAGCGAGAACGGCAACGGAATATCCAGTTCGTGGGCGTAGTCAGCTTTGGCAAGCAGCACAAAAGAAGCAAACCGGCTGGAATGCTTCACACTGGTACACAGACCCGGCCAGAATCCCCTTCCTGCCTGAATCTCATTGTCGTTGGAACGACTGTTGTGGTTGGACCCGATGGTTGCTCCTGCTGCCATATTGCTTTGGCCCATGATAACCGATGCAACCAGAAAGGAGTTGTTGTGGTGTTGCTCGTGTGCAGGGAAAATCAGATTGTTGAGGATCTCGCAACAGGAGATGGTGGAGTTGTCTCCCAGATAAGAATGAATCAGCCTGGCTCCGTACTTCAGGGAGGAATTATTGGCCAGCACAAACCGTACAGCCTTGCACCCGTAGAAAATGTGACAGCCAAATCCGATAATCCCATTGACCAGTTCTACTCCCTCTCCAATCTGGGTAGGTTCTTCCTCAGAGGAATGTATGGTAAGATTCTTGAGTTTGTTGGCGCCCTTGATGTAACAGTGCGAACCGATGCAAACATCCTTAAGAATCAATGAGTTCTTGATCACACAATGGCTTCCGGTACTGCCATAGTAACCCCGCTGGCTGTCCATACTCTGCTGGGTGATTGCCCGCAATTGTTGCTGCAGTGACTCATCATCGATATATTTGGCCCACAGATAAGCATCCGCCGCCAGCATCCCATCGAAGGGCAACACTTGACGGCAACCGGCCTCATTCATCAGGCTTAGCCAGGTCCGGATTTCCTCCGGCTCGCCGTCCTTGACGATGCCATTCCCGAATTTGGCATGGTCGGTGGTGTTCATCTCATGGATGTTCAACAGGATGCTGTTGCTGCCCACGATAAAATGCGAAAGATAATGCACCTCGTGAATGGCCACATCATCCCCGATATCGCAGGAAATTATCATACTGTTGGTAATCCCGGCAGGAATCCGCAAATCATGGTGCTGGAGAATCACATTCCGGACACGTCCGATACGCACCAAGCCAAAAAAGTGCGAATTCTTGATCAGACGTGGATCGAAGGGGTCTGACACCAGAACTTCATCCCAGTTGGCTGCGGTGTTGTCATTTTTCACCAGACGCTCCACCTCTTCGGAATGCAAATGCCGCCATCCCGCTTCGGGAGGGCTTACCTGCAGATTTCTCAGATGATATTCATCCTTTCCTTCGGGAAGAAACTCAGCAGGAATAAAGTTGCGGCCCAGATTTTCGGGGGGCAATATCAAGACTCTGTCCATAAGTAGTTGCGATGTACACTGCAAAGAAACAATTTTTCCGGGTTTTGCATCAAAAAAAAACTTGGCATCAGGCCGCTCCTACCAAAGACCCTCAGTGGTCATTACTACCCTCTTGAGGGAACCATCCCTGTTGTAATACAAACGGTCAATACACACCGAACGGTTGTAACTCCCCCCATTGCGCTGAATGGCTCCGTTGTGGTAGACAAAATACCACTTCCCTTTGAATTCCACCACAGCCTGGTGGTTGGTGTTGCTGTGTCCGGCAACCTCATTCAGTATGCCCTTGTATGTATAAGGTCCCTCAATGTTTTTGGACATCGCGTAGGCCGTTTTCTCAGGAAATCCGGTAGCATACGTAAGGTAGTAATTTCCCTTGCGTTTGTGAATCCAGGGGGCCTCCTCAAAGACGAAATCATCAAATTTCACCTGCCTGATTTCCCCGTCAATCTCAATCATATTGTCCTTGAGCCGGGCATAGTAACACTGTCCGTTTCCCCAAAAAAGCCAGGCAACTCCGTCATCATCAAGGAACACAGCGGGGTCAATGCACGCCCATCCATGGGTAGAAGCAAAACAATCCTGACGGGTCAGCAGGGGTTTTCCCAGAGCATCCTTATAGGGCCCCTCCGGGCGGTCTGACACGGCCACTCCGATACCGGAACCATTGGTGCTGATGTACCAATAGTACTTACCGTTTCGATAAGTCGCATGACCGGCATAGGCATTGCCACTCCGGTCCCAGGTGAAATCAGTGATCTTCAAAGGTGTTGGGTATTCGGTCCAATGGACCATATCGGTGGTTGAGAACACACACCAGTCCTTCATATTGTATCCCCGTCCATCCCGCGAAGAGTCATGTCCGGTAAACAGCCACAAGGTATCACCCACTACCAGGGCTGCCGGATCTGCGGTGAACTTATGGGTAATCAGCGGGTTCCCCTTTGCCTGAAAATTGTACAGGCTATCCTGAGTCTGGGCGTTCAGGTCACACAGGCATACGATCAACAGTAAAACAGGCAGAAAACTTCTCATAAGGCGATCAACATTTGGCTATAGATGCAAAGATGCAAAAAGATTGCCTCTTTGCTCACAGGGCGGGGCGTTTTCTCCCCCTGGCTTCCTATGATTGTCTCAGGCAGATTTCCTACCTTTGCAGCAATGACCCACGCGAAATTCATGAGTAAAGCCCCCAAGATACCGACCGACAGAGCCGTCATCAAAAACACCGGGGATGACGCTGATGCACAGGTGCCGGAGGCCCTGGAATATGATACCGACGAGTCCTCTGATGAACTCAGCGGCCTGTACGAACACCACAGGATCGTGGTGGACAAGGGACAAGGCTCCATCCGCATAGATAAATACCTCACCCACAGGCTTGAATCCACATCGCGAAACCGGGTGCAGTCTGCAGCCGATGCCGGGTGCATTCTGGTGAATCAAAAACCCGTACGCTCCAGTTACAAAATCAGGCCCGGTGACGAAATC
>DFUR01000008.1 GCA_002380425.1 Bacteroidales bacterium UBA4181
GGCATATATTTGCAGACCCAATTAAAGGATAGAATATTTAACTGATATTTAATGATTTAAAGTCATGACAAAAGCAGACATCGTAAACGAGATCTCCAAAAACACCGGAATCGAGAAAGTAACTGTTCAAAGAACTGTTGAGGCTTTCATGGACAACATCAAGGACGCCCTTGCATCGGACAACAACGTGTACCTGAGGGGATTTGGAAGTTTCATCGTTAAGGAAAGGGCCAAAAAGACCGCCCGGAACATTTCGAAGAACACCACCATCATCATCCCTGCTCACAACATCCCTGCTTTCAAGCCGGCCAAGACTTTTGTCAACAAGGTAAAAGGCAGCGTTAAGTAGCACAATCAGGTTTCATATCTTTAACATACATCAAGATGCCCAGCGGAAAGAAGAGAAAAAGACATAAAATGTCCACGCACAAGCGCAAGAAACGGCTCAGAAAGAACAGACACAAGAAGAAGAAGTAGCAGTTCTTTGCGGTAATGTTTGACGTATGAAACCTAAAACTCTTAACGCAAGGGTTTTAGGTTTCTTGTAATTTATGCTACATCATAACAGCAACAAAGTGGATCCATCAAAAAGTGAACGCACCCCCAGCAATGAGCTGATCATTAGTGTAAGTGCAACTGACATTTCGATCGCACTGACCAAGGACAAGCACCTTGTTGAGCTTCATAAAGAAAAAAACAATATTCAGTTTTCAGTTGGCGACATTTACCTGGGCAAGGTACGCAAGATTATGCCCGGGCTAAATGCTGCTTTTGTGGATGTCGGATATGAAAAGGACGCCTTCCTGCACTATCTGGACCTGGGCCCCCAGATACGATNNCAGATTGCCAAAGAACCCATTTCTACCAAGGGGCCCAGGCTGAGTTCCGAGATTTCCATCGCTGGTCGGAATCTGGTGCTGATTCCCTTCTCCGACAAAGTCTCCATCTCACAGAAGATCAAATCGTCTGACGAAAAAAACCGACTCAAGAAACTCATTCAGAGCATCCGGCCCAAGAACTACGGAGTCATCATCCGGACCGTCGCTGAAGGAAAATCTGTAGAAGTGCTCACCGATGAACTCCGGGGCCTCACTGAAAAGTGGGAAGCGTCCTTTGAAAATATTCGGGGCGTTACCCCACCCAAGATGTTTATCAGTGAACTCAACAGGACCTCTGCCATATTGCGCGACCTGCTGAACGGGTCTTTTACAAGTATCAACGTCAACGACGAGAATACCTATAAGGAAATCCGGAATTATATCGGTTCCATTGCTCCCGAAAAGGAGAAGATTGTAAAACTCTGGACCGGCGGACCTCCCATTTTTGACCGGTTTGGTATCAACAAGCAGATAATGACCCTCTTTGGTAAGACTGTCTCGTTCCGAAGCGGGGCCTATCTGATCATAGAGCACACCGAAGCACTGCACGTCATTGACGTCAACAGCGGGAACCGCACTAAGAGCGGTTCCGACCAAGAAACAAATGCATTGGAAGTGAATCTCGCTGCAGCTACCCATATTGCACAGCAACTCAGGCTCCGGGACATGGGTGGCATCATCGTTATTGACTTCATTGACCTCTACACGGCGGAACACCGGCAGTTGCTATTCGAAAAAATGAAGGAGGCAATGTCTGACGACAGGGCCAAACACAATATTTTACCGGTCAGCAAGTTTGGTCTCATGCAGATTACCCGCCAACGGGTCCGTCCGGAAATGAACATCCAAACCGTTGAGAAATGCCCCGTATGCAAAGGCACCGGTGAGATCAGCCCTGCCATCGTGTTTGAGGATGAGTTGTTCAACCACATCTCCTACCTGGTGAACAATGACAAACTCAAACAAGTCACCGTCCACCTTCACCCTTTTATTGCCGCATATCTCAACCACGGTTTCCCCTCCATTCGTCTTAAGTGGATGTGGAAACTCAAGTGTCGCCTCAAGATCGTACCGGACACCTCGGTAGAATTAATGAACTTCAGTTTTTTCAATCCCACCGGAAAAGAAATAGTGGCTTAAAATCCGTACCATGCGGAGACTCCTGTTCACACTTGGCGCCCTGATGGGACTTTTTCTGCAGCCGGTTCCGGCACAGATGGCCGATCCTGTGTCCTGGAGTTTTGCGTCACGGGCCTACCGGGGAGACACCCTGATGGTCGAATTCACCGCCACCATCCAGAAAGGTTGGAAGATGTATGCGCTGAGCCTGCCGGAGGGTGGGCCCCTGCCAACAGTATTCAACTTTGAGCCAGGGAGATTCGTTCCATCAGGACCCATCACAAGCAACCCTGCACCCCACACCGCATTCGATGCTGTGTTCCAGATGAACATCGGGTATTACAACGGAACAGTGCGCTTTTCTCAAAGAATGATCCCGCTCAAACAGTCCGGGACCCCGGGCTCCGGCTCATCCGGAGTCTCAGGAGATATCCAGGGGACCATAGAGTACATGTGTTGCGATGACCAGAGTTGTGTGGCCCTCACAAAAGACTTCCGGCTTTCTGTCGGGTCCTCAGAAACGACATCCGCCCTACCTGCCCCCCCTCGCCCAACTGCAACAAATCAGACAACCACGCTCCAGTCCCTCTCTGAACTGCCACTTTCCGGCACCAGTACCATTGAAGCGGAAGGTGCTGCCCCTTCAACAGTATCGTCACTCCCTACCGGCTCATGGACAATCACAGAAGATGGTTCTCAGGCAATGGCGCCTCAGGAAACTGGCCTGTCGGCCTCCCTGTGGGGTTTCTTCCTGCTGTGCTTTGTGGGTGGGCTGGCCGGAATCCTCACGCCCTGTGTGTTCCCGATGATCCCCATGATTGTATCTTTCTTCCTGAATGGAAAACAGCAACAAGGACGTAATATCCTGGCGGGATTGTTTTTTTCCCTGTGTATTGTCGCAATATATTCCTCAATAGGTCTTTTGGTCTCGCTCACCCAAGCCGGGCCTTCGCTGGGCCAGACACTGAGCACGCACTGGATTCCCAACCTGTTGTTTTTCGGGCTCTTCATCCTCTTTGGCCTCTCCATGCTGGGTTTGTTTGAGCTGTGGCTTCCCGGAAACTGGTCCAACAGGGTGGACACTATGGCCCGCAAAGGAGGACTGGCCGGAATCTTTTTTATGGCCCTGACCCTGGTGATTGTATCCTTCTCCTGCACCGGCCCAATCGTGGGAGCCATTCTTGTTGAATCAGCAGGATCTGTATCCGCCAAACCCCTGATAGGGATGCTGGGGTTTTCCATTGCTTTTGCCCTTCCATTCGGTCTGCTGGCCGTCTTTCCATCCTGGGTGGGCAAACTCCCCAAATCTGGCGGATGGATGAACCTGCTCAAGGGGACGCTGGGCTTCCTGCTCCTGGCATTCAGCATCAAATTCCTGGTCACCATTGACCAAACCTACCATCTGGGCATCCTGAGCCGGCACTGGGTACTGGCCATCTGGATTATTGTCTTCCTGCTTCTGTTCCTGTTTCTCACAGGCCGTATCCTGCTGAACATAACCGGCGCGGGGCGCCCGGGTATCATCCGGACAGCAGCTGGGGTGCTCGCCCTCTGTACCGCAATGTACCTGGCCGCTGGCCTCTCCGGAGCTCCTCTGTATTTTGCTGAAACCCTGCTGCCCCCCCCCACAACCACGCAGTCCGGCCATACAACTGAGGGCGTATGTGGCATCCCCCGCTGGAGCGAGTCCTTACATTTCCCGCTCGGGTTTCAGGGGTATTTTGATTTTCAGGAAGGCCTCTCCTGCGCCCAACAACAGAACAAACCCGTGCTGCTCGTGTTCAAAGGCCACGCCTGTGCCAACTGCAAGAAAATGGAGGCCTCTCTGTGGCCGGAACCTGAGGTGAGGCAACTACTGAATCAGGAATTTATACTTATTGCACTCTATACCGACGACCGGACCCTTCTACCCGAGGATGAGTGGGTACAATCAACCTACGATAAAAAGTGGAAGAAAACTATGGGTCAGGTCAATATGGACTTTCAGATCAGCCAGTTTGGAACGAACACCCAGCCCTGGCATATTATCCTCTCACCCCGCGGGACCGTTCTCACCCCACCTCTTGGATACACCAACCATCCGAAGGTGTTTGCAGACTTCCTCCGTTCCGGACTCGAAGCCTTCCGACAGGAGTCCTTGTGATTTCTAAATCAGCCCAGAAGTCCTTGAAGGGCCTCGGCCATCTCGGCATAATTCCGGGCTGCATCAGCCCGATCCTTCCATCGTTCATATGCCGCATGCCTGAGACGCATACGTTGTGATGAATCCAGGCTCCAAAAGGCGCACAATGCATCGGCCAGAAATGCCGGAGTAAGATCGGGTGGCAGCAACCCTCCAACCAAAGAGTCCACCAGTTCCGGCGTCCCCCCCACACTGGTAGCCAGCACAGGAACCCCACATGAAAGAGCTTCCATCACCGTAACAGGGACCCCCTCGGTAGAGCTGACATTGACAAACACATCTACAGGATGCTGAACGTAATAATTCAGGACCTCGGCATTCGACATAGCATCCAAAAGCTGCACCCGGACTGGCATCCCCAGGGATCGGACAGAATGTTCCAGAGATTCTTTTCCGGGGCCATCACCGATATGGACCCAGTGAACGGGGAAAGACACTAATGACAGGGCCTGCGAAAGCAATTCCAGACGCTTCAGGGGAATGATCCGGGAACAAGTCAGAATCTTCAGCACTCCGTCGTCCTGGATGGGGGATAACCCCGGAGAATGCACCCCCAGGCGGCATACTCTGGCCTGATAAGATATCAAAGGATAACGTTTCCTCAGATAGGCCATGCCATGCTCGGACACATGTGCCACAAAATGCACCCTTGAAAGCAAATCGGGACGACCGAAAATATACCCCCGGTTGTCCTCACGCTCAGCGTAGATATCCACCCCGTGCAAACGCACCACATAGGGACATACGGCTCCAAGAGCCCCATAGATACTGGCAGGCATGGTCCCCCAATAGGAGTAAACTACCTGTCGGTACCCCTTGCCAAAATACAACGCGCGGACATGGGAACGGGATGCCAACATCCGCACCAACAGGGAAAGCGAAAGCCACTGCACAAGCAAACCCGGGCGTCCCCCAAAAAATCGTTCACGGCACAACTCCCTCAGAAATGGGAACCAGGAAATGCGGTTAAACAACCCCTGAGAGATCATGCGCAGGACAAACCATCGCTCAGGCCTGAGCGGGGCAAAAACCGACACATTGGGGGGAAGCTCCCGGCGCATCTGACCACCATTGCTCTTGTACGGGACCAGGACTACAGAGTCAAAGCGGGCACTGAGATAAGCCAGCTCAGCCTCCAGAAAGGGTTCACCCACACCATAGGGAAAGGATGAAGTAAGCAGCACCAGCCGGGTCGGCAAGGGCTCTGACCCCGAAGAGAATGCTGCCGATGTACAGGTTTTATTCATGGGGGAATGTTACAATTCGGCCAGAGGGTGCAACGACTCTACGCTCATCATGAGGAATATATAGCGAATCGGCAAAAGACTTGGCAGGGTCCTCAAAGCGATGCCTCACCCCGGCCATATCCAGAAGGGTAAAGAAGAAATCATCCATATGCAGGGCTGCGCTCCGGTGACCTTCCAGACTGGCAGTCTGCTCCGGATTACCCATCCTGTATTCCGGTGAAAGCCACACCAAAAATGGCACATGCACCTGCTCCCGTACCGGAGGATCTCCGGTATGCCCAAACAACTGGCTCCCCTGATCGAACAAACTCTCCCCATGATCGGCCAGATAGAGGACAAAATTCTCTCCTGGCAAAGAATCCACCTGCCCAATAATGCGCGAGAGAATATAATCCTGATACAGCACAGAGTTGTCATAGCTGTTCACGAAATATTCCCGGTTTGCGGGCACGGCAGCTCTGGAGCCATCCGACAAACTTGGACGAAACACCTCAAATTCCTTGGGATGTCGGGCATTGTAGGCCACATGGTTGCCCATCAGGTGCACAAAGACACAGATCCGTCCCGCACGGGAGGAAAGCATCTCCCGCAAACAGGGAAGCACCACCTCATCGTAGATCTGGTTCTGATATCCGGGAAAATCGCAGAGCTTATCCACATCCATAATAAAGGCCGTATGAGGATCAGACATCAGCCCCTGATTGGAAATCCAGCCCGTACGGAAACCGGCCTCGTGAAAGGCAGACACCAGGCTGGGTTCTGAATGCACACGGTCGAACTCATCGGCACCAAACCGGGTGAGCATCAATGGAATGCTGTATAAGGTAACATTAGCCGAAGTAAAAAAGTCCTCATAGGATATCACATCGCCCCGGGCTGACAGCCGGGGGGTTGTATTCCGGGCGTATCCGTTCAGGCCAAAGTGGTCTGCACGGGCGGACTCCCCGATAACCACCACGCATACCTGACGCACGCTGGTATCCTTTTCAGAGTGAGCCTGATAGGAGAAATCACGATACCCTGCCTGCTGCTGCCGGATGTGACGTTCCATACTCCAGGCTTTTCCCAGTGCAAAATAGATATTTGCAGGAGGCACCTGGGTGAGCGCCTTGATTGAATTGTCTCCAAAACGATAGGAAACTCCAGAACGATGATAGTCCACACCTTCGGAAGCCAACAACATCATCAGGGGAAGCAGGGGAAGCCACCAACGGAAGCGGCTGCGGGACACGTCGGGCAGAGGGTGCCTCACCAACAGAAAATACAACACCGGAATCAGGGCTATCAACGGAAGAAAGGGGAGCAACGATCCCATCAACTCTGCAGCCTCTCCGGGGTTGGTGGCCAGCACAGAGCGCATGGTTCCGGCATTGAAGAAGGCACTGGTGACCAGCAAATGACCCGTCTCGGCAACCACAGAGATGATGGCAAGCCCAAACAACCATACACAATAACGGGTACGAAGCCACATCAGGGGGAGGACAAACCACATTAGAGAAACAGTACCCAAACGAATCACGCGTACCCATACTCCGGACTGTCCGGAGTTCAGCACCCCCCAGACGATCAGGGGGACCATAAAAATCCCCAGCAACAGCATCCAGCGTCCAGATAGCAGGATATGTTTACGGACTTCATGAACAATGGACATACAGGACTCGTTTTCGTCTCAGAATCCCAAACCTACAAAAGTTTTTCAACCTCTTCACCAAGCCATGACAAATAAATGAAGTAATTTTGCGGGTGCACGATGACCTGCAAATCATGAAATCATTCAGTCTGTACTTTGGCATTTTTCTTTCTGTCTCCCTCATTGTCGGCTCCGTCTTATTTCTGAACCGCTACTATATCAGCCAATGGATTCCCGGCGAGAAATATCTGCCTGAAATGGAAGCTTTTGCCGATTCTGTTCCCTCTCTGCCTGCTGCATTTCGTCAGGCCCGGTGGGTGCACCGGGTGAACAGCGTAGAACGTTTACAGGAAGTTCGCCCTGTTTTTAACGGACTGGAGATTGACCTCTGGTATGACGAGGTGCAACAGGCCCTCAGAGTAGGTCACGACGCGGACAGCAGCTTTCATCTGGAACTCTCAGAGTTGCTCTCATCCGCTGATTCGCTGGAAAACTGCTACTTGTGGCTGGACATCAAATCCCTGGACACCATCAACGCACCGGAAATCTACCGGGAGTTGAGCCGCCTGGACGACCGTTTTGATATCCGGGCCCGGACTCTGGTGGAGTCCCCCTGTCCGCAGGCCCTCACCCTGTTTACCGACGAGGGATACCTCACCAGTTACTACCTGCCATCCTTTCATGTATTCAAGAGCTCCCGGAAAGAGCTTCGCACATACTACGATCAAGTACAGAACGCCCTGCGTGACGCCCGCGTGAATGCTCTGTCAGGCAACCACATGCAGTTCCTGTTTATGGAAAAATACTTCCCAGGGTACGACCATCTTCTATGGAACCTGGACAAAAAAGAATGGCGCCGCAATCGCCTGAATGCCCTGTACCGCAACGCTCCCAGAACCGCCATCATACTCACCCCTTACCTGACTGATCATTGGAGATAAACATGGAAAACAAAGTTTCTTCGGGCTACTTTGCCCATCCCTCAGCCATTGTGGATCAGCCCTGTGACATCGGGGACGGCACCCGTATCTGGCATTTCACCCACATTATGTCTGGCTGCACGATTGGCCAGAACTGCAATCTGGGGCAGAATGTTTTTCTTGCCTCCGGTGTACACCTGGGTGACCGGGTGAAGATTCAAAACAATGTATCGGTTTACGAAGGAGTCGAATGCGAGGATGATGTGTTCCTGGGCCCTTCCTGCGTGTTCACGAATGTGATCAATCCCCGGAGCGCGGTGAACCGAAGGGGTTCCTATGTTCCAACGCGTATTGGGAGGGGAGCTACCATCGGGGCTAACGCTACCATTGTCTGCGGCAACCCCATCGGGTCATTCGCCTTTGTAGGTGCAGGCGCTGTGGTCACCCACCCCATCCCCGCTTACGCTCTGGTGGTTGGAAACCCGGCCCGGCAGACAGGATGGATGAGCGAGTTCGGTCATCGCCTCCTCTTTGATGCCAACGGAACCGCAGTTTGTCCTGAAAGCGGACAGAAATACCTACTGCATCAGGGCATCGTATCAAGGGCAGACTAAAAAAACAAAAAATAATGTCCCTCTTTTGAGGGTTTCAGAAAATAATCTATCTTTGCGTTCCCGTTAGACAATAGGATACAATAAATAAAACAGAGATGAAAAGGACATTCCAGCCCTCGAACAGAAAAAGAAGAAACAAACACGGTTTCCGTACCCGGATGGCCACGGCCAACGGCCGCCGCGTCCTGGCAGCCAGACGTGCCCGGGGCAGGAAGAAACTCACCGTTTCTGACGAATCAAAGGGTAAGTAACCCTGCTTCTTATTCCACACAGGTAGAGGATTACGCAGGTAGTCCTTTATTTGTTTACGGACGTTCCATGAAGCCCACTTCAGCCCATCTTCTCTCCTGCGACCCAGCACTCAGACCGGTTGCTGCAAAGGTTCTTGACGGAGTAAGAATCTCCGCAGAGGATGCCCTGGCTCTGTACCACAAAGCCAGCCTGGGTTTTCTGGGCTCCCTCGCCAATCAGGTCCGCGAACGTCTCAACGGTGACCTTGCCTACTACAACCGGAATGTGCATCTGGAGCCCACCAATATCTGCGAACACCGCTGCCGATTCTGTTCCTATTCCCGAAAAATGGGAGAAGCGGGTGCCTGGGAGTACTCACTGGGCGAACTGGTTCATATGGCTCAGGAGCAGGTCACTAAAGGAATCACCGAGATTCATATTGTGGGAGGAGTTCACCCGCGGCGGGATGTCCACTATTACGCACAGATGCTCGTCGCTTTGCGGAAAGCATGCCCGGGCATCCACCTCAAGGCATTCAGTGCGGTAGAACTGGATGCGATGTTTCGGAAAGCATCTCTTTCCATTGCCGAAGGTCTCCGGTTGCTCCAGGAAGCCGGCTTAGACTCTATTCCTGGCGGAGGCGCAGAAATCTTTGCAGATAACATCCGGAGTCAAATCTGCCCCGAAAAAACCAATGCAGCCCGCTGGCTGGAGATCCACCGCACCGCCCACCAGATGGGCATCGGCTCAAATGCCACCATGCTCTACGGGCATATAGAGCTCATCCCCGACCGGATTGATCACATGCAGCGGCTCAGGGACCTTCAGGACGAAACCAGGGGCTTCAACGCCTTCATTCCTCTTAAGTACCGCTCGGCCAACAATCCTATGTCGGCCACCGGCGAAGTGTCTCCGGTGGAGGACCTGCGCAACTACGCCCTATGCCGCATTTTTTTGGACAATATCCCTCATATCAAGGCCTACTGGCCCATGATTGGGAAACAGATGGCACAGCTTGCCCTGTGGTTCGGAGCTGATGACCTGGATGGCACCATTGAGGACTCCACCCGCATATACTCCCTGGCTGGAGCAGAGGACCAATCTCCCGCCGCAACCGTGGAAGAACTGTCGCTCATGATTCGCTCCTCGGGACGTATCCCGGTGGAACGCAACAGCTTATACCAACCTGTTTAAAGAGCCTGAACCCAGGCACAAAAAGGGAAAACGAAGCACCACTTTTCGTTTATTTTGCTATATTGTGCGCTTTATGTTTCATCACAACAAACACATTTACTTCCATGAAAACATATAGCACAAGTCAAATCAGGAACATCGCGCTCATTGGAAACACCGGCTGCGGAAAAACGACGCTGGCCGAAGCAATGTTGTTCGAAGGAAAAGTCATCGAACGCAGGGGCAGCGTCGAAGCAAAAACTACGGTATCGGACTACACCGAAGTGGAACAAATCTATCAGCGATCCATCTATTCCACCGTCCTCTTCACCGAGTTCATGGATCACAAACTGAATATCATCGACACTCCAGGCTCGGACGACTTTTCCGGGGGCGTATTCTCGGCATTCAAAGTCTGTGATACCGGGGTGATGGTCATCAACGCCCAGAACGGTGTGGAAGTGGGCACCGAAATCTTTGGCCGTTACGCTGAACGCCATAACAAGCCCATGATCATAGCCATCAACCAGCTGGATCATGACAAGGCCAATTTTGAAAACACTATGGAGTCCCTCCGGCAAAGCTTTGGATCCCGGATTGTCGAAGTACAATACCCCGTCAACCCGGGTACTGGTTTTGATTCCTTCATTGACGTGTTGCTGATGAAGATGTTTAAGTTCCAGGGGGACAGCGGAATCCGTGAAGCGCTCCCTATTCCTGACGCTGAAATGGACCGCGCCACCGAGTTGCATCAAGCCTTGGTGGAAGCTGCTGCAGAACACGAAGAAAGCCTCATGGAACTCTTCTTCGACAAAGGTAGCCTTACTGAAGACGAGATTCGTCAGGGACTCCGCGCAGGCTTGAAATCTCGCAGTGTCATTCCTGTATTCTGCACCTCAGCCAAGAGGGATATCGGCACCAAGCGACTGATGGAGTTCATCATCAACGTGGCTCCGTCCCCGGCCGACTGCGGACCCCAAAACACCGTGGACGAACAGGCGGTTCCCTGTGAAGCCTCCGGGGCAACCTCTCTGTTTGTGTTTAAGTCAGCTCTGGAGCAACATCTGGGTGAAGTGAGTTTTTTCAGGGTCATGTCCGGAAAGGTAACCGAAAGCCAGGATTTGGTCAACGCCAATAACGACACCAAGGAACGCATTTCTCAGTTGTTTTCCGTTGCAGGACGCAAGAGGGAGAAAATGGCCGAGATGGTTGCTGGAGACATCGGGTGCACCGTCAAGCTCAAGAACACCAAAACCAACCACACCCTCAACGGAGGAGGCAAGGAATGGAAATTCCCCTCCATAAGCTTCCCAAATCCCAAATTCCGCACCGCCATCAAATCAAAGAACGCTGGTGATGATGAAAAACTGGGCGAACTGCTGAACCGCGCCGGACAGGAAGACCCCACCATCATCTTTGAATACTCCAAGGAACTCAAGCAGATGATTCTGAGCGGCCAGGGGGAACACCACATCAACATTCTCAAGTGGCATCTCAACAACACCCACAAAATCGAGGTTGAGCTGTACGCCCCCAAGATTCCCTATAGGGAGACCATCACCAAGGTTGCTCAGGCCGATTACCGGCACAAAAAGCAATCCGGAGGTGCCGGTCAGTTTGGCGAAGTACACCTGGTGGTAGAACCCTTTATCGAAGGCATGCCTGAACCCAAAGTTTTCAAGATTGACGGGAAAGACCTGGTGGTCAATGTCAAAGGAAAAGAAGAAATCACCCTCGACTGGGGTGGCAAACTTATTTTCTACAACTGCATTGTGGGCGGTGTAATCGATGCCCGTTTCATGCCTGCCATCCTCAAAGGCATCATGGAAAAGATGGAAGAAGGACCGCTCACCGGCTCCTACGCCCGGGACATCAGGGTGTGTGTGTATGACGGAAAGATGCACCCTGTGGACTCCAACGAAATTTCCTTCAAGCTCGCAGGGCGGAATGCCTTCAAAGAAGCCTTCAAGAAAGCCGGGCCCAAGATTATGGAACCCATCTACATGGTGTCGGCCTTTACGCCTGCAGATTGTATGGGGGATGTGATGAGCGACCTGCAGAACCGCAGGGCCATGATTGAGGGGATGAACAGCGAAAAGGGATTCGAGGTCATCAACGCCCGGGTTCCTCTGGCCGAGTTGCACAAGTACTCCACCACGCTGAGCTCCCTGACCTCCGGAAGAGCCACCTATACCATGAAGTTCATTGAATACCAGCAGGTGCCTGCCGAGATTCAGACCAAACTCCTGAAGGAATACGAAGCCGAAGAAAAGGACGAGTAACCAGCAGGTCAGTAAAAAATAAAGAGGGTGCCTCAAACTTTTTTTAGGTACCCTCTTTATTTTTTAAAGAAATTCATCAAAAACCTGCCACCTACCCGGCGGAAGTCGCAGCCGATGCCGGCAATTGAGCGGGAAAGAGCGATCGGGCGTTACTCTGCTCCATAGTCCACCCATTGATAACCATAGGTTGACCGGGATCCATCGCTGAAGCCGATCTTCCTACGGATAGAGAATGTTCCGGGCATAAACTTGTACTCCAGACCTCCGGTAAGACTTTGCAGGTATTCCATAGTGTTACTGAATGTAGGCGTTTTTTCCAGCCACACCCGATAATCAAATTCCGAAAGAGAGGCAGCGTCAATGCGCACACCAAGATATGCCAAGGACTGAACTCCAAAACCCTGACCACCTTTGGGAATCAGCAACACAGCATTCCCGTTGCTGTCTGTGGTGGCTCGGGAAATAGTTTCTGGACGGGCACCCATTACCAACGCTGAGATGGTGCTGGAAAGGCTCTCCGAACGGGCATCCGTTACCCAGACATCCACTTGAGACAAGCCTCCCTGTTTGTCCAGTACCTGAATCCTGACAGAGTCCGGAGAGACGGTCTTGGGAAGTCGCTGTACCACCGAATCGGGCAGCCATGCAGGCCGGTCGGGCTGAATAATGATGTGTCCGTCCCTGAGCAGGTAATGGCCTGTGCCCTGATAGGTGACATAAATCCCTGTTCTGCTGGAGAGACGAAACGAAACCCTGTTGCCCGGAAGGAATTCTAAATACTCCCCATGACTTGAAGCTGTATATTTCCCCTCTGCGATCTGTGGCTCGCTCACAAATAAGGCCTGGGATGTACCCGTCAACGTCTGTTTGGGTAAAGTGAAAGGTACCGACATTCCAAGCCGGACCGGGAACGGAGTCCCTTCGAACGCTGCAGGTTTCCAGCGGGGAAGCGATGTTGCCACCCGGACGGCTTCGGCATCACAAGCCGGGTCCAGCGAGCGGATCACTTCAATTTCCGACACAGTCCCATCGGTCCCGATCAGGTACGACAATGTAACCACACCCTGAAGACCCTTTTTCTGCGAGTCCAACGGATAGTTCACATGTGTGGAGAAAAACTGTTTCAGGGCATGGTAGCCCCCGGGGAAGACAGGCATATTTTCCACCCGGTTGAGGGCTTTGGTGGTCCCATGGGGATGGATCAGATCCCGGACCCATATTCCTTCATCCAACACCGGCCTTGTGGCAAAAGAGGAAGAATATCCCGGCATAAAGACCCTCACGTGATTTCCCTGACTCGTGGCCGGAATCCATTTGGGCATCTTTGTGGTGTAAAACTGGATTAAGGCTTCGTCAAAGGCCGGATTTCCCGAGGAATTCCTGAGGACAACATTGGTGATGGTTCCATCGGTCTCTACAATATAACCCACCGAGGCACTCCTTATACCAAAGCCACTTTCGGCGAAAAACTCCTCTATGGCTGGATTGGGCAGGTTTTCATCCAGATACTCCTGCAATTTGCCCGCTCCTCCAGGAAAGACCGGTCTGACATCCACCTCATCGGCCAGGAACACCTCTCCCGAATCATCCTTACCGGTTGCCTGAGACGTGGAAGATAACCGCTGAGGAGTAACAGCAAGTCCTGCAGTCGTGAATGCCAACTCCACTGTTTGCCTCACACAAACGAGGTCACCGGCTTCATTCTTCGCGGAGACCCATTGAGGCATGGAAGACACGACCCTGAAAGCCTCAGCAAAGAAAACCGGCATGAATTTCGCAGCCATCGCGGACCTACTTCCATAACCTGCGAGAAAGATTTCACAGAGCGATCCGTCCGTATCCACCAAGAAGCCGACACGGACAGTAACCTCTGCACGATTATTGGCTCCGGCGTACCGATAGTTTTGATTTTTCTCCAGAAACTCGTTCAGTTTTTCCTTGCCGCCAGGAAATTCGGGGACGGTCGCCTTTCCGGTCCATCTCACACGTCTCTTGGACACATCAGCGCTACCTGCATTAAAAGCCACCGTAATGGCTTGGTGCACTCGTACCGGTTTCCCGTCATGCACGCCGGGCCTCCATCGGGGCATAGAATTCACCACCCTGATGGCCTCCGCATCACATTCCGGTGAAAGGGGACGAATCACCCTGATATTCGAAAGCGATCCATCCGGTTCTACTGTAAAGGAAAGTTCCACTTGGCCGGTATTGGCAAATTTTCCCACAGCCGGATGCTTCAAGTGATCACGTATAAAAAGGTCCATTGCCTTTTCGCCTCCGGGAAATTCCGGCAAACCCAGTGGCAACGCCCGCTCGGGAAGGACAGAGGTGGATTCCGCATTCTGCTCCGGAGGTTCCTTCGTTTCCGGAGGGGCCTCCGTTCCTGTGGCAGCCACGGTCTCAGGGTCTGATATTGGGCTTACTATGGCCAATACTTCCTTCAGGGATTCGGCCATACCTGTCACCGAATCATGGGTACCACTCCCTGAAGCCGAGAAGAACAACAAGCCCGACACCACAGGCACCACCAAAATCGGCTTCAGCCCGGACCAACGAGTGCTTTTATGCGAAATCATAAACAGCCTCCTCTTGATGATGGAGTAGTTAAATTGATTCGACAGAACAAACCACTGAGTTCCTCCCAAATGACGAAGCAACAGACTTTCGTACACATTCACATCCAGCCCTTCTCCTAAAACATGCGCATCCGCCTGAAACTCGTGAGCTTCGCGCAATAATCTGTCCACCAAATACAGAAACGGATTGAACCAAAAAAACGCCTTTAACGCCTGGAGCAATACAATATCATAACTGTGTCCTTCCCGGATATGCACCGCCTCATGACGAACAATCTCTTTCAACAAGCCTTCATTCTCAATACGTCTGGAGAGGAAGATCGTGTTGAAAAACGAAAAAGGAACCACATCGTCGGACACCCAGCACACTTTATATCCATCATAGGAACATGTCTGAGCGTTACGCCGAAATCGCCACATTCCATACAGTCGCATCATAAAGCGAAGCAATAGAATCAAAGTCACCAAGCAGAATATCCCCCAAAGGACATCCGAAAGCGTAAGGGCAATCCCCTTCCCTTGTGGGGCTACCTCTTTTGGGTTGTTATGCAATGAGGGTGTAACCGACAGTGTCGCACCTAAAGGGATTTCCATTGCAGGGGCTAATGCCTCTGAAGCTTCCGTTTCAGAGGCATCAGCTTCCGAATCCTCATTCCACAAGTCGAACACGGGAGCATCCATTTCCGGAAAACCCACCATTCCAAAGAGTGAAACATTCGCTGGTTGTTCGCGCCGAAAGATTGGGGAAGCCACATCGGGCAACCAGCCCATCCAGCCGATCAAGGGGAGCAGAAACGAGAACAACAGCCCGCAAATCAAATACACGCGGTTGAGACGGAAAAAGGTCTCAGAACGCAACGCCACCACATACCCTACATACACGACACCTAGGGATACGATGGTCATGACCAGATAACTCAGCAATGTGCTCATAATTTTGATCTTGTACGTTCGGAAATTCGTTGCTCTATCATGTGTCGGATCTCCTCCAACTCACTCAGACTAAGATCTTCTCTGTGCGTAAAAAAGGAAGCCAACGACTTGAAGGAATTGGAAAAATAATTGCGTGTAAAATTTCGCAAAAAAGCATGCGTATAGGTATCCTTATCCGTGAGCGGATAATATTCATGGGTGTGCCCGTACGCATTGTGCGCCACAAAACCCTTTTGCTCTAATACCCTCACCACAGTTGAAACCGTGGAATAAGCAGGTTTTGGTTCAGGAAGTTCCGCAATAATATCGTTTATAAAACCCTTTTTTAGCCTCCACAGCACATGCATAATTTGTTCTTCGGCTTTGGTCAGTTCTTTCATCGGCGTTGGTGTAAGGAAAATAATCAAACAAGTTGGCTCATAAAACAATGACCAAATATATAACTATATCTCTAAATGTTCAACTATTTTTATAAATATTTTTTCATTACCACGACTTTGCATCATTATTGAGCCCTCAGACACCAAAGAAAAACACCTTATAGTAGTCGCACCCTCCCCTTTTGGCAGTCTCGTTCACATAAAAAGAGGGTACCTCAAAAGCAATTTTTGAGGTACCCTCCTCAATTATTGTTTCCTGCTCCTTAGCGAAGCCGGGAGCTGAGATATACATCCAGATAGGAGGCCCCTACGCCCTCTTTTGAACCGGTGGCAGCACTCTTGATGGTGGGCATACCCACAACCAATTCTTCCATGAATGTTTCAAAAAAGCGTGCATTGCCGTTGCCATCCTCATAAATATACTCCTCAGCATACTCCTCATCGGCACGGGATGCCAGATCTCCGTGAACGGTGTAGGTCATCGTCTGCTGTTCTGGCACTACTTCCCAGGCCATGAGCTCCGGAACCCAGTCAAAGTAGTTCGCAAGGCGGATTTTGTCTCCGAGATAGTCATACTCGGCCTTCCCCTCATTATACCAGGCTCCGTCCTCATACATAGCCACTGTGTAACCGGCAAGAAAGCCCAGGGGGTTGTAGAAAAAATTAAGGCCCTCACGTAATTGTAAATCATCTCCATCCTCAAGGACCCGGTACAAACGAAGGTTGTCCAGCCGTCCATTAAGATAATTCAACACATCGAGCCGATACTGCTCCTCATCTCCATCGTCATTGAACCTGTAGGTAAGGCGAGAGAGCAGATCATTCCCCGAATATTCATACACATAATGCACATCCGGTTCCCAGTCCCCGTCATCCCGGTAGGAGATCATTTCTTCCATAACCCGGCCCTTGTCCATCACATACTCATGACGTCCGTACTCTACCCATACACCATCCTCCAGTTCAGAGTAGGACCGAACCGCACCATGGGAAGTATAGGCAATCATCTCACGGTACACGGGGGCCCAGACCCCGCTGCCGGGAGAGGTCTCATGATCGTGGGTTTTCAATACCAGGCGGTCTTTGGAATAGGTGTAATACTCGCGGCATTCTTCCACTCCCTCATAGTACATACGCGTTTGCGTAATCCGATGTTCGTTTTTCGCGGTACCCCATAAATCCTCATCGTCCGTACAGGAAAACAAGCCACTGACCAGGAATGCCAGCCATAAAATAATGCGAAGATTTTTCATTAGTGTCATGTTAGAAAATGAAAAGTAAATACTACGTACGCTCTGAAACTCTGTTATAGAAAACTCGCTAACAAAAATATAATATTTTATCACACGCGCACACTTCGCCACCTCAAAAAGTTCATGAAGCCACGGGATTTTTCACCGGGATTAGCTATCTTCGCGCGGCTCAGAATCAAAGGCCCCAGTACTCAAACTTATTTCACCATGGCAAAACGGAACGACATCCACTCAGTCCTGATTATTGGTTCAGGGCCCATCATTATCGGACAGGCATGCGAATTCGATTACTCCGGAACTCAGGCCTGCAAGGCGCTCCGCTCACTTGGATACAAGATCATTCTGGTCAATTCCAACCCGGCAACCATTATGACCGACCCGGAAATGGCCGATGTTACTTATATCGAACCCCTGAATGAATATGCCCTCACTGAGATCATCAAGAAAGAAAGGCCCGATGCCCTGCTGCCCAATCTGGGCGGGCAGACGGCCCTGAACTTGTCCTCGCTGCTGGCAAAAAAAGGCATTCTGGACAAATACAATGTGAAGGTCATCGGGGTCAACATCGACGCCATCGAACGGGGCGAAGACCGCATTGCCTTCAAGGAAACCATGAAACAACTGGGCATTGACATGCCCAAAAGTGCCGCGGCCAATACCCTTGAGGAGGCTGAAGCCATTGTGGAGAATCTGGGTTTCCCGGTAGTTATCCGGCCGGCCTACACCATGGGTGGCACCGGAGGCGGACTGGTGTATAACCTCGAAGAATTCCGTACGGTTGTTCAACGGGGGCTTTCTGCCAGTGCCGTAAACCAGGTGCTGGTTGAGGAATCTGTTCTGGGGTGGGAGGAGCTGGAACTCGAAGTGGTCCGGGATGCCAACAACAAAATGATCACCGTCTGTTTTATCGAGAACGTGGACGCCATGGGCGTGCACACTGGTGACTCATACTGTACCGCACCCATGCTGACCATCTCCGAAGATCTTCAGCAAAGGCTTCAAAAATATGCCTACAGCATCGTGGAGGCCATCGGTGTGATCGGGGGTACCAACGTACAATTTGCCCACGATCCCAAAACCGGGAGGGTGGTCATTATCGAAATCAATCCCCGCACCTCCCGTTCCTCAGCCCTGGCATCCAAGGCCACTGGCTTCCCCATCGCTTTGGTGTCTGCCATGCTTGCCGGAGGCCTTACTCTTGACGAAATTCCTTACTGGAGGGATGGTTCTCTGGACAAATACACCCCATCGGGCGATTATGTGGTAGTGAAATTTGCCCGCTGGGCCTTCGAGAAATTCTCGGGACTGGAGGACAAACTGGGCACCCAGATGCAGGCTGTTGGCGAAGTGATGAGCATCGGAAAGACCTACAAGGAAGCCCTGCAGAAAGCCATCCGCTCCCTGGAGATTGGCCGCTACGGTTTGGGTTTTGCCAAAGATTTCCACAATAAATCCCTGGAACAGCTCATGGGCATGCTACACAATGCATCCAGCGAGCGCCAGTTTATCTTGTACGAAGCCATCCGCAAGGGCGCAGACATCACAGAACTGCATCGCCTCACCCATATCAAGGAATGGTTCCTGCAGCAAATGAAGGAATTGGTGGACCTGGAAGAGCAGATACTCAGCCACAAGGGCCAGGCACTCCCTGATGCCCTGTTGCTACAAGCCAAGCAGGACGGTTTTGCCGACCGCTACCTGGCCAAGATACTCGCGGTACCCGAGAAAACCATCCGGGAACAACGCAAGCGGCTGGGCATCAACGAAGCTTGGGAAGGAGTTCCCGTCAGCGGGGTGGACGATGCCTCATATTTTTTCTCCACCTACCACACCCCGGCCCCGGACAAAGTGAAGGTGAAACACACCGACCGCAAAAAAATCATGGTACTCGGAGGCGGCCCCAACCGTATCGGCCAGGGCATCGAATTCGACTACTGCTGCGTCCACGCTGCGTTTGCCATCCGCAATGCAGGGTACGAGTCCATCATGGTCAACTGCAACCCCGAAACCGTTTCCACCGATTACGACACCTCCGATCGCCTGTATTTTGAACCTTTGACCGTGGAAGACATTCTGAGCATCTACGAAAAGGAAAAACCCGAAGGCGTGATTGTGCAATTCGGAGGCCAGACTCCGCTGAATATTGCTGCTGAACTGGCCGCTGCCGGAGTGAAAATTCTGGGCACCTCCCCCGAAACCATTGACCTGGCCGAAGACCGCGACCAATTCAGGGAGATTATGAACAAGCTGGGCATCCCCCAGCCAGAATCCGGGATGGCCAGCACCCTCGAAGAAGCCATTGCCATTTCGCACCGCATCGGCTACCCGATGATGGTCCGGCCTTCGTATGTACTGGGCGGACGTGCCATGCAGATTGTTCAGGACGAAGAAATGCTGCGCCAGTACGTGGCCGCAGCCGTGGATGTATCCCCCGACCGGCCCCTGCTGATTGACAAATTTCTCGAAGACGCCATCGAAACCGAGGCCGACGCCATTTCGGACGGAAGCGATGCCTTTGTACCTTCGGTCATGCAGCACATCGAGTACGCAGGCATTCACTCCGGGGACTCCGCCTGTATCATTCCCCCTGTGAGCATCCCGGACAAACACGTCCGGACCATCACCGAATACACCCGTCGCATCGCCATCGAGATGAACGTGGTGGGCCTGATGAACATCCAGTATGCCATCTTCCGCGACAAAGTCTATATTCTGGAAGCCAACCCTCGGGCATCCCGGACTGTACCTCTGGTGTCAAAAGTTTGCCACACCTCTATGGCCACCATCGCCACACAAATTCTCCTGGGGAAGCAGCTCTCGGAATTTCATCTCACCCACAAAGACATCAAGCATTTTGGAGTAAAGGAAGCCGTGCTGCCGTTCAATATGTTTACCAGTGTAGATCCCCTGCTGGGTCCGGAGATGCGCTCCACCGGCGAAGTCCTTGGGCTGGCTGGCACATTCGGCCTCGCCTTCTTCAAATCGCAGGAGGCTACCCAAACTGCCCTTCCTACCGAAGGAACGGTTCTGATCACCCTGGCCGAAAAGGACAAAGCCCACATTCTCGAAGCCGCGCGGAACTTTGAGTCCATGAACTTCCGCATCGTGGCCACCTCTGGCACAGCCCGCTTCCTGAAAGAACACGGGATTCATGCCGAGGAGAGCAAGAAGGTGTACGAAGGTCGCCCCAATATCGTGGATGCCATCAAGAATCACGAAATCCAGATGGTGATTAACACCCCCAAGGGGAAGATGAGCGAACACGACGACTCCTATATCCGCAAAAGTGCCATCAAGTACAAGATTCCCTATATCACCACCACCTCGGCAGCCCTTGCAGCCACCGAAGGTATCCGGGACCGTCGAAGCGGAGAATACACCGTCAAATCACTTCAGGAATACCATCAGGACATTGACCAATAGTGATGCGCACCCTATTATTGATCACACCTGAAAGTCCGGAAATCCACCTATACAGAAGAAGGCAGTTCAATAATTTCGTGCAAATGACCATGCCCTATCTGGCAGGGTATGTGAATCTCTCACAATATGCAGTCAGGCTAATTGATGAGTATAACCAGCGTATTCCCTTTAAAACACCTTTCGACTTGGTGGCTTTGACGGTCAACACTCCCAATGCCCCACACTGTTACCAAATCGCAGACAAGTTCCGTTCAATGGGTAGCAAGGTTGTTCTTGGAGGGCCCCATGTAACCTTGATGCCGGAGGAAGCCCTCCCTCACTGCGACCACCTCATCTGCGGGGAAGCTGAAGAAACCTGGCCCCTTTTCCTCGATGAGTTCCATTCCGGACAAGCCAACAAAATGTACCGGGCAGCTCAGCCGCCATCTTTGGAGCACATTCCCTTGCCGCGCAGGGATCTCATCCGCAGGAGGCTGAATACAGGGGGAGCCGTCTTTGCCTCCAGAGGCTGTCCCTATCAGTGCAGCTTTTGCAACCTGAAGCAAATCTATTTCCCGACATTCAGGACCAGGCCGGTCGAAGAGGTGATCAGGGACATACAGAGCATTTCTCAATCACATTTTGTTTTCTGGGACGACAACTTTTTTTGCGATCCACAGTATGCAAGACAGATTATGAAAGCTCTCAATGGCCTGAACAAACGATGGGCCGCACAGGTGAGCCTGGATCGGTGCAACGATGAAACGCTGCTACAGCAAGCCCGGGATTCAGGATGCATCTACCTTTTTATTGGTTTGGAAACATTCTCCAAAGCCGGGATAGATGAGGCGCATAAGACCTGCAATCAACCAGAGGACTATGCAGAGATCATAAAGAATATCCAGGCCCACGGTATCGCAGTACAGGCGGGTGTCATCTTCGGCTTTGACTCAGACACTCCAAATGTATTCAAGGAAACGCTCAAAGCCTGCCGTCGGCTGCATATTGACGGTGTCACGGCAAGCATTCTCACACCTCTACCAAAAACTCCTCTTTACAATAGACTTCAAGAAGAGAACCGTCTGCTGACAGATGACTGGGCCTGGTACAACGGGAAGACACGGGTGGCATTCCAACCCTTGCATATGTCCCCACAAGAGCTCTTCAGCGGATACATGGGTTTCAGAAAGGCTTTCTACTCGTTACCCTCCATCTTGCGCAGACTCACCCGGAAACAATTCGGTTGGACACAGTTTATCATGAATCTCGGTTATCGGTTCTCCATTACTAATTAAACGCGAGGGTCAGTGAGAGGAGGCTCCTTTGGAATCTTCATGGAAAGTTGAATACGGTGTCGAACCTGATCGACCTCAACCACGCGCACTTGTACATGCTGGTTGAGTTTCACCACCTCCGAAGGATGTTTTACAAACCGGTCTGCCAGTTGTGAAATATGGACCAGTCCATCCTGTTTGATGCCCAAATCCACAAAGCAGCCAAAATTGGTAATATTGGTAACAATGCCCGGCAGAACCATACCCGGCTGCAAATCCTCCAAACTCCGGATTCCTTCGGCAAATGAGAATTCCTCCACCTGACAACGAGGATCACGTCCGGGTTTGGCCAGTTCGGCCATGATATCTTTCAAGGTTGGTAAACCCACCTGGGCAGTGACATAGTCCTCGATACTGATATGAGCTTGATGATCACGATTCTGCACGAGCTCGCTGAGAGACACACCCAGCGCGTCCGCCATAGCAGACACCAAGGTATAACTTTCAGGATGCACCGCAGTATTGTCCAGTGGATGCTCTGCATTAGGAATGCGCAGAAACCCGGCGCACTGCTCAAAGGACTTTTCACCCATACGAGGCACCCGCAACAAAGAGGTCCGGGAGGGAAAGGGCCCGTTAGCCTTGCGAAACTCCACAATATTCTGAGCCAACTGTGGGCCGAGTCCGGAAACATAGGTGAGCAAATGCTTGCTGGCTGTATTGACGTTCACACCCACAGAATTCACACACAACTCCACCACTCCGTCAAGGGTAGATTTCAACCGGGACTGATCCACATCGTGCTGGTACTGGCCCACCCCGATGGATTTGGGATCAATTTTCACCAACTCGGCAAGGGGGTCCATCAGGCGGCGGCCGATAGACACGGCACCGCGGACCGTGACATCATAATCCGGAAACTCCTCACGGGCCACTGCGGAAGCCGAGTAGATAGATGCACCACTTTCATTGACCATAAACACCTTGATGCCGGGGGGCAATACCATCCGCTGAATAAATCGTTCCGTTTCCCTTCCGGCAGTTCCGTTTCCCACCGCAATCGCATCAATCTTGTACGCCGACACCAGCGAAATAATCTTGCGGGTAGCCTGTGACACTTCATTCTGAGGAGGATGGGGATAGATGGTTTCGTTGTGCAGCAAGTCACCCTGAGCATTGAGGCACACAACCTTGCACCCGGTGCGGAATCCCGGGTCAATGGCCAGTACATTCTTCTGGCCCAGAGGGGCCGCCAGCAACAACTGCTTTAGATTTTCAGCAAAAACAGCAATAGCCTCACTATCGGCCCGTTCCTTAGCGTCGGCCCTGGCCTCTGTTTCAAGAGAAGGAGCCAGCAAACGCTTGTAGCCATCACGCACAGCCGTCCGGACCTGCGGCGTACAAGGCCCTGAGCCCTTCAAAAACAAAGCATCCAGAATCTCCAAAGCTTTCTGCTCATCGGGCATCACAGTAAGCGTCAAAAAGCCCTCGGCCTCACCCCGGAACATGGCCAGAAGCCTGTGGGAGGGACACCGGCGCAAAGGCTCGGAAAATTCAAAATAGTCCCTGTATTTATCGGGGCTCTCCGTAGCCACAACACCCGGATCCTGAGCAGGGCGTTTCTCCCGGGACTTGCGGGAACTGATGACTCCCTCCCTCAGGAACAGGCGCCGGAGTGCCTTGCGGGCCCCTGCATGCTCACTGATCCATTCCGCAAGAATATCCCTGGCCCCCTGAAGGGCCGACTCGGTGTCCGGAACCTGGTCGGAAAGGAACCGCTGCGACAGTAACTCCGGACGCTGATTTGGTTGCTGCAAGAGTAATGTTGCCAAGGGCTCGAGGCCCCGCTCACGGGCAACCATGGCCCGAGTTCTGCGCCTGGGACGGTACGGGAGGTACAAGTCCTCCAGCTCGGACAGGGAGAAAACGCCCTGAATGCGCGAGCGCAGCTCGTCATCCAGTTTTCCCTGACTTTCAATGGACTCCAGTATTGCCTGACGTCTTTTTTCCAGCTCCCCGAGTTTATGATATTGGTCTCTGATGGCCGCCACCTGCACCTCGTCCAAACTTTCGGTCATCTCCTTGCGATAACGACTGATAAAAGGTACCGTTGCCCCCTGCTGGAGCAACTCTAAAGTATTGCGCACCTGAGCCGGGCGGAGTGCCAGCTTGTCGCAAATCAGTTGAACGTGATTTTCATTCATTATCCCTCGTTATAACATCAAACCATCAGGCCCAAAAGGCACCATCTGCCATCCTCCCGCACGCAGCACGCTTATCTCACGGTAACCCGATGCGTATAAAGCCTGAGCGGCCCGGTCAAAACCCAAGGTGAGATCCCAGGGACGATGAGCATCCGAATTGAGTGTTACCGGGATGCCCCTGCGGGCCATCTCAGGAATCACCCATGAGCCAGGGTAGAAATCGTCCAGATTGCCCTTGGCAATTCCCCGGGTACTCACCTCCACCACACATCCGGATGCCTCAAAAGCATCCAGAGTCAGCAACAATTCCCGTCGGTATTCCGCATCCGTTTCTGCCCCCCCCTTGTCTCCGGGACGATACTGGAGTTTGATCTTATCAAAATGAGCCACAACATCCACAGGCATCTCCTGCACCATAGATCGGTGTAAAGCAAAATACTGCTTCACAGCCGAAAGGAAATCCCCGTCCATCAGAGTATGGAGACCTTCCCGGAAAGCCTCTCCCGAGCCGTCCATACACCAGCGGCTTCCATCAGGAAAAGCTCCGATAAAGTGCACTGCTCCTATTTTGTAGTCCCAGGGGACTCCGGCATATAGCGACTGACAATCCCCAAGAATATCCGGGAAATAGTCCATTTCCAGACCACAGTACAACTCAATCCTTCCGGAGTACAGTTCTTTGAGACGCATGATCTCCCGGTGATAATCCCGCACCCGGGCAGGGTTCATGGTCCAGCGATTTGGAAAACAGACCGGGGCATGGGACGAGAATCCCAGCACAGACAGTTGCTGCTCCAGCGCAGCCTCAACAAAAACCACCGGTTCGGCATGTCCGTCACAAAAGGTGGTATGGGTATGAAAGTTTGTCCAGCTCATGGGTGCGAAGGTACAAAAACTATCGCTACAAGCCGGCTGGACGATTGTTCTTAACACCGCTCCTCAGGGCCCCTGCGTCTCAAACCTGAAATACACATTGTCCTCCTCAGAGGGTTCAAAATGCACAAAATCCCAAACGTGCTCCCTGGCGGCATGATTGATGCGGTAATGGGACGGCCGCGTCTCACTCACCTTGCTTAAGTCAAAATCCATCACCCGAACCCTGACCCGTGCCTGTTCGATATCCTTGTACCATCCAGCCCCAGTGTGGAGTATGTAATAGAAATATCTGGAGGAACTTTTGTATATCCTGCCCGTGGGAACCCTGTAGCGAACGGTGATTTTCTGGCTCCCCAATGCATCAAAAGTCACATTCCACACGTAATAGGGAGTGTTCCGAAATCGTCTCCAAACTGTCGAAGCAGCAGGCACATCTTTGAAGGTTGTATCATTCTTTTGAAAATCATCTCTGAATTTGTTCACTGCATTTTGATAATCTGTCCCGCGCGATCCGTACACCCGGAACAGGCTATCCCTCGCTGCCGCATAAGACTTGGTAAAATATTCGTCACGAAGTTTCATTCGTGCTCTCAATGCTGTGATTTCCTCCGGAATATACAAGCTGTCCAGATCAACCTTTTTATCCCCCACATACAATTCAATAAACGAACGCATATCCGAGATACCAACCTCAGAAAGGGGGAAATGATATAAATCCATCATCGGGAAACCAACCTGCATGGTACATCCCTCCCCCCAATTCTTCATGTAGAAAACACACTCCACCACCGAGGAATCTTTATAGACATCCGCGGTAACAATCTCTGAAACCATCTGAACTTTACATTCCCCACGTGGGATGATGCTCCTGATCTCAATGGGATTGGGAGCGATGTCGGCTATGGCAGGCATCCAGAGCACAACAAAAAGAAAAAAAAATAAAAACTTCTTCATAGCTGATAGTTATATGATTCC
>DFUR01000089.1 GCA_002380425.1 Bacteroidales bacterium UBA4181
ATTCAAAATATTTGTTACAATTATTTGTTTTTGGATTAGAATTTGATATACATTTGCAGAAATAAGTTACACTTTGTTATTGTTCTTTATGTTTTACTTAAAAATTCATTCAAATGAAGAAGATCGAAGCCATTATCCGGAAGTCCAAATTCGAAGAGGTCAAGAAGGCCCTCTACGATGCGGATATTGACTGGTTCTCCTACTGGGACATTACCGGCCTGGGAAAATCCACCGAGGATCAGGTAGTGAGGGGACAGGTTTTTCAGTCCAATTACATCCAACGGCGCATGCTCTCCATCGTGGTCCGGGACATCAATTTGGACAAAACCATCAACGCCATCATGAATGCGGCCAGAACAGGGGACACCGGAGACGGTAAGATTTTCGTTTCGGACATCCTGGAGACCTATCGCATCCGAACCGGGGAAACTGGCCCGGAGGCGCTGTACAACAAAGAAGAAAAATAACCCTCACCCAAAATAACAGAATCATTATGAAACGCTTTATTATGTCCTTGTCGGCACTGATGTGCCTTGTAGCATCTGCTTCTGCTCAGGCGGCCACGGACGGAGTGGCTGCCGTTCTTCCCGATGCCGGCGACACTGCCTGGCTCATTACAGCCACAGCCCTGGTCATGCTGATGACCATTCCGGGATTGGCCCTGTTCTACGGAGGCCTGGTACGCAGGAAGAACGTCCTCAACGTACTCATGCAATGTATCATCATTGTTGCTATCATCAGTATTGAGTGGGTAATCTGCGGTTACAGCCTTGCCTTCGGCAGTTCTTCAGGGGCACTGGCTCCCTTTATCGGAGGGTTCGACTGGGCCTTCCTGAAGGGAATATCTGTATCCGATCTGAGCCCATACTTCATCTCTCACAGCCAGACCGGACCTGACGGGGCTTCGGTGGGTACCATTCCCCATCTGCTGTTCATCATGTTTCAGTGTATGTTTGCGGTCATCACTCCGGCCCTGATTCTGGGTGCGTTTGCCGAAAGAATCCGGTTCAAGGGTTTCCTGCTCTTCACGGTTCTCTGGGCCTTGCTGGTGTACAACCCGGTGGCCCACTGGGTATGGTCGGGAGACGGATGGCTCTTTAAACTGGGGGCTCTGGACTTTGCCGGAGGCACGGTAGTGCACATCAACGCGGGTATCGCCGCCCTGATCACGGCTGTAATGCTGGGCAAAAGACGTGACTACCAGGGACACGCCATTCCTCCGCACAACATCCCTCATGTATTTATCGGCGCTGCCCTGCTTTGGTTCGGTTGGTTCGGATTCAACGCAGGAAGCGGTCTGGCAGCCGACGGATTATCGGCCAACGCCCTGATGGTTACTCATATCGCTGCAGCTACGGCAGCTCTGGTCTGGGCCCTGCTGGATTGGTTTCACGGGAAAAGGCCCACCATTGTGGGTGTCTGCACCGGTGCCGTTGGCGGGTTGGTCGCCATCACCCCGGCAGCAGGTTTCGTGGACGTGTCCGGAGCGCTGATCATTGGCGTTTCCGTCTCGCTGATCTGCTTCTTTGCCGTGGCATTTGTGAAACCCCGGCTGGGGTACGACGATGCCCTGGATGCCTTTGGGGTACACGGTATCGGGGGTATTCTGGGCGCATTGCTCACTGGCTTGCTGGCAACCCCGGTGGTACAGGCTGCATACAGCGGAGGGATGCACCAGTTTGGCATCCAGGCTCTGGCTACCGTTGCTACCCTGGTGTATTCGGGAATCGGCACCTTTGTTCTTTTCAAGCTCACCGACATACTGGTAGGACTTAGGGCCAGCATCAAGGAAGAATCGGTGGGCCTGGATGAAACACAGCACGGAGAGACTGCCTATACAGCATTCGACTAGAGAAGCAACATATGCCCGTAACGTGCAGGCATATGGGCAACCAGATGTCACCCTGAGTTTTCCTCAGAGAATCGCACCACACTACGAAGAGAGTGCCTCAAAAGCAATATTTGAGGCACTCTCATATTTTTTGGAACCAGACATACAAAAGCGGGAGAGCCTGCTTTTGTATGTCAAAAAAACGACGGACATTCCCCGGAATCACAGTCAAAGTGCCTACCTTTGAGAGAACCATCACCCAACCCATGTACTCCGGACTGAATTCATTTGTTGACGCCCTGGAAAAAGCCGGGGAACTATGCCGAGTAACGGCACGGGTGGACCCTGAGTTGGAGATTGCCGAGATCACCGACAGGATGAGTAAGCAGCCCGATGGCGGGAAAGCCCTGTTGTTCACAAACACCGGTACCGGATTCCCTGTTCTGACCAACGCCATGGGTTCGGAAAAAAGAATCAGCATGGCCTTGGGACGCCCGGACCTGCAACAGGCCGGAAAGGAAATTGAGGCCCTGTTCCACACCATGACGGCCCCCAAACCAGCTCTGAGCGATAAGCTCCGAATGCTCCCATTGCTTGGCCGGATGTCGCAATGGCTGCCTGCCACACAATCTCGCAGGGGAGCGTGTCAGGAAGTCATCCACCACGACCCTGACCTGAGCATCCTACCCATACTCCGGTGCTGGCCGGCTGATGGGGGGAGATTTATCACCCTGCCTCTGGTCCACACACGTCATCCCCAAAGCGGATCCCGAAACTGCGGGATGTACCGGATGCAAGTGACCGGATGCAACACCACCGGGATGCACTGGCACCGGCATAAAACCGGGGCCTCCCACTATGCGGCATGGAAGGCTGCCGGTCAACGTATGCCCATTGCCGTGGCCCTGGGTGGTGACCCTGTCTATACCTATTGTGCTACTGCCCCCCTCCCTGAGAATGCAGACGAATACCTGCTTGCAGGATTTCTACGACACAAAAGGGTTACGCTGGTCCGGTGCCTTACCCAGGACATCTATGTTCCGGCGGATGCAGATATCATTATCGAGGGCTATGTGGACCCTTCGGAGTCACATGCTCCCGAAGGCCCCTTTGGCGACCACACGGGATTCTATTCCCTGACTGATCTTTACCCGGTTTTCCACGTTACCTGTATCACCCACAGACAGGATGCCGTATATCCTGCGACCATCGTGGGCATTCCGCCCCAGGAGGACACCTGCTTCGCCCTGGCCACAGAGCGTCTGTTTCTCACGCCCTTACGGCTGTCCCTGCTGCCAGAACTGGAGGATATGCACCTACCGCCCTCCGGAACCGCCCACAATCTTGCACTGGCGCAGATCCGCAAGGAATATCCGGGCCAAGGCATCAAAACCATTCACTCCCTGTGGGGTAGCGGACAGATGATGTTCAACAAAATTCTGATTGTCACAGATTTCCCCATTAGAGATTACTTGCAAGCGGTACGTCTGATCCTGAACCGGGTGGACTTCCATCGGGACATCCATCAGGGACAGGGGCCGCTTGATGTTCTGGACCATGCCTCATCCCGGTTCGCATATGGCAGCAAACTGGGCATTGATGCCACCCTGAGCATGCCCGAAGAAACCCTGAATCCCCAACCGGAACCTGCAGCGTCCAAGCCACTCCCCACTGCAAAGGAATTGGAATCAACACTGCTGGGCTTCGACTGCTACCGGGGAGGAAACTTCAGTCTGCTCTCTCAGGACATTCCTCTGACTGCCCTCAGCATCCAGATGGAACATCAAGCCGACAAACAAGCCCTTTCGGACTTTCTATCCGGAGACCCTTTGTGGAGCGCCGTGAAGGTAATCATCCTCACCGAAGGCCCCTCAGTTCCGGAATCGTGGGCTGAAATAGTATGGCTGACGAGCAGCAATATTGACCCTGAACGTGATGTTCGGGTCCACCGGGACAGGCAACAAATCATTGTGGACGCAACCGACAAACTGCCCCTGCGAGATGGGTTTGAACGACTCTGGCCATGCAAAGTACTCAGCCACGCCGACACCATCAAAACTGTGGATGCCCGGTGGAAAACTTATAACCTCGGGGCACTCCTTCCATCTCCATCCCTACCCTTCGGCCCTCCCTCAGGGCCGGCCGATGCCTTTGTGAACGAGACAGTAGCAAGGAAAGAACTCACTTCTTAACTACATTGGTGTAATGCCGGTACCGATCCATAATCTGCCGGACAAAAGCATATGTTTCCTTGCCCCGGGCATACCCGTGGCGCACTTCGGGAAGGGCATGAATCTCCGGCTCGGCTTTCATCATCAGGCAAGAATCTACATTCCCGTCCCAAAGGGCAGGATTCTTCCCGAACCTGCGGGCAAGGCGCTGGGCATCAAGAATGTGACCGGCTCCGATGTTGTAGGAGGCCAGCACAAACTTCACCCGCTCGTTATGGTTTGGCACGGATTTCTGAAACAGTTTCTCGAGTACCCTCAGGTACCTTACTCCCGCCCGAATCTGCTGTTCGGGACCTGATGCAGAATCCAGGCCATACCGCTCCATGGTTTGAGGCATCATCTGCATCAGCCCGTAGGCCCCAACCCGGGAAAGCGCTGTAGCATCAAACCTCGACTCCTGATACATCAGCGAGGCGACCAGACGCCAGTCCCATCCAATCTGCGTTGCATAGACCTTAAGATAATGATCAAACGGGGAGATGGTTCCAGCGGCAGAACTCCGTCCGGTTCCGGTCTCGGGCCGGTACAGAGCGGGCCTTTGGTATCGGCGGAACAGAATGGCATACTCTGAGGAACGGAGATAATGGTGCATCCACAAATTCAGTCGAAGCAACAAGTCCGGGGAGGTTTCACGCACAGCCCATCCCACCGGAACGGTGCCACTAAGTGGGGTGGACACATCCACTTCGGGAAACCAGGGCGCGACTAAGGCAGCAATATGCTCTCCCAGAACAGCATAATCCATATCACCCTGGGCAACCATTTCCATCATCCGTTCCGGAGCCACCCCCTGCAGAAGCTGCACACGCAGGTCCAGACCGGGAATCTTGTGATCCTTCATCTCCTGCACCGACCAACCGGAAGCATAGATTCGCTTGCCGGTGAGTCTGGTCACTTCACGAATCAGCCTGGGCTCTGTTTGTTTGCGCGACAGTGCCCGCCAACTCCCGGGTTTCTTCTGAATCAACACATGCCGGGTAGTCCGGTAGGGCAGGGAAAAGAAAATTCCGGGCACACTCCCGGGAACCCCTTGTGGCAGATCGGATGCCAACACATCCGCCCTCCCAGAACGTAAGAGTTCATACCCCTCCTGCACGCTTTGCACCGGAACCAGAGTCAAACGGACGCCCAAGTGACGCGCAAAATCCTGGAGCATAAAAAACTGAAATCCTGATGGCTCTGCATTCTCAATATAATAGTCCCTGGATTGGGCACGCACTACGGCCACCAAATGTCCCCGACGGATGATGTCCTCCAGATCGGGGGCGGGAGGGACAGTCCGTCCCGGGAATAACCACATCCAAACCACCAGCATTGCAGACAAAGCCAGAAGGGGCAGGAGCCAGAATATCCTCTTATTTCTGAAGGCAGAAAGAACCATCTCCAAAATATGGTGGAAACATCAAGGGTTAGTCATAGAAAGACCAGGAAACACCGAATTTAATCCGGGCCTCAGGCATGGGATATCCGTACGTGGTGAAATATTTCTTATCCATAGAACCCAGGAGTGTCAGGAGATTCTCTCCCATCACGGACAAGCGTACCCGCTTGAGTTTGAATGTCAGGAACACATCCACAAACGGGAAACCACCCACCTTTTCATTGTTCTGCATAAAGAACACCCCGGTGGAAGGCGCAAAATCATAGGCATAATAGCGGGTGTGATAACGTAAATCATACCCAAACTGCATGTTCAGCACATTGCGCACCAGCCATTGCTGGTAAAACGATGATTGATACCCTGCAAAAGAAGGCAGGGGCAGCTGTTCCTCGTCCGATGAATACTGGCCGTAGAGTTTGAACAGAAAGTGAAAACGACCCAGAACCATCTCCTTCTCCAGGGCTCCGGTCACCGAAATCAGGGCCTTGGAAGACTGAGCAGGAAGAGCCAGAGTGTCGAAATACACCCAATTGTTGAGTTGTGCAACATACACTCCTGCCTTGAAGCGACGGGCCGGATTTTCCAGCTCTGCCCGAAGCCGGATTTGCTGAGACTGGCTAAAGTCAGTCCTCCAAAGATAACTATTGGACTCGTATCGTTTGATAAAATACCCCGGCTCAGCATTCAGAAGAGTGGCACCCAGAGTCAAGGTACTCCGGCCCCGACGGGTGAAATAGTGGAAACGGACATCGCCGTCCAGTTCAAGCGAACCTGCTTTCTCCCCGGTAACGAAGAAACGTCCGCCCACATCCCAGTTGAAGGTTCCCCCGGTATGATTGAAGAAGCGTCCTGTAACGGCAATATTGGCGGCGGTTTCACCATCCTCCCGGGTAATCACCATCTCCGAACCGTTATAGGAGGTATCGGGGATGATCGAATGGGTGTACTTATCGAGTTCACTGTAAATTCCGGCAGCAAAACCAGCCGTCATTCTGGCCCGCTCCCTTTCGCGGAACATCAGTTCAAAACTGTTGGTGAGCCTGCGAACATACACAGAATCACCCGTCTGGAACGGATTGATGTAGGCATTCGGGTACAAATCGTTTGGCCCCGGGGCGTCATCGGTGAAATTTCGGTGAAAATAACGATACTCCAGATTGTGTACCAAAGTGAACCGGGTCACCCCCCTGGGAGCTGCCTGCATCATCGAATCGGGCACTGCTGAAGCAGAGAGACTGTCAGACATAGCTTCCAGAGTGGACAAAGCAGACCGGAGCGAATCCGCGGGCAGGGTGGCTCCGGAAACATTGCGCGAAGAAAACTTCTGGAATGAAAAAGTCTGGGTGAGGGCGAAACTTCGGTCTTTCAATAGCGTTTTACCGCTATTGGTGCGCATGGTGTAGGATTCTGTACGGTGATCCCGTGTATAGAAATCCATCAAGCTCTCCAGCCCTCCGTTCTCCTGCATCTTGATATTGTTGATGTTCAGGGATGCATATAGCGAGTACTGGTCACCGCGATAACTCCCAAACAAGGAAAAGGCATTGTTTCCGGTTCCCTGATGGTAATACTGCCCGTCCGAAGTATTGGCATCGAAAAGGACGCCCAGATTCAGATCCTTGGTGACATTCTGGGTGTGAATCAAATGCAGGGTCATCTCATCCTTGCGTTTCTCTCCAGCCGAGGTGTAATTGATCAGCGTATAGGGAGTCCGCGCCTGATAATGAATCATTTCCTGATGCGTATGCATATACATGGCCACATGATCCGTAAACATGAAATCTCCGGGCTGTTCCCGCAGGTGAAACAGGGGGGAATAGGCCGAGAGCCCCAGGTTTCCAAGGTATGAACCCACAGCATATTGCTCTTTAACCACATTCTTGATCTGAAAGCCTGTCAGCATGGTGTCGATGGGAACACGGACCAGAGCCAGCCGACCTCGGTAAAACGGCTGGAACGCAATCACTTTATCCTGCAGGGAATCAATTGGCAGGGCGTAGTAGGCCTTCATGGCCAAACGGATGGAGTCCTCCTGTGCCGGAAAGGAATTTGGAATGCGCAGGGTATCCCGGGGTACGGCACCTGCCAGAGGTGTAGCTCCAAGAGCAAGGACCAGAAAAAGAAACAAAAGGAACCGCATGCGATAGAGCATAAAACCAATGGTATTATGGCCGGGAATCTGCCTCAAAAGTGCTGCAAATATATAAATAATCATGTACTTTTGAAAAACCCAACCGGTGCCCATGCTTCTGTTCCTGTCCCAGTCCACGATCTTTCCTTCCTCGCCAGTGCAAACCTTTGCACTGGTTATGGCACTGGTCCTGCTGGTTCCCTTCTTTTCCCGAAAGCTCCACATCCCTTCCATCTTCGGTCTCATTCTGGCCGGCATCATCACCGGCCCCCGGGGACTGGAATGGATCAGCGACTCCCGGCTGCTTGCCCTGCTGTCCCAGACTGGACTCTTGTATCTGATGTTTTTGGCCGCATTGGAGATTGACCTGTTTTACTTTCGCAAGAACCGTCACAAGAGCCTGTTCTTCGGAGTCCTCACCTTCACGATTCCCTTTTTCACAGGTATGGGCATTGCCTGGGGGATATTCGGATTTCCGTTTGTGGCCGCCCTCATCATTGCCTGCATGTTCTCCACCCACACCCTGATTGCCTACCCCATTGTCCGCCGTCTGAACATCACCCATAAGGAGGTGGTTATCATCAGTATTGGAGGAACAATTCTTACGGACACCGCCGTCCTGGTGCTGCTATCCGTGATTCTGGCCGCAAGCGAAGGAGAACTGTCGCTACTTTTCTGGGCCACCTTGATCCTGTCGCTGTGTGGCCTTGTGTTCCTGATCAACTGGGGGTTGCCCAGACTGGCGCGCTGGTACTTCTCAAAGATCCAGGCAGACGACACCACCCGTTATGTCTTCGTACTCACCGCCTTGCTTGCCTCTGGAGTCCTGGCAGAGTTGGCCGGTACTGAAGCCATCGTGGGAGCGTTTCTCTGCGGCCTGGCACTCAACCAAGTGATACACCGCAACTCGATACTCATGCAACGTACCAGGTTCATCGGCCACGCGCTGTTCATCCCCGTATTTCTCATCAGCATTGGTATGCTGATTGACTTGCGCGCCCTGTTTCAGAGCCCCCGTGCCATGTTGCTGGCTGCCTGTCTGGTTGCTGGAGTGCTGGTCGCAAAATTTCTGGCAGCCTGGATTACACGGCACATCCTGCGCTATTCGTCTGCAGAAGGGCATTTGCTCTTCGGTTTGTCCAGCGCACATGCCGCAGCCACCATTGCTGTGGTCTCCGTCGGCTACAACACCGGTATCCTGGACATTCAGGTGCTCAATGCCACCATACTGATCATCCTCACCACCTGCCTTGTCAGCACCTACGCCACGGAGCACGCCGGACGTCGTGCAGCACTCGAGAATAAGCCAACTCTCGCCTCCGAAGGACTCAGGGAGCACCATATCATCGTGCCGGTTTCCCATTCAGAGACTGCCCGGATTATGCTCAGGGTTGCCTCAATGCTGGAACTAACAGAGGGGCAAACCGTTGTGTTTCCCACACATATTGTCACCGATGAGAGTGAAGTCAGCAATACCCGGACAAAACACCAGCCTATGATGGAGGAGCTCGCCGAGATTGCCCGCGATGCCGGGCTCCGTTTTGTGCCCTCCATCAGGATTGACATCAACGTGGCTTCGGGGATTCAGCGGCTGGCTAAGGAAGTTCAGGCGACGCACCTGATTGCCGGATGGAGCGGACAGTCCTCAACTGCCTATTACTTCTTCGGGAACCTCGTTGAGAATATGCTGGGAAATTACGCCCAGATGCTTCTGGTGGTACGTTTCCCAAAGCCCAGATTCCGCTACAGGCAAATCTGGGTGATGGTTCCGGACAATGCCGACCTGGAGACCAACTGTCACACCTGGATACAAACCGTGATGCAGATACGGAAAAACTCCGGAGGGAACCCGGTCTTTCTGGGAAATGCCGAAACCCTACCGGGCATTAAGGCTCTTTCAGACCCGGATCTTCCGGAAGAAAAAAACTTCAGAACCGTAGATATTTTCCGATACTTTGAACAACTCAACGAGGAAATGACCGATGAGGACCTGCTGATTCTGGTATCGGCACGCAAAGGCACCCTGTCCTTCCACAAGCGGCTCACCATTCTGCCCAGAATGATCACCCGTTATCTGCCCGACCGGAATTGCATTATTCTATTTCCCGGGCAATCTGCAGGATAATATCCCAAACATCAGCGCCGCACATATACGGCAAAAGAGTAAGGGAAGGGGTTCTGCTCATCGGCAGGCTGGGGTTCTAAAGAATCCAGACGCCACACCTCAGAGTCAATCTCCGGGAAGAACGTGTCGGCATCAAAATGATGATGCACATGGGTGATGTATAGTTTCGAGGCATGGGGCATAAACTGTCGGTACACGGACCCCCCCCCGATAATGAAGCTTTCCTTTTCAGCATCGCAGTGCGCCAAAGCTTCCTCAATGGAATAAACCGTTTCGGCCCCTTCAAACAGTTCTCCCGAAATATCTGTAATCACAATGTTCCTGCGGCCGGGCAGAGGCCGAACCGGAAGGGAAGCCCAGGTACGCTTGCCCATCACCACGGTGTGTCCCGATGTGATCCGTTTGAAATACTTCAAATCGGCAGGCAGATGGCACAACAATTCATTCCGGCACCCGATGGCCTGGTTTTCGGCGACAGCCACAATAATCGAAACAGGTTTCATAACAACTGGTCTAAAGTCATTTCTCCGGAGGCTTCATCCATGGCCTGTTGCATCCGGGCATGCACTTCCTCCACAGGCCGGAGATCCCGTGCATGAATCATCAGCAGGGAATTGTCTCCACGGCGGTCCAGAGTGTGACATACCTCACTCACCTTGAGCAAATGGTAGTCCTTGGCGGGCTGAAGGGACTTCCTGTTGCGTTTTTTGAGCGAAACCTGAACTACCAGAGAACACTCGATCAGGTCGTCCAGAATGGTGCGCACCACACTCAGGGGCAATTTCAACTGGTCTGACAGAGTGCGCGAACTCAAGGCTTTCCCTCCTTTGCGGTAATGCAGGATAATGGCCCGGAACACATACAAAGACAGGCTTCTGCGCTCATAGGCACTCATATCGGCAGCCTCCTTCTCAAACTCGTGCAGCCTCATATTCTGGATGGAGTAGGTCATGCGTGCCCCAAAGAGGATAATGAGCCAGCCTGCCTGCATCCAGATAAGCAGCAAAGGCAGGGCGGCGAAACTCCCGTAGATGGCACTGTAGCGTGCTACACCCACCTGAAGGTCAATATAAAACCATTGCAACAACTGGTACACCGTACCCATCAGCACTCCGGACAGCAAGGCAGCGGTCCAGCGCACCCGGGTATGGGGCATCACCAGATACATCAGCGTGAAAGCAAGCCAAATCAGCACATAGGGAGCCACCTTGGCCAGGACCATCAGGAAGGGGGTCATCAGCTCCACCAAGGCACTGTCCCCTGAGAGATCCCTGAGCTGAGTGATAAAGAGCACATTGGTACTTCCCGCCAATCCCACGACCAGAGGAACCACCACCATCATGGCCAGATAGTCGGCAAACCGACGAACAAAGGACCGGGATCTGCGGATACCCCAGATTTCATTGAACGATCCTTCAATCTGAGTCATCACCTGAATGACGGACCAGAACAACAGCACAAGACCAATGGCAGCCATAAGGCCACCCTGAACGGAATCGAGCAGGCTGTGGGAGAAACGAATCAGCCAGTGCAACACCTCCTGCTGTCCCTGAAAGTTCTTAATCAGCAGTGTCTCCAAGGTACTGTCAAAGCCAAACCCCTTGGCCACACCAAAACACATGGCCAACAGAGGGACAATGGCCATCAGGGTGTAATAAGTCAGTGAGGCTGCCCGAAGTTTAATGTTCTCGCTCCGGAACCCACGGGCAGACAGGATGAGCACCCGCAATAGCCACAGAAGGGCCCGACGGGGCGGAGCGCAGGTCTCCAGCCGGACCCGCCACAACTCCCCGGAACAAAAGGCGATACATCTGAGATATCGGGTCCGCAATCCCTGCATAAGCTATTGTTTGCGCCAGAATTCCGGCATGAAAAGAATCAGAAAGGAATAAAGCTCCAGACGCCCCAGCAACATCAGAAAGGTGCAGATGTATTTGGCGGCATCCGTCAGGTGGGCATAATTCGACACGGGCCCCACCGTGCCGAGCCCGGGACCCACACAACTGAGCGAAGCGATGGATGCTCCCAGCGAGGACTCAAAGTCCAGGCCCGTCAGCATCAGCCCAAATGCTCCGAAGGAAAACGCAGTAAGATAGATCATCAGAAAAGCCAGAGTACGGTATATCATCGCCTCGGGAACATTCTGCCCGTTGATCTTCACAAAAATCATCCCCCGGTTGTGCAGAATTTTCTGAAACTGCACCCGCACCGATCGCAGCAGGACAAGCAACCGCACCATCTTGATGCCACCAGCCGTGGAGCCCCCGCAACCACCAAGCAACATAAGCAGAAACATTGTCGCAAAGACGGGAGCGCCCCACTGAAGATAATCCGCAGTAACAAATCCGGTAGTAGAAATCAGCGAAATCACCTGAAAACCGGCATCGCGGAAGGCCGGTTCGAGCGCATACTGATATCTGAACACAAGCACGAGAAACACGAACAACACAGAGGCAAGAACAACTTTCAAGTAAAGTTTTAGCTCCTCAGCGGGCCATACTTTCTTGAATTGTCCGCGGAGCAAGGAGATCATAACTACAAAACTGATGCTTCCCAACAGCATACATAGCATAGATGCGTACTGGATGAAAGGAGAGTATGCAGCAAAACTGGCATTTTTATTGGAAAATCCAGCGGTTGCAATAGTAGGAAATGCATGACACACAGCATCGAATATGGACATCCCCCCAGCCAGATAAAGAAGGAAGCAGAAAAAGATGAGGCCCAGATAAAGTAAAATAATCCACTTGGCGGTGTCCTTGATGCGTGGGCTCAGACGGCTACCTTCGGAACTCTCGGCCCGGTAGAGCATCATATTCCCCGTGCCATAACCAGGCATGATGGCAATCACCATCACCAGAATACCCATTCCGCCAATTCCGGTAGTGAAAGCCCTCCAAAAAAGAATGCCCCTGGGCAAGCTTTCAATATCATTCAAGATGGACGCCCCGCAGGTGGTTAAACCGGACATTGATTCAAACCAGGCGTCGGTAAACGACTGGACATAGCCCCCGATAAAATAGGGCATGGCCCCGAAAAAAGCATAGCATATCCATACTAAGGAAACCAGAATATAACCTTCCCGTTTCCCCATGTGTTGCTCGGGACGTGGTGTAGAGGACCACAGAAAACCGCCCAGGGAACCAGTCAAAAGCGCCGCAAGCAGCAGGGCCGAGAACTCCATATCCCCTGAAAGCGCGGAAACCAGGATGGCAATCAGCATAAACCCGGCCTCAACAACCAGCAGAATCCCCAACAGATGAAAGATATACTTCCAATTGATCATACCTTGTGTTTAGCAAAACATCCTTGAAACCTCATGCACAGCCTCGGGCATGGCAAACACCACCACATGATCCCCGGGCTTCACCTGGGTATCTCCGGTAACAATGAAGCCGGTATTGCCCCGAATCACCCCGCCCATAATGGCCTGATGCGGAAAACTCAGTGAACTCACGGGAGCCTTGGTTACCCGAGCGCCCTTCTGGACTTCAAATTCAAACACCTCCGCCTCGGTTCCGGTCAGGGTCCGCATCATCACCATCTTGCCCGACATGGTGAACCGAAAGATATGACTGGCCGCGATAAGCTTCTTGTTGATGACCGTATCTATACCCAGTTTTTCGGCCAGATTGAGATAGTCCAGATTCTCAATCTCGGCAATGGTATGCTTCACCCCAAGATTGCGGGCAAGCAGACAGGAGATAATATTCGTTTCGGCATTCCCGGTGACCGCGATAAACGAGTCCACCCCATTGACCCCCTCCTCCACGAGGCTTTCCATCCGGGTACCATCGGCATTCACTACCAGGGCATGATTCAATTCTCCTGAAAGCTGATATGCCAGCTCAGGGTCCTTCTCAAACAATTTCACATGATAATTCTTCCCCAGTTCTTTGGCGACGAGCCGCCCGATGGGCGTACCCCCAAGGATCATCACATTCTTAAAACGAGTGGTCATTTTTCCGGAATGTTTCAGGAGTTTCTTGATTCCCGCGGGATTGGTCACCACATAGACCATATCACCCGCCTGGAAACATTCCGAACCACGGGGAATAATGGTAGTCCCGTTACGGGAGATCGCAACGGCACGATATTCCATATCGTAGATCTGTCCGGCCTCGGCCAGAGTTTTCCCGATGATGGAGGCAGAGGGGTCAATCCGCACGGAAAGCAAGGAGAGACGGCCCCCCGAGAAGTCCACCAGATTGGTCACTCCGGACTGACTCAGCACATCAGCCACCTCCCGGGCGGCCACTCTTTCAGGGAAAATAAGCGAGTCAACACCAAGGTTCACAAAGAAATCACGGTTTTCCCTCTGGAGATATTCATTGTTGTCAATCCGGGCCACGGTAAAACGGGCCCCCAGCTTTTTGGCGAGCATGGCCGCAGCCATATTGGTATCCTCATTGGGCGTAACCCCGATGAACAAGTCAGCATCCACCACCCCGGCCTCCGTCAAAAGGTCCAAAGAAGTCACCCGACCCTCTATCGTGAGCAAATCGCATGATTCACTGACGGAACGAAGCCTGCTGCCAGAGGGATCCATGACCACAATCTCATGATTCTCCCTGCTCAGCAACCTTGCCAGATGGGTGCCAACCTCACCAGCTCCTGCCAACACAATCCTCATATTCTTTGCATATAAAAAAACACGCCAAATTACACAATTATCCCGTTCCCCTCATCAACAGGGCGGAAGATTACCCGTCAGACGTCTCCGCCCAGCCAACGCGCAACGGCTACGGCAGCCTGTTCTCCGTCCATGGCAGAGGAGCTGATTCCCCCGGCATAGCCGGCACCCTCTCCGCAGGGGAACAACCCGGGCAATCCGGGATGCTGCAGGGTGCCCGGATCACGCGGGATGCGCACCGGCGAAGAGGAACGGCTTTCTACCCCGGCCACCAGGGCTTCCTGAGTCAGAAATCCCCTCATCTTTCGGTCAAAATTCTGAAAGCCCTGTTGCAGGGACCGGGAAATAAATTCAGGGAGCCAAAAGTGCACTGGGGAAGAAAGAACATCAGGCAGATAGGAACATGCCGGGAGCGAACCGGAGAGGCATCCCCGCACAAAATCCGTGAGCCGCTGCGCAGGAGCCTGCTGGTGCCCCCCTCCATTCACTGCCGCCAAATATTCCATCTGTCGCTGAAAAGCCAATCCCCGCAAAGGATCCGGGGCATCCACGCCAGTGAGGTCCCCGGGCCGGACCTCCACCACCACACCCGCATTGGCAAAGGGTGTATGGCGGGCCGAGGGCGACATTCCGTTCACCACCAGACCCTCCGCCGAGGAAGAAGCACACACAATAAATCCTCCGGGACACATACAGAAAGAATACACCCCCCGGCCGTCCACCTGAGCCGTAAGCGCATAGGAAGCTGCAGGGAGAAAGGCCATTTCAGGATCACGATGGTACTGAATCTCGTCAATCAGTTCTTGGGGGTGCTCCACCCGAACCCCAAGGGCAAAAGGCTTGGACTCAAGAGCAAGGCCTGCCTCATGAAGCATCTGATACACATCATGAGCAGAATGTCCGGTGGCCAGCACCAGGGCACGAGCCTCCATAATACCCCGATTGGTGAAAGCACCCGTCAACCGGCCCTCATGCACCTGTATGCGTTCAACCCGGGTGCCGAAATGAACCTGCCCCCCGCAATCACAAATTGTTTCTCTCATCCTGCGGATGATATCTGGCAAGCGATCGCTCCCAATATGGGGATGAGCCTCGTACAAGATCTCATCCGAAGCTCCAAAATGATGAAACATACGCAACACCCGGTCATAGTCCCCTCTTTTCCGGGAGCGGGAATAAAGTTTCCCATCCGAGAAAGTACCGGCCCCGCCCTCTCCAAAGCAATAGTTGGATTCCGGATCCAAACCCCGGCCACGGCAAAGCATGGCAATATCTTTCTTGCGCTGGCTTACCTCCTGACCCCGTTCCAGAACAACCGGACAGAGCCCCAATTCTATCAGTCTGAGGGCAGCAAAAAGCCCGGCCGGTCCGGAACCAGCCACCAGCACCCGGGGCTTCCCGGTAACATCCTGAGGATGAAAGGGAGAAGGGGGCAATTCCGAAGGTCCCACCTCGGCCTGAACCAGAACCTTGATTCCCTGGCGGGACCGGGCATCAATGGTTCGTCTGAGTACTCTGACCGGCTCCGTACTGTCCGCGGCAAGGCCCGCAGCCGCAAGCACAGCCTCCCGGAACAGTTCCGGAACGCAAGCCACCTTAGGCGAGAGCGTCAGCTCCACCTTGCGACATCTGTCCATCTATTCAAAATACAAGGTAAACATATACACCGAATGCCTCAGCTTGCCAATGGCAGTGCGGTATTCGGGATGGCTGTCCGAGGCAATACGCTCCAGAGCATTCCCCATCCCCCAGGAGCCTTTAAATTCAACACCCAGCTTGAAATAGGGCAGATAGAAATCCACACCGGCCCCGCCTTCATAGAAAAACTCAAGGGGTTGGGTCTTCACCTCAATCACATCCCTAGAACCTGAGCTGGCATTCAGGTTGTAGCGGGGAGCCACACCGGCAATGAGAAATGGACGGATATTGCTGACCCTTTCGGATTTCAGCTTGAGCAGCAACGGAGCCTCAATATACTGAGCCTTCACCTCGGTCTCCAGACGTTCTCCGCCCACAAACACGATATTGCGCGCGCCCAGAAGCACTCCGGGCAGACAACGCAGGTCCAGATGACGGGTGAGCCTCAGGTTGGCCACTCCGGACACCGTAAAACCGGGAGAAAGGCTTCCAGCACCCGCATAGTAGTCCGATTCCAAGCCAGGACGAACCGATGCGTCCATCACATGCAGTCCCACCCCAAAACCCAGACGAAACCGCCGGTCATCATGATCGGGCTCATTCAGCACAATCCCGGGAACATGCACCGGCAGGAGCGCCGGACGATAGCGGCCCGACTGAGCGCCCAGCCCACCCCAGGGGAGCAGGGACCAAAGCACAAGCAGGGAAAGGAAACGGACGTGCATACAAGGCCTCCCGGAAGAATGATTAGTGTTCGCAAATATAGACTTTTCCGGGCAGACAGCGCACTTTTCCGCTCAACTCCAGCGTGAGCAGGATATGCGATACCGCTGCGGCAGGGAGCAAAAGGCCGGCACAGAGCAAATCAATGGTGGCCCTCTCGTGTTTGCGGATCCACTCCAGGACCTGGCACTCCTCGGGAGACAAATCCTCAAACAGAGTTCCCTGGACCTGAGCAGTAGAAGGCAGACTGGATTCCCATCCCAGATAATAGGCCAAATCGGCAGCCTGCTCAAACAACTGCGCTTTTTGCGAGCGAATCAGAGCCAGACAGCCCGCAGAATAAGGATCGGACACCCTCCCGGGGAGGGCAAGCAACTCCCGGTGATAAGACACGGCCATGCCGGCTGTGCTCAACGAGCCTCCCTTTAGGCCCGATTCCACTACCACCGTAGCATCCGCCAAACCAGCAATGATACGGTTTCGCTGCACGAAATTGGGTTTGAGCGGAGGCGTTCCCGGAATAAACTCCGAAAGCAAAGCCCCCTGCCGGATAATTTCAGCGGCCTCCCTGCGGTGTTCTGCAGGATAGAGCTGGTCCAGTCCATGGGCCAGCACGGCAACCGTGGACAAACCACACTCCAGGGCCATCCGGTGGGCAGTGATGTCTATTCCGTACGCCAGGCCACTGACAATCAGTGGCCGGTGCCCCAGCGCTACCAAACCGGAAATAAGTCTCCGGCAACTGGATTTACCATACTCCGTAGCCGACCGGGTGCCCACCACCGACAACACTTTTGAAGCATCCAGGTCTGCCGTACCCTTGCAGAAAAACGCCAGAGGTGCATCCTCACACTGACGCAAACGATGCGGATATCCAGGCAGCTGCAGGTCAAAATAGTGTATGTGCTCCTGGTTGAGGGACAACAATGCCTTGCGGGCACGTTCCAGAGCGGTTCCGTCAAGGATTCCGCGAACCCACTCAGGCCGGAAACCGGGAATAGACATCAATTCCTGCGGGGAACTGCGAAAAACCGCTTCAGCACTCCCAAAGTACTCCATCAGTTTTCTTCCCCCTGCAGCAGGCAAACGTGGCACCAGGGCCAGCGCCAGAACATAAGGTGCGGGCAGCGTAGTCATCATAACCGTATATAAAAGGGGGGAGTATCTGCAGGGTCAGGAATGGGACAACTGTGTCAGCGTTCCATCGCGGCGAGCAACCCACACAATCCGGAAACAGGGACCGACTGCTGGGTACCTGTCTGCATATCCTTGAGGGTTACCGTTCCGGAAGCAGCTTCGTCGGCTCCGATCATAGCCACCAGGGGAATGTGGCGGGCATCAGCGTATGAGAGTTGCTTTTTGATCTTGCTCGCCTCGGGGTATAACTCAGCGCTGATTCCGGACCGGCGAAGCGCAGAAAGCAGGGGTAGCACCTGTCTTTGCTCCTCTGCCCCAAAGTTGACGAACATAATCCGGGTGGACTGCGCCGTCTCCCGTGGGAACGCATCCAACTGGGTCAGCACATCAAAGATGCGGTCAGCCCCGAAAGAGATGCCCACACCAGAGATTCCGGGCAAGCCAAAAATACCGGTAAGGTTGTCATAGCGGCCTCCCCCGCAGATGCTGCCCATAGCAACATCCAGAGCCTTGACCTCCAGGATGGCCCCGGTGTAATAATTCAATCCGCGCGCAAGGGTAAGGTCGAGCTCCACAGGCACCTCCACCTGCATGGTGGCCAGATAGTCAAAAATCTCTCTAAGTTCCCGCACGCCCTCCCGTCCGTCGGGAATGTGCTCAAAGAGCGCATCCAGACAAGCTAATTTTTCCTGATTGGACCCCGACAGGGCCAGCACGGGCTGCAAAGCTACTACAGCAGCATCGGGCAAGCCGCGCTCCCTGAGTTCCGCATTGACCTGCTCCAGGCCAATTTTGTCGAGTTTGTCAATAGCCACGGTGATGTCGGTAACCCGTTCGGGCGCACCAATCAGCGAAGCTACCCCGGAAAGAATCTTACGATTGTTTATTTTCACCACCACCCGGATTCCAAGCCTCGAAAAAACCTGTTCTACCATCTGGATCAGATCGGCCTCATGCAGCAGGGAATCACTGCCCACCACATCGGCATCACACTGGAAGAACTCCCGGTAGCGTCCCTTCTGGGGCCGGTCAGCCCGCCACACTGGTTGAATCTGATAGCGCCTGAAAGGGAACACCAACTGACTCTGGTTTTGAACCACAAAACGAGCAAAGGGGACCGTAAGGTCATACCGCAAACCCTTTTCACACATCCGGGCCGAGAGTGCAGGAAGATTGCCTGCGTCAAGGTCCTGAGACGATACTCCTTCCAGAAAATTCCCGGAGTTCAGGATACGGAACAGCAGCTTGTCACCTTCCTCGCCATACTTTCCCAGCAGCGTGGAAAGGTTCTCCATGGCCGGAGTTTCGATGGGCTGAAAGCCATAGCAGCGAAACACCTCCCGGATGGTGTCGAATATATAATTACGACGTGCCATTTCTGTGGGCAGGAAATCGCGGGTGCCCTTGGGGATGGATGGTTTCTGTACGGCCATAGCTTACCCGATAAGTTTTTTATAGCGGATACGCCGGGGGGCTTCATCCCCCAGACGCTTCTTGCGGTTTTCCTCGTACTCTGAATAACTCCCTTCAAAGAAATACACCTGTGAGTCCCCCTCAAACGCAAGGATGTGGGTGGCAATCCGGTCCAGAAACCAACGGTCGTGCGATATCACAACGGCACAGCCGGCGAAGTTCTCCAGGCCTTCTTCAAGAGCCCGAAGGGTATTGACATCCATATCGTTGGTGGGCTCATCCAGGAGCAGCACATTGCCACCTTCCTTCAAGGCCAGAGCCAGATGGAGCCGGTTTCGCTCCCCTCCCGAGAGCACCCCGCACTTTTTCTCCTGGTCTGCCCCTGTGAAATTGAAGCGCGAGGCATAGGCACGGGCATTCATGCTCCGGCCGCCAAGTTGTACAAACTCACTATCCCTGGATATTACCTGAAATACCGTTTTATCGGGGTGAATGTCCTGATGGGTCTGGTCCACGTAGGCCACCCGAACCGTCTCGCCCACTGTGAAGGTTCCCCGGTCAGGTTGCTCCAGGCCCATGATCAGCCGGAACAAAGTGGTCTTCCCTGCCCCGTTCGGGCCGATCACCCCCACGATGCCTGCCGGGGGCAGGCTGAAGTTGAGGTCCTCAAAAAGGAGACGCTCTCCGTAGGCTTTGGACACCCCCTGGACAACAATCACCTGGTCCCCCAGACGCGGTCCATTGGGAATGAATATTTCCAGGCGTTCCTCCTTTTGCTTGACATCCTCATTCAAGAGTTTGTCATAGGCCGAAAGACGTGCCTTGGCTTTGGCATGACGGGCTTTGGGGGCCATCCGCACCCACTCCAGCTCACGCTCGAGCGTCTTGCGCCGCTTGCTCTCCTGTTTTTCCTCCTGCTGCATCCGGCGAGTCTTCTGGTCCAGCCAGGACGAATAATTGCCCTGCCAGGGAATTCCTTCTCCCCGATCGAGTTCCAGAATCCAACCCGCCACATTATCCAGAAAATACCGGTCGTGGGTGATGGCAATGACGGTCCCTTTGTACTGTTGCAGATGTTGTTCCAGCCACTCAACCGATTCGGCATCCAGGTGATTGGTGGGCTCATCGAGCAGCAACACATCGGGTTCCTTCAGAAGCAACCGGCACAATGCAACCCGACGGCGTTCCCCGCCGGACAGGACCTTCACAGGAGTATCTCCGTCCGGACAGCGCAGGGCATCCATGGCACGGTCCAGCCGGGCATCCAGTTCCCATCCGCCAGCATGTTCAATCTGCTCGGTCAGCTCCCCCTGCCGTTCAATGAGGGCATTCATCTCCTCATCACTCATGGGTTCCGCAAACCGGTTGTTGACTTCTTCGTAAGCCTGCAACAGTTCCACCACCTCGCGGACACCCTCCTGAACAATCTCGCGTACCGTTCTGGAATCATCCAGTTGCGGGTCCTGTTCCAGATATCCCACAGAGTATCCGGGGGCAAAGACAACCTCGCCCTGATAAGACTTTTCAATACCGGCAATGATCTTGAGCAGGGTGGACTTACCGGAACCATTCAAACCAATGATGCCGATTTTGGCCCCGTAAAAAAAGGACAAATAAATATCCTTCAGCACCTGTTTGTGGGGAGGAAATGTCTTGTTGACCCCCACCATCGAAAATATGATCTTTTTGTCGTCAGCCATGAACCATCAATTGAGAAAAGCAGAGGCCATCCCCTACAGGACAGCCCCGGTATAACAGGAGGCAGCAAATACTATTTCTGCTGATTCTTTGCCTCTATACTTAACGTGGCGTGCGGCACAGCACGCAAACGCTCCTTGGGGATTAGTGCGCCAGTCTCCCTGCATATCCCGTAGGTTTTGTTTTCAATCCGCATCAATGCCGCCTGCAGATGTTCAATGAACTTGGACTGCCTCTGGGCCAGACGCCCGGCTTCCTCCTTGGAAAGAGTCATAGCCCCTTCCTCCAGGACTTTGAATGTCGGAGAGGTATCTTCGGTATCGTTACTGCTGGTATGGGTAATGGCACTTTTGAGTTGGTCGTAGTCTCTTTTAGCCTTTTCCAGCTTATCCAGGATGATCTGGCGAAACTCCTCGAGTTCGGCATCAGAATATCTAGTCTTTTCGCTCATGGTTGGAAATTTTGGTACAAAGTAACAATAATTCACATCATCGCCAAAACAAAACCTGCTCCGGCCAAATAAATCTCCGCACTACACCTTCTCCATCAAAACCGGGAGTACAAAGTCATCCATATCCAGTTCCGTCCCGCCTTCCAGATGGTCCGCCAGTTGTACCGACACTGCCAGAACCTGATGGGAGATGTACTCCCGATGCTGTTCCACAGCCTCTGTAACACCAGGATAGTGCTGCAAAGTAAGACTGATTTTGTCGGTAACATCCAGTTTGGAGTCCTTGCGCAAGTTCTGAATCCGGTTGATCAACTCCCGGGCCATGCCTTCCCTGACCAATTCCTCAGAAAGGGTCACATCCAGCGCCACCGTCAGACGACCTTCGCTGGTAACCAGCCACCCGGGAATATCCTCCGAAAGAATCTCAACATCCTCCCGGCTTACAATCACTGACTGCCCGTCAACCTGCAGTTCCAGAGCACCCTCGCGTTCCAGGGCAGCAATCTCCTGCTGCGTACACGCCGCAAGGACTCCGGGAATACGCTGCATCAGCTTGCCGTACTTCTTTCCCAGCACCCTGAAGTCAGGTTTTAATTTCTTCACCAGCAAACCCGTGGCATCGCCGATAAACTCAATCTCCCGGACATTGACCTCGGCCAGAATCAATTTGCGCACCGCATCAATCTGGTGCTTCAGCACATCATCCAGTGCCGGAATCATCATCCTGCTCAGAGGCTGGCGGACCCGGATATTCACCTTGCGACGCAAAGCCAGCACCATGGAGGATATCTGCTGTGCCAGCTCCATCTGGGCTTCCAGATCCACATCCGTCACCGAAGCATCGTACCCGGGAAAATCCGAGAGGTGAACCGACTCAAACGGCTCCAGGCCGGTACTTCCATTGAGGTCCAGATACAAACGGTCAGCGTAAAACGGAGCTATTGGCGACATCAGCTTAGCCACTGTCACCAGGCAGGTATAGAGGGTCTGATACGCTGCAAGTTTGTCCTCATCCATGCGTCCGCCCCAGAACCTTTTGCGGTTCAGGCGCACATACCAGTTGCTGAGGTGCTCGGTCACAAAATCCTGAATCAGCCGCCCGGCGCGTGTGGGTTCGTAATCCTCGTAACACTCAGTCACCTCCCGCACAAGGGTATTCAGCAACGAGATAATCCACCGGTCAATTTCCGGACGGCGGTGCACCGGGACCAGAGGCTCACTGAAACGGAATCCGTCCACATTGGCGTAAAGAGCAAAAAAAGAATAGGTATTGTACAAAGTCCCGAAGAACTTCCGGGTGACCTCTTCCACACCCTCAATGTCAAACTTAAGGTTGTCCCAGGGCGAAGCATTGGTAATCATGTACCACCGCAAGGGGTCAGAACCATATTTTTCAATGCTGGCAAAGGGATCCACCGCATTGCCCAACCGCTTTGACATCTTGTTGCCGTTCTTATCAAGCACCAGTCCGTTGGAGACAACGGCCCGGAAGGACACCTCCCCGGTAATCATGGCCGAGATGGCATGCAGGGTAAAGAACCAGCCACGGGTTTGGTCCACTCCCTCAGCAATAAAATCGGCGGGATAGACTTCCCTCGCGTCAAAGGCATCCTTGTTTTCAAAGGGATAGTGCAACTGAGCAAACGGCATGGCCCCCGAATCAAACCACACATCAATCAGGTCTGTCTCGCGGTACATGGGTTCTCCGGTGGAAGACACCAGCACAATCTCATCCACAACAGGCCGGTGCAAATCAATACGATCATAATTGCCTGCAGAATAATCTCCGGGCACAAAATCCGGAAAGGGATGCTGCTTCATCACCCCGGCACGGAGGGCCTTGTCCACCTCGGACATCAACTCTTCCATGGAACCAATACATTTTTCCTCGCCTCCCCCGGAAGTGCGCCAGATGGGCAGAGGAGTACCCCAGTAGCGGCTCCGGGAAAGGTTCCAGTCCTGAAGATTCTCCAGCCACTTTCCAAAGCGACCGGTACCGGTGGACTGAGGTTTCCAGAGGATGGTATCGTTGAGGGACATCATCTGCTCCCGGCAGGCCGTAGTGCGGATAAACCAGGAATCCAGAGGATAGTAGAGTACCGGCTTGTCGGTACGCCAGCAATGAGGATAGTTGTGCACGTGTTTCTCTATCCGGAACACCAGCCCCTGCTGCTTGAGCATCACGCACAGGTCCACATCCAGGGACTCTTCCCCACCGGTGAGCGAATCGTCGTAAGCATTCTTGACATAGCGACCAGCGTAGTTCGCGTACAGAGCTACATCCACGGACCGGTCCACATAAGCAGGATCCAGATCCTCCATACGGAAAAACTTTCCGGTCCGGTCCACCATGGGCTGGGATGCTCCGGCCTTGTCGGTGAGCATCAACGCAGGAACACCCCATTGACGGGCCACACGGGCATCATCTGCTCCAAAAGTCGGAGCGATGTGCACAATCCCCGTACCATCCCCGGTAGTAACAAAATCACCGGTGATTACACGGAAGGCTCCAGGCCCGGGATTCACCCAGGGGATGAGCTGTCTGTAGGCAATATCGCAAAGAGCCTTCCCGGTACACACATCCAGAACCTTCCAGGGAATGAGTTTATCACCGTTCTGATAAGAACTCAAAGGGAGTTCCGCAGCCTTGGGATTGAAATAAGCCGGGACAAGGTCCTCGGCAAGAATCACGGTCAGGGGAAGTCCGGAATAGGGATGGAAACTCTGTACCCGCGCATACCGGATGTCCGGTCCAACACACAGTGCCGTGTTCGAGGGCAGTGTCCAGGGGGTGGTGGTCCAGGCCATGAAGAAGACCGGGGCAGAAGTGTTCTGGAACAGAAATTCTGAACGCTCATTGCGCACCACTTCAAACTGTGCCACACAGGTGGTGTCCTTCACATCCCTGTAACACCCCGGCTGGTTGAGTTCATGGGTACTCAGGCCGGTCCCGGCAGCGGGAGAATAGGGTTGAATAGTGTATCCCTTATAGAGCAAGCCTTTGTCATACAGGCGGCGCAACAGCCACCAGAGGGTCTCGATGTATCGGTTGTCGTATGTGATGTAGGGATCTGTCATATCCACCCAGTACCCCATCCGGTCGGTGAGATCCTCCCACTCCCGGGTGAATTTCATCACATCCTTTCGGCAAGCGGCATTGTATTCGGCAACGGATATCTTGGTCCCTATGTCTTCCTTGGTGATTCCCAGAGCCTTTTCGACGCCCAGCTCCACTGGCAGGCCGTGGGTGTCCCAGCCAGCCTTACGCTTGACATGAAAACCTTTCAGCGTTTTGTATCTTAAAAAAATATCTTTGATGGAACGGGCCAGGACATGGTGAATGCCGGGCATCCCGTTGGCAGAGGGAGGGCCTTCATAAAACACAAAAGACGGACGGCCCTCACGGGTTTCCATACTCTTCTCAAAGATGTGCTGTCCTTTCCAGAAGCGCAAAATATCCCGGTTCACAGACGAGAGATTCAGGCCCTTATACTCGGGAAATTTACCCAGATGACTCATTATTTGCTTTTTGAAAACTGCAAAGATAACCTTTTTACAAACCGAAATATTAACTTTGGCACCGAAATAAACATCACAGACTATGAGAAAGCTATCAATGATTATGCTGCTCTGCTGCCTGACATGGACAGCATCGGCACAGGGAAATGACTGGGAAAATCCTGCCGTATTCGGAGCTAACAAAGAAGCCCCCCGGGCAACCTTCCTTCCTTTTGATGATGAAGCATCCGCCATCAACGATCAGTACACTGCCTCCCCCTGGTATCTGTCCCTGGACGGAACCTGGAAGTTCCACTGGGTACCCAGACCGGCGGAAAGACCGATGAACTTTTTTGAAGAGTCCTTTGATGTAAGCAAATGGGCAGAGATTCCCGTCCCCTCCAACTGGGAGCTTCAGGGATACGGAACCCCCATTTACAGCAACATCACCTATCCCTTCCCCAAGAATCCTCCCTTCATTCCCCATGAGGACAATCCGGTAGGGAGCTACCGCAGGGACTTCAACCTGCCCGCCTCCTGGGCTGGGCGCAAAGTATATCTCCACTTCGAAGGCGGAGCTGCCGCTATGTATGTGTGGATCAACGGGAAGAAAGTGGGATACAGCGAGGGCACAAAGAATCCCGCTGAATTCGACATCACCCCTTATGTGCGCCAAGGAATAAATTCCGTATCCGTGGAGGTCTATCGCTGGTGCGACGGGAGCTATCTGGAAGATCAGGATTTCTGGCGTCTTTCGGGTATTGAACGAAGTGTTTACCTGTACAGCACAGCCCAGGAACGGATTGCTGACTTCTTCGCACGGCCGGATCTGGACAAAAACTACCGGAACGCCACCCTGTCCGTAGATGTCACATTGAAGAACTTCAAGCCCACTCAAGGCAGCAACAGCCTGGAGATCAAGATTCTGGACAAAGACGGGAAGGTGGTTGTCCGTCAGAACAAGGGCGTCACTACCCCGGCCGCATCTCCTTCACAGATGACTTTCGCTCTCAAAGTCAATGCCCCCGCACTCTGGACAGCAGAGACCCCCAACCTGTACACCCTGGTACTCTGTCTGCGTGACAGCAAGGGAAAAGCCATAGAATACATCTCCAGCCGCATTGGCTTCCGCAAAGTAGAAATCCGGGACGGTATGCTGCTGGTGAACGGGAAAAGAATCCTGGTCAAAGGCACCAACCTTCACGAACACAACCCCTTCACGGGACACACCCAGGACAAAGCCACCATGCTCAAGGACATCGCCCTGATGAAGCAAAACAACATCAACGCCGTGCGTACCAGCCATTACCCTCAGCCTGTGCTGTGGTATAAACTCTGTGACCAGTACGGACTCTACCTGGTGGACGAAGCCAATGTGGAATCGCACGGTATGGGCTACGGACGGGACAACATGGCCTTCAACCCCGCCTGGTATGACACCCACATGGACCGGGAAATCCGACTCGTGGAACGGGACAAGAACCATCCCAGCGTCATTATCTGGAGCATGGGCAACGAGTGCAGCAATGGCACTGTATTCCAACAGGCATACGAATGGATCAAAAAACGCGACAACACCCGTCCCGTTCAGTTCGAACAGGCCGGAGAAGCCCCCAATACCGACATCGTCTGCCCCATGTACCCCTCCATCAACCGGATGAAACAGTACGCCTCACAGCCACAGACCCGTCCCTTTATCATGTGCGAATATGCCCACGCCATGGGCAACAGCTCGGGCAATTTCCAGGAATACTGGGACATCATTGCCACCTCAAAGCACATGCAAGGTGGCTTTATCTGGGACTGGGTGGATCAGGGCCTTGAAACCACCGATGAATCCGGGAGAAAATACCTGGCCTACGGAGGAGACTTTGACGGATACAAATACACCCATGACGAAAACTTCTGTGCCAATGGGCTTGTGAACGCATACCGGATACCGCATCCGGGACTCTTTGAGGTAAAAAAGGTGTATCAGGACATCCTCTTCAGCCTCAAAAGTCAGGAACAATCCATCATCACCGTACACAACGGATTCCGGTTCAGGGATCTTTCGGGATACTCCTTTGGCTGGGAACTTCTGGAAAACGGGAAGAAAGTTGCCAACGGCACCTTCACGGCCACCGCAGGGCCGGAACAGTCTCAGGATGTATCACTGAGCCTGCCCGACATTACCCGTGCTACCGGAAAGGAATTCGTGCTCAATGTATTTGCCTTTACCCGGGATGAAGCCCCGATGATTCCCCAGGGACATGAAGTGGCTCGCGAACAGTTCCAGCTCACCCCCGGCACCTACTTCCAGCCTGTATCCCAGACCACCGGGACCCTGACCACCAACAATACCAATGCTGCGGTCACGGTCACAGCCGGGGATGTGCGCATCTCCATCAACAAGCGTTCCGGACAACTCACCGAGTTCAGCAAGGGCAACAACCGGCTCTTGTCGTCCGGTCCTGAGCCCAGCTTCTGGAGGGCTCCGACCGACAACGACTTTGGCAACAACTTCCATAAACTGGCCAATGTATGGCGGACTGCCGGGCTCAACACCCGGGTGAAGAACGTCACTGTGAACGAGCAACCTGGCAAGGTCGTCGTGAAGGTGGATATGTTGCTCAAAGATGTCTCCTCGGACTACACTTTGGAATACACCTGTCTGGCAGATGGTTCCCTGCAAGTGAAGGTGAACTACCAGGCCGGGGCACAGGAACTGCCCGAGTTGCCTCGCTTTGGAAATCTGTTTACCCTGGACCGCAGGTTTGACAAGGTGACCTGGTACGGACGGGGACCCTGGGAGAACTACAGCGACCGGAATACCGCCTCATTTCTGGGCATCCACGAACGAATGGTAGCCGACATGTACGAGCCCTATATCCGGCCTCAGGAGATGGGATACCGCACCGACACCCGCTGGGTCTCCCTTACCGATGCCACCGGGCACGGGATTCGGGTGGAAGGGCTTCAGCCCGTCTGCTTCAGCGCCCTCTTCAACCGCTCGGAAGATATGGACCCCGGCCTGACCAAGAAACAGCAGCACCCCACCGATGTCATCCCCAGGAACAATGTATTCCTGCAGATTGACCTCAACCAGCGCGGAGTGGGCGGGGACACCAGCTGGGGGGCCCTGCCCCATGAACCCTACCGGATGCAGGCAAAGAGTTACAGCTACGGTTATATCATCAAGGCGCTGTAGCCTGTACATCTGCCGAATATGAAAAAGCATATCCTGTTTGCCTGCCTCATCTGGAGCATCTGTGTCTGGCAGGGACAACCGCTGCTGGCCCAAACACCAAAACCTTCGGGAGCAGAGGATAGGGCCTACTGGTGCTCCCTGCTGGACAAGATTGCCCGGCCTGTGCTCGATGCGGCCAGCCGCGGAGCTCTGAAGAAAGAAATGCCCGTGGAGGAACACCCCGGAACAAAGAGAGCCGATTACGCTCATCTGGAAGCTCTGGGCCGTCTGCTCTGCGGACTCGGCCCATGGCTGGAACTGGGCCCGGACAACACTCCGGAGGGAAAAATCCGGAGTGAACTGATTGGCCTCTCCCGAAAAGCCATCGTCCACGGCACCGACCCCGCCTCGCCCGATTACATGAACTTCACCAAGGGCGGACAGCCCCTGGTGGACGCCGCCTTTCTGGCCCACGCCCTGCTCCGGGCGCCCAAACAGTTGTGGGCCGGGCTCGAACCTGCCCAACAAGCACAGGTGATCCAGGCCCTGAAACTCACCAGGTCCATCAAGCCATACGAAAGCAACTGGCTGCTTTTTGCCGGAATGATCGAAGCCTTCTTTATCGAGGCAGGCGTGCCACACGACAGCGCACGGCTGAACTATGCCATCAGGCGCCACCAGCAATGGTACAAAGGCGATGGAATCTACGGGGACGGGCCTGATTTCCATTTTGATTATTACAACTCCTTCGTGATCCATTCCATGATGGTGGACATCCTGAAAGTGATGTCCAGCAAAGGTCTGGCCCCGGAGCCCGTTTTCCGGGAGGCGGTCCGCAGGGCCTCGCGTTATGCCGAGATTCAGGAACGCCTCATCTCGCCCGAAGGCAGTTATCCTGCTGTGGGACGATCCCTGCCGTACCGGGTAGGCGCATTCCAGACGCTGGCGCACGTGGCGCTCATGCACCGCCTGCCCTCTGACATGCAGCCGGCTCAGGTCCGGTGTGCCCTCACAGCTGTGATGAAACGACAGATGGAAGCCCCTGGGACCTTTGACCCTTCAGGATGGCTGCAACTGGGATTTGCAGGACACCAGCCCGGGGTAGCTGAAACCTATTTGTGTACGGGAAGTCTCTATCTGTGTAGCGTGGGCTTCCTGCCTCTGGGGCTGCCGGCTTCCGATCCCTTCTGGACGGATCCTGCCGCCGACTGGACGGCCAAAAAGGCGTGGAGTGGACAACCTTTCCCGATCGACAAAGCCGAATAAACCCGGTTATCGTCCTTTCCGGACACGAATCCGGTGAATCTTGTCCTGTAACCGGACCTGATCATCCCTGCCCGGCATTATCTGCTTCAAAGCCAGGTTCCAAGAGCGAACTGCCGTGGAATCGTTTTTGAAGGCGTGGTAGTAGTCTCCAAGCATCTCATAGGTTTGAAAGTAATGAGGGTTGGTCTGGATGTATTCCTGTAACAAAGGCTCCTCCACACGTGTTGCGTGGGTTATTGCTGCCCGCAACTGCCCAGTAAGAGCCCGGAAACGAAGCAGGCTGTCCAATACGGGTCCACACAGCAGGCTGTCTGCAGGAATGGTCTTCAAAGGCACAGAAAGTTCCCCGGAGAAGTCAGCCCCGGGTCGAAACAATGCCCCAAGATCATACGCAACAAAGGCTCCGGCCTGCCACGGTCCGGTGGAAACCCACATGAGCCTTTGCCCAGGCTGAAAAACTACCGAATGATGCCCAATAAACTGATTTATGGATAGTTGGCTTCCAAGTCCAACATTCCTGTTGTTCACCCCCATCCGGTCCCTGAGCACCGAGACTGCTCCGGCCGGATCGAGTGGCCCAGCACGATCGAGGAGTTCCCGCAGACGGGCGTAGCGCAACGGGCTGTCGGATGTGCGCATATTCTCCCGGTTGCGTTTGTCCGTGGCAAAAGCTTCGGACTGGAAATGATTGGTACTGATAAGGCGTTGCTCTCCAGGAAAATACAGAGAGGTCTTGCGCGGGGACTTCTCAATCACAGCCGCCCTTCCGTCCTGTGCAGAGGACACAAGGATGGACTCCGCCACAAAAGTCTCGCGTCGTGAAGCAATGGCATAGGCTTCAGCAATGGTGGAGGCATACTGCAATATCTCACGGGTGAGCAGCGAGATGGGGGTGGCTGCGGACAAAGGAATGGCCGACTTTGCCGCATTGATGGTGACGGTCAGCCCGGTTTCATTCATTCCCGAAAGCACTCCGGTCATCCCGGGCCAGCCAACGGACGCAAACCGGTAGCCTGAATCGGGGAAATAAAAAGCCACCTGCTTGTTCCGGGCAAAATCGTCCCCCACGAAGAAGTCAAAGTTCCGCCCCACCAGCAGGGAGGAATCGGCACTCTGAGCGCCCCAGACGGCAAAGGAACTGCATCCCACCAGCATATAATCCTGCAAGGCATGCCCGATGTCGTGGGCCGCATGATAATTCATCTGCCGCTCAAAAGGGGTTCCCAGAAAGTCGTACTCATGGGTGCACGAAAGAGAGATGCCGTAGATTTCGTGCTGGAACTCTTCCATGACATGGTCACCAAGGTTGCGGTTAAACAGTGCTGTAAAAAATCTCAGGAAGCGGAGATAGCGCTCGGAAGGCACCATGGCTCGAATTTGATCCACAAAGACCTTCTCCTGGTAATACAAAAGATCTTCGGAGAGTTTTCCGATAGCATACCCACGTTCAAAGGCTTTGCCAGTGACCTTGAGTTCCCAAAGCCCGGAGGCACTCCGGTGCAATACATTGGGGCCAAAACGGCGCACCCCCGCCGAGTCCCTGCGCTCCCATAACAACCTCCCCGGAGCCATCTCACCGGCTGTCTGTCCAGCCTCGCCCTCTGCATTTCCCCCGGCCTCCCCTCCTGTCCTGGCCATCCCATCAAATTCCGGAACTACCAGCTCTGTGGCCACCACAGGATCGGGAATACCTGAGGTAAGATACAAATACCCCACATAGAGCACAGCAGCCATGCAGATGAGGAACAGGACAAGCCCAGCCCGTTTAAACTTTTTGAAGGACATAGATGGTGTTTGAAGTGTAACGGTCATTCTGCTCTGAATGCACTGAAAGGCCACAAGACTGTGCTATCCGGGACATATCGCCCGATGAGAGGAAACACAGCCGCTGGCCGGTCTTGTTAAAACGGAAAATCCGGGTTGAAAGCACCTCAGTGAAGCTAGTGAGCCGGTGCCTGCGCTGATCGGAGGCATTTCCGTCCCGAACGATGATGCAGCCACCGGGCAGCAGCAAGGAAGCACAGCGGTGCACCAACTGCTCCTGCGCATCCGCGGCCATGTAGTGCAGCACATCACTAAGCACAAACACATCACTGGAGGGAAGCTCGCAGGTGAGGGCATCCGCATGGCGGAACTGTAATCCGGAGCCCCGTGCAAAAGAGTGCATGGCCACCGCAATCTTATCCTGGTCATAGTCCAGCCCCAGAATCTCACGTTCCCGCGAAAGCATGGAGAGCATAAAACAGAGCGGGCCATATCCGCAGCCAATGTCGGTAATCCGGGCACGCAAAGGAATCATATCGTGAAAGACCCTGTATTGATGCTCCATCCGGACCTTAATGCGCATATACCATTCTTCCACGGGGCCCTTGAACACAAAAGAACGGATGAGCTGATGGTAGAACCAGGGGTCTTCCGGCACATCTGCTCCCCGCTCCAACTCAGAAACTCCGAAACGGGCCAGCGCCGTCCCGAAAGTATCACCAGCCACAACCCCGGAGCCGGTCACGGACGCTTCCTGTGATACAGCATCAACGTTCTGAACGGACATCGCTCCAAAAGGCCGGGAAAGAAACCGCACCGTAATCCATCCCGGGAAGACCCGCAGACCCGAAGCCTCTGGCATCACCCTTGCGGAACCATGGATCCACACAACACCTGTTTCGGTACCCGGCAACAAGGGAAGGGGCGTAGATTCATCCCCGGTGAGATATACCCAGGCAAAACCCTCAGGACAATCCGGAACCATCTCTAAGATACGGGGCCGGGAACCCGCCTCCTGAGGCATGGATTCGGGCAGGAGCTGCCCACCAGCAAAACGCACCAAACAGCGTTCCACACGGGAAAGCGAACAGTCTAAAACCACAGGCACTACCCTGGGCAAGAGGGAAAACAGCACCCACATATCGGCAGGAGAGTGCCGCAGCATTATCCAGGATTGAGGCACCTTCACGGTAGTTCCCGTCCCCTGCAAAGAAGGCAACGGGAAAGCGACTCCTCCACCCTCCCTGGAATCACCCCTGACTCCGGGCAAAAACAAACGACACATCAGCCGGGAGAGCCCGTGCAACAAACCAGCGCGGAATACCATCCTGCGCGCAGTGCAAGAGAAAACTACCCGTGACAAAAGTCCGGCCACCCAAAGAATGGCCATCACCTTCAGGGTGGCGACAAAAAAGGCTCCGGAAACCAGCAGGTCCCTCAGCGTGACGGGAGGCCTGCCTTTTGAGGCCGGGCCGGCAATCAGCCACTGATAGATAACCGGTTGCAAGGTGAACGAAACCACCACCACGGAGATCATCCCCAAAATGGCAATCAGGGATATGGACCGTAGAGCCGGATGTTGTGCAAAGAGCATAGCACCCATTCCGGCAACTGTGGTAAACGCCGAGAAAAATATTGCCGTTTTGTGGGCCAGTAGCACTTCCCTGCCGGAGCGGTACTGCTGCTGCAACCCATCCATCACGAAGATGCTGAAATCATCCCCCAGTCCAAAAATAAAGGTTGTGAAGAGGATGTTCACAATATTAAACTCAATGCCCAAAAGGCCCATCAGGCCCAGAATGATCAGCCAGCTGACAGACATGGGCAGGAAACTCATCAGGGTGAGCTCCATTCTTCCGTAAGCAATGAGCAGGGAGAAAAAGATCAGCAGCGAGGACACATACAGAATCAGGTAGAAATCATCCTGAACCGCACTGACCCACCGGGCCGCAAAAAAGGCCCGGTCGAAGACCACAACCCCACGTTCCTCCCGAAATTGTTCATAAACCGCCTCCTTGTCGGCCCCCCCGATACGGGCCTGAGTGACCAGCATTGTCAAAGAGTCCCCTGTGTTGATCCAATCCTGCCACAACGACAACCCCTCCTGCGGGTTGACCTCAAAACGGTAGGTTTCAAAGGGGGATTCCAGCCAGCGAAAGAAGGGTTCAAAAGCCTCTGAGCGGAAAGGATAGGGTGCGGCGGCGGCTGAGAGCATATCCCTTACTTGCTGCTTTCGCTCCCGAGTCCAGTATTGCTGCCAACGCAGCAGCCGCTGTTGCTGTTCCGGTGCCGGAACCAGGAACCTTCCCGCGTGCGCTATCCCCTGCACCAGCCCTTGCGACTGCATATCCTCGAGTGCCCGGTTGGTGCGCGCATACACTTCCGAAGCTCCCGGCACATCCGAGCCCACACTCACAAACAAAACCGTTCCCGAGGCATCTCCGGTCAGACGGCTCAGTTGTGCGCCTGCAGCTTTCAAATGGGGCGGCTCGTAATTCAGGGACATCATGTCCTCCTGAAATCTCACTCTGGATACAAAAAACAGAGCTACAAGGGTCGTGACCAATACCCCGGCTACCAACCATCGGTTCCGGTGAAATGCATATCCGGTGAACGCTTCAATTCTGCGGAGAACAAAGCCCCGGGACACTCCGGACTGGCTCTTGAGAAAATGGGGTAGGAATATCAGGCAGAACAGAGTGGTACCGATGAGGGTGAGCGACGCAAACAAACCAAAATCCCGCAACAGTGCTGAGCTGGTAAACATCAATCCCAGGAAAGCTCCGATGGTGGTAAAACTTCCGACGGTTAACGGATAGGCCAGTTCGCGGATGAGTTGGGGTACGGAGTCCACATGATCCTGATGGGCCAGTACATGAATGGCATAGCTCAGGGCGATGCCCAGCACTACAGAGCCTGCCCCAACAGCAATAGCAGAGATTTCTCCTTTGAGGAAATACACACAGCAAAGGGAGAAAAGGATCCCAAAGAAGACCGGGGTGACCAACAAAAGGATGGACACCTTGCGTTTGAACACCAAGGAGATAAACACCAGCACCACCGCCAAAGCCACCGAGAGGGTGAGCAAGGTATCGCGTTTCACCTGCCGGGCATTGTACACGGCTGCGGAGGGACCTCCGTAGAAGGCCACATGCACCCCGGGAAACGCAGCCTCGGCCCGGGCAGCTTCGTGTTCCAGAGCTGCAATCAGCGGCTCGTTCTTCCGGGTGTCCCCCGAAGGATACACCGGGGTAAGGAACATCAGCAAACACGAGGTGTCTGGCGAGAAGATCTGCCCGTCTATGATCACCCGGGCCACACGGGGCTGCAAATCCTGCAGACGTTCCATGACCGTTCCGGAAAGTCCCAGTGGATCCTTCATAATCCAGGATTGCAGCACATTGCCCTGAGGACTCAGCAGGGAAATATAGTTACGGCGCATCCTGGCAGCCATCCCCTCCGGAGTGAGCAATGAATCCATGCGAACATAGTCCTCATCGGTCAAAAACAGGGGTAGATGTTGCAGCACAAAATCCGAGAGATGACCCATCTGATCCTCCCCAACCCGGGAAACAAAAGAGGCTATCAGAGCACTGTCCGGATGACCGAGCAGACCCTGTTCCACACAGAGTGCGGCATCACGGAGCAGGGGCAGTTCTGCCTGGTGGTCCCCTCCCGGCCCCGAAATCATCAGGGTCATCCGGTCCATCACCCTGAGGTGCGAAAAAACCTCCGAAGTAACCCCAGAATCCCCGTTATCCGGAAAGATTCCGGTGATGTCTTCATTAAACGTAACCCGCGAGGCAAACCAGGACATTCCTGCAACGCTCAGCACCAGGAATGCATAAAAAAGCCCCCTGCGGATGCGGAAGAAGTCATAGAGGATGATAAAAAAATTCGCCATGTGCCTGGATTACGAACGATTACCGGCCGTGTCCGGATGCCTCCGGAATATCAAAAGTAAGAAATAAACCACACCGGCAGCCACGACTGCTGCCAAAGCGCCAAATGCCAGGCTGCCCAGCAAATACTGCTGCATCACCTGCCAAACATTGTCCAGCGAAAGATCCCGGTAATCGAGCACCACCGGCCGGCTTAGCAACCAGCAGCCGGAAGCATAACTGGCGTAGAGAATCAGGGGAATCATCGGGGGAATGCTGATATTCGAAGCCACCAGGGTGATGACCTTGTTCAGCCGCAACAGTTGGGCCAGAGCTACCGCGGTGATCATCTGGTACCCCCACAACGGAACAATCCCCATAAACACCCCCAGCATCACCGAAAGTGCTACCTTGTGGTTGGGGACTGCGGAATGCAGAATCTGTTCCCTGAAGAAGGTGCGCATTCTGGCCATTGTCAGGTTTCGGACCAGCCGTAGAGGAAGGAACCACAACAGGGTAAGCATCACCAGGATGGTGTTCAGCACACTGATGCGGGCAAAATCACGCACCGGCCTGAAATGCGACACCCGCTCCTTTCCGGGAGGGTAATACACCCGGACGGGGAGACTCTTCACCGGGTATCCCTTCCAGGCGGCAAACACCAGAATTTGAACCTCAAACTCAAAGCGAGCCGTATAACAACGCAAAGAGCCCAGGGCAGAGAGCGGGTACAGCCGGAATCCCGACTGGGTATCCTCCAGACGGATACCTGTTTCCAGCCAGAACCAGAAATTGGAGAACTTGTTGGCAAAAGTATTCCGGGAAGGCATATTCTCCGAAGCCAGATTTCGCGCTCCAACCACAAATGTCCCGGGACAACGCTCTGCTTCCTCCACAAACAAGGGAATATCCGAGGGGAAATGCTGTCCATCGGAATCGATGGTCAGTGCATACCTGAACCCATCCCCGCGGGCAGCCAGCAGGCCTGTGCGCAACGCCCGGCCCTTGCCCCTGTTTCGGGCGTGGGTGAGCACATGAAAACCCTGCAATCCGGCCAAAAGGGCCGGCGTCTGATCGGTGGAACCATCATCAACCACATAAATGTGGCGGCAGTACTGGGCCACCTCCTGAAGCACCCGGACAAGGGTGCCGTCGTTGTTGAAGGTCGGGATTACCACGGCGATACCGAGGGCCTCCATTCTGTCCTGCCAGGAAGGTGGCTGTGCGAGAGGTTGCCCTGGGGGTTGCCCCGGTGCACCCATACCTGTATGATGCGTTTGCTCCATGCTCAACGGACCACAAAATGTTGATCGTCCTTCAATGTATTGTAGCGTTTGTTCACAAATTCATATTCGGTGTAGTTCTCTCCTGTCTCCATCAAGCGCAGCCGGAGTACAGAGCCGTTTTTGCGGTCCACATACACCTGAGCCTCACGTACGTATTTGGTGAGGTTCTTGTCCAGAGGTTGCACCCGGATCATGTAACAGGAAGCATCTTCAAAGAATTCCATCCGGTATCCCGATGAGAGTCTCGATAAATCGCCGACCATGCTGGCCGTAAGCACTCCCTGAAGCTCTCCCATCAGTTTGTTGCTGCTCAAACTCAGCACCGTCTTCTTCCCTTCCGACTCCATAATCATCTCCCGGCCGTTGAGGACCATTCTGTAAGCAACAGGACGTGTATATACGAGGGCTATCCGGCTGGGTTTTCGGTAGTAAAAGCGGCCAGAGGAAACCACCTTCTCTGCAAAAACCTCCAGATATTTGGTCTGTACAAAATCACACTCCAGCGACTCCAGCGCTGCGGTTTCGCGGGCAAGCATCGCCCGGAAAGCCTCCACGTCCCGGACAGGCACCAGAGCCGCCCAGGCCGGAGTCACAAGGAGCATCAGCAGTAGCAATAACCGGAGCACGTTCATGACAAATTGTTGTATAGTTCATCCACGCGCACCACCTGATAACCCCGGGCCCTGAGGGCTTCGAGCAAATCGCGCACCACGCCGGCACAGTGAGGCATCCGATCGTGCATCAGAATCACAGCGCCGGGGCGAAGGTTGCGCACCATCCTTGCAACCAGCCGCTCCCGCGACTGTATCAGGGTGTCCAGCGAACGGATGTTCCAGCCAATGGTCTTCAGCCCGAGAGTCCGTACCACCCGGGCCACCACCGGATTGGTTACCCCGAAAGGCGGTCGGAACCAGGGTACAGGTTGCGACAACACCTGCTCCAGCGCAGCCCCGCAGGCAGCAACATCCGTTTTCATCTTTTCAAAGGGAAAGAAGGGAAACGACCAGGAATGGGAGTAGGAATGATTTCCCACCAGATGTCCTTCATGGTGCATGGTCCGGATCAGTTCCTCCTGCCCGGGAATCTTGTTCCCGGCACAAAAAAAAGAGGCCGACACTTCGTAAGCCTTCAAAACCTCCAGCACCTCCGGGGTGTGGACAGGGTCCGGGCCGTCATCAAACGTGAGGGCAACCACTTTTCGAGCTGTCCGACTACCGCAGAAAGCTCTCAGGAACACTCCGGAACGAATGCAGAAGGAAGCATACACCAGAAAAATCAGGAATAAGGAAGGGATAACCAGCAACCACCACATGACACCCTCCTCCGCTTTATTATTTCCTATGGGCCATAATGTAGGCAGCCAGTGTCCGCACAGAATAGAAAATTTCCTTTCCGGCACTGGGGTTTTCAATCTTGATGCCGTAGTTGCGATCCAGTATCAGAATTATCTCCAGGGCATCAATCGAATCCAGCCCAAGACCGGCACTCCCGAACAGGGGAGCATCCGGGTCAATATCCTCCGGGGTGACCTCTTCCAGGTTCAGCGCCTGAATCAGTTCCCGTTTTAACTTCTCAATCAGTTCATCCATATTCATATCCTTCATTCTCAGGTTCAAATCAACGCGCACTCCACCACACTGTGTCCCAGTCCAAGCCCGTCGTGAATCTTCACCGGCCTGAGTCCGGCACGCTCCACACAACGCAACATGTCGCCCGAATAATACATCTTACTGCAGCCATTAGCCAAAGCCGTGAAATACAGACTAATCTGCGTCAGACAATAGGCTGCCTGTTCAAATTGCTGCCGGTCCCAGAATGTTTCCATAATGAACAGCCGGGAGGAACGTCCCATAGAACGGGCTGCCCGGGTAAGGATGCTGGTGACTTCCTCTTCGGAGAAACAATCCAGGAACTGGCTCATCCATATCGCATCAAAGTCCTCCGGGAAGGGCACAGCCGGATCAAGCAGGTTGACAGGATGTCCGGAGATTCTCTCAGCCCCCGGCAGCCCCTTTGTCTGCTGACGCATCATCTCCAACTGCTGCGGGAGGTCCATGATGGTCACGCAAACATCAGGGTCAAAACCCACACACTTCAGGGCCCACCGACCGGTATTGCCTCCCACATCCAGCAAACGGGCGGGCTTGCCGGCAAAGACAATTTCCAGCGCCTCGGGGAAAGACCCGTCCGAATAAAAGTGGTCAAAGCCAAACCAGCTTTTCTGCACCTGTTCGGGCAAGCTTGACAGTCCTTCGTATATGGTCGGCCAGGAACCGAAAACCTTCAGGCCCTCGGGGGTACCCTGCTCCAGAGCCTCCTCCAGGCGAAACAGTCCCAGATAGTTCACATCGTGGTTAAAGTCCATATTGACCCGCGCCATGGTGTCATTGAGCAGAAACCAACCGGTCTTGGAAAGCTCAAAACGGTCCCCGGACAACAACACGGTACCCGAAGTGAGGGACGACTCGAGCAATACCTGGATCACATAACGCGGTCTGCCGGTGCGGGCCACCATTTCATCAAGGGAAAGCCCATCCTGAGCTTGGCCGAGCATCTCAAAAAGGCCCCATTTCACCATTAAGCGCGCAACCTGAAAAACTACCGGGCCAAAGACAATCTCCTGGGCCAATCTCTGCGCCTGCGCAGCGCTGAGTTGTTCTTTGCTATATTTTTTTTCCAGCGCGGGGAATAAATTCATCGGGTATAAACATTTAATGTCTTAGGATCAATGCGTGTCGCAAAAAGTAATGTCGGCAAAGATAAAAAAGAAACAACAAACCTTGGCAGATTATCCCCAAAACCGGTAATAATTAAACCACTGCTCGGGATACCTGCGGACTACCTGCTCCAGAGTTTGCACGTATTGATGCAAAACATACTGTTCCGGAGATACCCCCTGAGGAGCGCGGTCGGGATGCAGCAGGGTGAAATGAAACCGGTAGCAATAACCCGGTTCTCTCAAAGCGAAATAAAAGACCACGGGCGTTTTCAAACGTGAAGCCAACAGGAAGGGGCCCGAGGGGAAGCGGGCTGGATGTCCCATGAAATCACAAACACTCACCTTCTCGGTGTTCACATAGCGGTCCCCCTGGAAACACACATATTCCCGGTTAGAAAGGGCTTCGGTGATGCGGAACACATGGGTAAGGTTGTCCGCGTTGACCGGGATGATCTTGAACTCGCTCTGCAGAGCACTCTTTTGCAACATCTGCTTGATGCGCTGATGTTCTGCATCGTACATCACAATATTGATTTTTTTCCCGTAATGGTCAAAAAAAGGAGTCCCAAGTTCCCAGTTCCCCACATGCGCACCCATCATCACCACCCCCTCCCCGGAGTTCAATACCTCCAGAAATTCGTCGTAGCCCTCAAAAACAAACCGGTAGCGATCCTTCATGCCATACCTCAGCGCCAACCGGTCAATGGTGATTTGGGCCACCCGATAATAATTGCGGAGCAACAAACCAAGGGAACGCCACCGACCGTAACCCAGAATCCTGCGGGCATATCGCCAGGTGCTGGCCGTTGCCTGAGGCGCAAACGGGATAAAATAGGGGATGACCACCCAGGTAAAGGCGTAGGCCGCACGCACCCCGAGGTACCTGATAATGAAAATAAATATCTGGTATCCCATCGTTCCACCCCGTGTTTTACCCTGCCATCCGGCCATAGCTTTGAACTGATTTTGAGGGGCAAAGATAAAAAAAGTTCATAGCTCCGGCGGACAGGACGCAGAACAACTTTCACCGACCCCTGGCAGAAAGGACACAGCACAACTTTCGCCGACACCCGCCAGCTGTACGCTGAAAACCATTCCGCACCTGCAGCCAGCAGTTCGCGAAAAAACCCTCAGCAACCCACCCCAGGGGGCGCCCTGTTAAAAATTGTTAAGGAAGCCTCTGGGATTGTACCCTTTGTTTACTTTTGGTAGATATTTACAACATCATCACACCCCTGACTACTTCCGTATGAACAGACTCCCGTTTTTCATCCTGCTTCTTTGCTGCAGCGTGGCCTTCGGCCAGACTGGCAGCAAACCTTTTGCTTTCGAAAAAATGAACCGGGGCCTGATTGCCCTGCCCACTGAGCAGCAACAGGTCTATCTGGGCTGGCGTCTGCTGGAAAGCGATGCAGCACAAGTGGCCTTCAATGTGTATCGCAGCACCTCCGGAGGCAAGGCTGTGAAACTGAACACCCAGCCCATCAGTGGCAGCACCAACTTTCTGGACACCTCGGCACCCATGTCGCAGCCCAACGAGTGGTACGTCACACCGGTGGTCAACAACCGCGAACTGGCCGCTTCGGAAAAAGTCTCCCTGCCCGCTCAGGCTGCGCCAAGGCAGTATATTTCGTTCAAACTTCAGGGCAACTACAGCCCCAACAAACTGGGTGTTGCCGATTTGAACGGCGACGGGGTGTACGACCTGGTGATCAAGCAACCTTCCGGATCGGTTGACCCCGGGACTTTCCGCCGCAGCCAGGACACCTACAAGTTTGAGGCCTACGACGGCAAGACCGGAGCCTTCCTATGGCGTTATGACCTGGGATGGAATATGGATATGGGCATCTGGTTCACCCCGGCCATCGTGTATGATCTGGACGGGGACGGCAAGGCCGAAGTTGCGATGAAATCCTCCTCCTATGCAGGCACCCTCGCCGAATCATTCGCCGAAGAGGGAAGTTTTATCATGAAGGGGCCTGAATACTGCACCATTCTGGATGGCGCTACCGGAAAGGAGATTGACAAGGTGGACTGGATCACCCGGGGTAATGGCACCGAGTGGGGGGACAACCGGGGCAACCGGGTAAACCGAAACCAGATAGGTATTGCCTATCTGGACGGGAAGACACCCAGCCTGCTGGTCTGCCGGGGCACCTACACCATGATGAAAATCGATGCATACAATCTGGTGAATAAAAAACTCACCAAGGTGTGGAGTTGGTTTGGGGACAACGAAACACCCCAAGTGCGGGGGCAGGGCTTCCACGGGATGCACATCTTTGATGTGGACGGGGACGGCAAGGACGAGATTCTGTTTGGAGATGCCGTGCTGGACGACAACGGAAAAATACTGTGGAACATGAACATGGGACATCCGGACATCTGTTACCTGGCAGACATTGACTATGACCGCCCCGGGCTGGAGATTTTCTACGCCTTTGAGGCCGCCCAGAAACAGAATGGCATCTGCCTGGTGGACCCTGCCACCGGAAAGATTATCTGGGGTATTGACTTCCCCATCACCCACCTCCACGACTGGGGCATGCTCGGAGACATCGATTCCACCGAGCCAGGTATGGAGCTCTTTGCCATGGAGAAGGATCAGTCCAAATCATTCTTGTACAACAGCAAGGGGAAACTGCTCTCGGACGGGAAGGAACTGGGCGGAGGCCACACCGCACGGGCGCTATACTGGAAGGATGGGCCCATCAAAATCTTCTATCCCTTCAGCTATCGTCCCAACGGCAATCCCCTGATGGAATATAAAGGCGCCAAGATTGGGGAGATCCCGGGACAAATCCTGGCTATTGCCGATGTCCTGGGTGACTGGCGGGAGGAAATCATCACAGCCATGGAAGGAGAGGTGCGCATCTACTCCACCACCCTGCCCGCCACCTCACGCCGGGTATGCCTGATGCAGGACCCCCTCTACCGCAAGGATATAGCCCTGGTCACCATGGGCTACTTCTACGTCCCGCAACTGGGCAGGCCCTGGAAAGCCGAACGCTGACCGCCCTCCGGGCCGGCCAGTAAACCAACACACGGCATTCCATCGGAGCACTCAACACAGAATACTCCGATGGAATGAACCATGAAAGAACTATAGCTTCTTAAATCTGTAAAACATCAACACCGGATTCGTCTCCGAAGACAAATGCTTCCCGGTGACCAGGGTGTACAATGCAGGCCTTCCTGAACTTCTTCCAGCACTTATTCATAATGGATAAAAATAACCGCTTTGAAAATTTTCCCAATAGCGCGAATTCCTGAGAGTATTCTACAGAGTGCCAAATTCATGTCACATAATACTCCCCTTTACCGGCTTCCTTTCAAGCAATACTTCCTTAAGGTTTCTTCCAGTTGCAAACTCACACAACAAGCCATTCCTTTCCTCAACAATATAACTTGCAAAGACAATTTTAGGAGACACTTCGGCACCTACAGTCACATAAAATATCTTCCTCTTCTCACGCAGCGCTTCTGCAACGGGGTTCATACTTCCTTCAGGATAAAGACCAAAAACACCTGAAAAATTCCATTGAGACTGTGAATACTCCAAAGTGGTCGACAGCAAAGCACGCCCTTTCCAGGACATAATGAAAAATGCCCTTTGAGAATCCAAGATAAGCGTCTTTTCAAGGACTGACTGGCTATTCAACAGAGAATAATCCTGCATCATCAGGTTGTAAACGGGCATACCTATGGTCTCCATGTCTCCACGACTCAGGTCTGCCTTACTCACCCCAACTTGTTTAAGCGTGATTTCAGATGCACCCAGAAAAATATCCTTAGCTGACTCCAAACCTTTATTAATGGTTTTCATCCAATCCGCCTCAACTGCCGACCGGTCAGCATATGACATGTGGTTTGGCATATCTGGCTCAACCTGAGAGCATGCCGGCCCGGAAACAAGGCTTAAGATAAATACAAGAGTAAATGATTTTCTTTTCATTGCACAGTAATTATGTAATTAATAAGCTTAAATCAACCAATAATTAGTCTTGAAATGAATAAAAAAGACTCCGCTGAAGGAAAAAACGTTGTTAGCGATGCAATATCAACTTGCAAATTCAATATTCCTCCTGTGCCTGGATCATAGGTTGCAATTATATACTTATTCATTGAGACGTCATACGCACAGGAGTACATAAGCATCATATGATAAGATGCACCATAATCAAACACCGCACACGCACCAACATCATTAGAAATCATTTCGCAACAATTGGAAATACCACTGAAAGGGAAGAACGTTGAGGAACCCCACCAATCGTTATAATCAGTCAATTTTACACCATATACTCCAGAGTCTTGAGTACATCTGGGATCGGAGTGATAACCCACATAATAAGCAAGCGGATCACCACAATTAGCAGAAGCAGCACACATAAAAGCACAAAACTGACTTTTACCGGGAACGTCGGGAAGGCTGGGAAAACACACACTCTGGGAGGATGAACCAACACACTCCAGTTGGGTAAGAGACTCTACATTCCCAAACGATAGGGGTAATGAAGTATCACAAGAAGTTCGCGAATTGGTATTAAATGACACTACCGCACCCGCGATAGCCAGACTTAGTGGGTATAAAAAAAATAATCGCTTAGGCACTAACATAAAATCTTAAGTATGAAGATAAATTTTCAGAGATAATACTACACAATGAACTGTTATAAAAAACTCAGAAAACACTTGATTAATCCGAAGAAAATCAACAAAACGACGATGCAAACCAGAAGAGGACTCTGGGAGATACCAGATTCTCAGTCGTATCCGCCCCTAATCTGAGACAAGACCTTAGCGGAGAGCTTCTCAAAAGATTTCTGCTCCGCAGTCTTCAAATCAACCTTCTTT
>DFUR01000088.1 GCA_002380425.1 Bacteroidales bacterium UBA4181
ATTTTAACGGGACACTAATGGGGCTACAGTTCCAGCCTTGAGCCAGAGCCCTACTACAGTGATTTCACTATGGAGGGCACTTACGGTCAGGAGGTCATCCGGTCGCTTAAAGTTCGCGGAGGCATCGGGGAGTATGCGGTTTCGGTGGGTGCCAACTGGATGAGTACTCTGTACCTGGGAGCAACGCTGGGCATTCAGGATGTGGAATACAAGGAAACGATGGACCATAAAGAGTGGGCTCCAGGGTCGTTTGAATATCTCGAAGGTTTTTGGTTTACGGACTATTTTAAAATCACAGGCTGGGGGTTAAACCTCAAGGCAGGTGCGGTGTATCGTCCCATTCCCAGTTTGCGTCTGGGTTTGGCCGTTCATACCCCTACGTGGTATGATCTGGATGCCACCCAGGAAACCTATATGGATGCTTACTACAAAAAGGACCCGGCTATCGGTGGAGAGGATGAGCCAGTTGTGTATTCAGATGATTATGTGATAGAGGGATACGGTTTTAAGATACGTTCTCCCTTCCGCTACATCGGTAGTGCTTCCTTCCAGTTTGGAGAGATTGGGTTGCTCAGCGTGGACTACGAATGGGTGGACTATGGGAATGCTGATTTCAAGATGAGCGCCGACCCTGGTTTTGAAATGGATATCCGCAACCAAATCACCACACTGGCCCGCAGTGCCGGAAATCTGAGGGTTGGGGGTGAGATTCGTGCGGGGATTACTTCCTTCCGTGCCGGTTATGCCTATTACGGTAGCCCGGATGCGGATAATTACTTCCGGAATCTCAAGCTCCAGACCTATTCTGCGGGCCTTGGCTGGAGGTTCAGTGATTTCTATCTGGATGTAGCTTATGTGTACACGGCACAGAAGGAGAACGTGCGAATGTATGAAACGGCTTCAGCGTATCTTGTATCTCCAGTCAAGACAAATGCCTCCAGGCTTTACGCGACCTTAGGATTTAAATTCTAAAAAAATAATAGATATTTTGCGATAAAACCGCTCCTTGTGGGCGGTTTTTTGTATTTTTACCCGTTCAAACTTCAGGAATGTATGGATCAAGGAAAAGTCAGGGTGCGTTTTGCGCCCAGTCCCACAGGACCGCTTCATATTGGGGGGGTACGTACGGCGCTATATAATTACCTGTTCGCGCGTCAGCATGGCGGAGCAATGATATTGCGGATCGAAGATACTGATCAGGGCCGTTTTGTGCCTGGTGCAGAGGAGTATATTATTGAAGCCTTGAGTTGGCTGGGTATCGGCTTTGACGAAGGGGTACATATGGGGGGGCCTTGTGCTCCCTACCGGCAGTCGGACCGCAAACCCATGTATGAACCTTATGCACGCCAACTGGTTGAAACGGGTTGGGCCTATTATGCCTTTGACACGCCTCAGGAGTTGGAGTCCAGACGGAAGGATGCCGAGCAAAACGGGTCAACCTTTCAGTACGATGTGCGTACCCGTGACGGATTGAATAACTCTTTGTCTTTGAGCCCCTCTCTGCTGCAGGAGCGTCTGGAATCCGGCACCCCGTATGTCATACGTTTCAAGTTCCCGGACGATACCGAGATTCTGGTGGATGACCTTATTCGCGGTGAGGTTCGTGTGCAGTCACATCTGCTGGACGATAAAGTGTTGTTCAAATCGGACGGGATGCCCACCTACCACCTGGCCAATATCGTGGATGACCACACTATGGGGATCACTCACGTAATCCGTGGGGAAGAATGGCTTCCCTCTGCTCCGCTGCATGTGATGTTGTACAAGGCTTTTGGGTGGGAAGACACCATGCCTCGTTTTGCCCATTTGCCCCTGTTGCTCAAGCCTGAAGGAAACGGAAAGCTGAGCAAGAGGGACGGCGACCGGCTGGGTTTCCCCGTGTTTCCTTTGCAATGGAAGGACCCTGTGAGCGGGGAGATTTCCAGCGGGTATCGGGAGAGTGGCTATTATCCCGAGGCAGTGGTGAACATCCTGGCATTGATGGGATGGAATCCGGGTACCGATCAGGAGTTGATGAGCATGGAGGACCTGATTGCTTCGTTCTCGCTCGATAGGATCAGCAAGTCCGGAGCCCGTTTCGACCTGGAGAAGGCCAAATGGTTCAACCATCAATATCTTCTGGCTCGTACGGATGTTCAGCTGGCCGGGGACCTGGCTCCGATACTGAGGGTGAAACAAGTAGAGGCTTCCCCTGACTTTGTGGCCAGCGTGTGCGGATTGCTTCGGGGAAGGGTGAATTTTGTGCATGAGATGTGGGCACAGGGTTCCTTTTTCTTTATTGCTCCTCAGGAGTACGACGAGCAGGCCGTGAGAAAACGCTGGAAGCCGGAAACCCCTGCCCTCCTGAGTCAACTCAGGGAGGTGCTGGAGGCTCTGCCCACTTTTACCCCTCTGGATATTCATGAGGCCGTGGCTGCATTTGTGGCCAGTGCTCAGATTGGGATGGGCGCGGTGATGATACCGCTTCGCATTGCTCTTGTTGGCGGAACCTTCGGGCCCGATTTGCAGGATGTTGCCTCCCTGCTGGGCAGGGATGAGGTGCTTCGTCGTCTCGACCGGGCTCTTCAGGTACTGGGCTGATGCTGTCATGGGGCTTGTCAAAACCTATGGCAGTGCCTTGTGCGGAGTCCGGGCGTTTACCGTAACCATTGAGGTTAGTGCAGGTAACGGGGTTGGATTTTTCCTGGTTGGCCTGCCGGATGTGGCCGTCAAGGAAAGCCAGCAACGTATGGACGCTGCTTTGTCCTGCTCAGGATACCGTATGCCCGGGCGAAAAATCATCATCAATATGGCTCCTGCCGATGTCAGGAAGGAAGGCTCTGCCTACGACCTTCCTCTGGCCGTGGCTATTCTGGCTGCCTCCGGACAGATTTCAGCCTCTCTGAATCCCTCGGCCATGCTGATGGGGGAACTGTCCCTTGATGGCGGGGTGCAGCCCATCCGTGGGGTGTTGCCCATCGCTCTTCAGGCCCGTGCGGACGGGTTCAAACAACTGATTATTCCTGCTGCCAATGTTGAGGAGGCTTCGGTGGTCGAAGGCCTTGATGTCTATGGCTTTGCTTCTCTGCAAGAGGTTGTGGGTTTTCTGCAGGGAGGGCCTGCCCCTCCTGCCCCTCCTACTGGACGGATACAGAGCCTATATTCGGGAGGGGATGTGCCCGACCTGACTGATGTCTGTGGCCAGGAACATGTCCGGAGAGCCATGGAAGTGGCTGTGGCCGGGGGGCATAACTTGCTGATGATTGGCCCTCCGGGTACAGGAAAGACCATGCTGGCAAGAAGAATTCCCGGCATCATGCCTCCAATGGATATGGATGAAGCTTTGGAAACTACGGCTATTCATTCTGTGGGCGGTCATCTGTCGCCCCGGACCGGCCTGATCTATGCCCGCCCCTTCCGCGCTCCGCACCACACCATCAGTGCTGTGGCCATGATGGGCGGTGGAGCGGTGGCTCGTCCCGGGGAAGTGTCCCTGGCCCACAACGGGGTGCTCTTTCTGGACGAACTTCCGGAGTTTCCCCGCTCTGTGCTCGAAGCATTGCGTCAGCCGTTGGAAGAACGAACCGTCAGGATTGTCCGCGCCCGCTACGGTGCCGAATTTCCGGCGGGCTTCATGTTGGTGGCCGCCATGAACCCATGCCCCTGTGGCTACTACGGGCATCCGGACAAGGCCTGTGTGTGTACCCCCGGTGAAGTGCAACGCTATAGGAACCGGATATCCGGCCCTTTGCTGGACCGGATAGACCTGCATGTGGAGATGTCTCCTTTGACCTTTGAGGTTTTGTCGCGACCCACCCCTTCGGAGTCGAGTGCTGCCGTCCGGGAACGGGTGGTGCGTGCCCGGACATTCCAGCAGCAACGTTTTTCTTCAGGTGCTTCCGGCAGTAACTCATACACGGGAATCACATCCAGCGGCATTGTCTCCTCCGGATGTGATGTCAACAGCCACGCTTTGCCCGCCCATGCCGTACATATACATACCGTGCATACCAATGCTGCAATGCCCGCTGTCCTGATCCGTCGCTTCTGTACCCCTGATGCTGCTGGCCGGGCGTTGCTCGGTGCCGCCATGAACCGATTGGGCCTGTCGGCCCGGGCCTACGACCGCATCCTGAAACTGGCCCGTACCATAGCCGATCTGGACGGCTCCGAACAGGTACGCGCCCCCCACATCGCCGAAGCCATTCAGTACCGTTGCCTGGACCGGAAGAGAGGGTGAGAGTTGGCTTTGAGACCTCTTGCGTAGAGCTGTCTGTGGTTGGCGGTTCAGAAATTATTATCCAGGCATTATTGGTGCCCCTGTCTTCTACAACAGTTTCAGGGAAAATATTCAACTATACTCCACAAGGCTCTACGTCTGAAGCCGTTTCTGGTGGCAACTTCTTGGGGAAAGATTCTTTTAAACTTTATTGCTATCTCACATAGTAGTGTAGATTCCCCTGAGTCAACCGGCCATATTTTCACTTTAACACATTTTTTTTATCTTTCCTTTCATTTTATAATTAAATCGTTTTGATTAGTTATAAAATTGCATATATTTGCAAAATATAATTACAGTACATCGATTTGATCTGTATTGTGGAAACTATCCCCTCCGCTCCATCTTTTTGTCATCGGGGGGGATGGATGCCCAAAGGGTCGCAGACTGATCCCGACGGATGCCACACTTCACCTTTCGGAAATAGCCTTTCTGAAAGGCCCAGAGGTGCTACGTGCAACCTTGTTGCTATGTATGTGTTTCGAACATTTATAAAAACATCTCTATGAAAACCTCATTCTTTAAAATCATTGCTTTGTTTTTTCTCTTTTCTTCTCTTTGTTTTTCCGTGTCTGCGCAAGATGGACCAGATTTTTCAGTGGGTGCCGATGTTGTCAGCTCTTATGTCTGGCGTGGTTCAAAGGTTTCTGGCTATGAAGGTATTAACGTTCAACCGACAGCATCGGTTTCCGTCGGGAATCTTGCCTTGGGGATGTGGGGATCGGTCAATTATGAAGGTTCTGCAAAAGAAGCCGACCTCTATCTTTCCTACAGCCTGGGAAGTCTCACCTTGATGGTCACCGACTATTGGTTTGGTGGAAACTACTTCCGGTTTGGCAAGAGTTCGGGCACTCATTTCTACGAAGGCTCTCTTGCTTATTCATTTGGAGATGCACTGCCTTTATCAATCAGTTGGAATACCCTGCTTTACGGAGCAGACTATAAAGCAGATGGCAGCAAGCGGTATTCCTCTTACGTGGAAGTTTCCTACGCAACCAGCATAAAGGACATCGGGCTTACTCTGGCTGCCGGAGCATCGCCATGGACCAGCAACTGGTATCACCTGGACAATGACGGGGAGATGAAATCTGGCTTCCAGATGGTAAACATCTCTCTGAAAGCGACGAAGGAACTGAAACTTAGTGACTCATTCTCTCTGCCCGTATTCGGACAGATTGTTGCCAATCCTTGCTCGGAGGATGTAAATTTTGTATTCGGTTTTAGTTTATAACCACAAACTGGACTTGCAAACTTTTTTTGGACACAAGGTTAAGCTACATTGATTGGTGATTGATTTGATAATTTGTACTCTTTCCAAAATTCTTCAATGGTTCGATTCTCCAAGCCCGAATGTATGGAAATATTAAGTACCTTTAAACGAGTGTTACAATTCATCGGGACAATCGTCAATAGTAAGATGTACCTCGTTATTAAATAACTATCATCCATGAAAACAATCACATTATTGCTTCTGACCATTGCGCTAACTTTTAATGCTCGTGCCCAGGCCCCGACACCATCATCGTTTTACGATAACATACCCGACCCATTCGAAGTTCCCCTGAAGATCGACGGAATGTCCGTTTCTGAAGGAAGCAAGCCAGAGCAGATTATTGCCGATATGGCTCTTACAGTAACCGACTTGACAGAGAGCCAAAAAATCAGATTAACGGCCGTGTACGCAGAATCTCTTAATAAGGTCGTTAAGGAAGCGCAGAGGACGTTAATGCCTGCTTTGTATTCGACAGTGAAACGTTCTGGAGAAAGATTTTCCGATAGAAACCCATCCGCAAAGAAAATAGCAAGAGTAGTTCAAAGGAATACTAAAAGAATTGAAAGGAAATCGCAGCCCTTCATGAAAGTATTCAAAAGAATCCGGCAAGAACGTGAAGAGAAAGTCCTGGCGATTCTTAATGATATGCAAAAAACGCAGTTCAAGGAGTGGGTGGAATTGAGTAAAGCCAAGGCAACAATTAAAAAAATGTCAAAATAACGCCTCCATTTTGAATAACAAGTTCTACCAATAATATTGCGACGATGAAGAGATTGTTTATTTTCTTGCTTGTCTGGCTGGTGTCGGCTTGCGGGTCAACTGTGCAGCCAATAGTGCAGAGCAGTTCTGAAACCACGGTTCCCGGAGCTACTGCCCCTGAAGGTAGCGTGGCTTCTGTAGTCACAGGGAATAACAATTTTGCTTTTGATGTGTACCGGGCGCTCAGTTCCAGGGAGGACCAAAAGGGAAAGAATCTGTTCCTTTCACCCTTTAGTATTTCCTCCGCGCTGGCAATGACCTATGCCGGAGCCCGGTCGGAGACGGAGGCCCAGATGGCCAGAGTGATGCATTTTGAGCTGAAACAGTCGCGGCTTCACCCGGCATTCTCCGCTCTGTTGGCGCGGATGCAGGGCAAGGAAGGGTATCAGTTGTCCATTGCCAATGCTCTGTGGCCTCAAAAGGAATACCCCTTCAGGGATGATTTTATGCGGACGGGGACCGTAAGCTATCAGGGGGGCATTCAGGCGCTTGATTATCAAACCAATACCGAAGGCAGTCGCCAGATCATCAATCAATGGGTGGAGCAGAAAACTCAGGACAAGATCAAAGAACTCATTCCACCCGGTGCACTGAACCAGCTGACCCGCCTGGTGCTGACCAATGCCATTTATTTTAAGGGGAAATGGGACAAACAGTTAAACACTGCCAACACGGCTCCGGTTGTTTTTTGGTTGAATGGCACAGAAACGGTGATGGTGCCGATGATGTCTCAGACGGAAAGGGTATCCTATTTTCAAAATGATACCCTCCAGATGCTGGAGCTGCCGTATGCCGGCAAAGAATTGTCCATGGTGGTCCTGCTCCCGGAACGTAATCTCCGCATTGGGAACCTGGAGCTGATGCTTTCGGCTACTACTGTTGAACGTTGGATGTCTTCGATGACGCAGCAAGAAGTGAGGGTAAACCTGCCCCGATTCAAAACGACTTGTTCCTATGACCTCTCTTCTGAGCTCATTAAAATGGGAATGACCGATGCTTTCAATCCCAGTAAGGCTGATTTTTCCGCAATGACCGCAAAAGACTCTCTGTATATTTCGCAGGTGCTTCACAAGACATTTGTAGAAGTGAACGAAGAGGGGACTGAGGCTGCAGCTGCAACGGCGGTTGTGGTGCGTGTCAGGGGCACTACGCCGCTGGGGTACCAGTTCCGCGCCGACAGGCCGTTTATTTATTTGATCAGGGACAGGACCACCGGGTGTATTTTGTTTCTGGGCAGGGTGATGAACCCTCTGCTAACGGGGGAGTGATGAACGGAATCTCACGGAATGAAATGTCCAAATCTCACGGAATGGTGTATATTGGCGTCAAGGATGTTTCAGTAAATCAACCATTATGGAACTCAAGAACTACAGACCCCGCATCGTTGACGCCCGGATTGAATCCATGCTGAGTGCTTTTGGAGCGTTTTGCATTGAGGGTCCCAAATGGTGTGGCAAAACGTGGTCAGCTTCTTCATTATCAAGATTATAACAACACCGAAATTGATGCAGTCGTGCAATTGCCTGATGGGCGCTGGGGTGCCTTTGAAATATAACTGGGGATGAATCAAGTGGATGAGGCAGCCGGAAATTTGTTGCGGTTGCGTGAGAGATTTGTACAGAAACAAGCGATTGTGCCGGCCGTATTGGGTGTTATCTGCGGCATGTCCCAAGCCGCATTCAAGCGCCCGGATGGGGTGTATGTTGTGCCCATTACAGCCTTGAAGTCGTGATATCTGGCCATTTTCTCGCTGGATAGATGCTAATGATTGGTCATCGTAATGACTTAATGTTATAACATTTGGTTATTACGATATTTGATCTTACCTTTGAAATAAAAAATGTTTACGAGATCTATCGAAAGCGCCATAATTGAAAGGATAAACAGCGGGAAAGCTATCGTTGTTGTTGGGGCTCGACAAGTTGGGAAAACGACATTGTTAAATAAGATTCTTAAAGATACAGATTTCTTATTTCTGGATGCTGATGATCCATCCGTAAGAAATCTTTTGCAAAGTCCAACTACAGAGCAAATCAGAACATTTATAGGGGAGTATAAGTATGTTTTTATAGATGAAGCTCAGAGGATTCCGGGAATTGGTTTGACTTTAAAAATTATTACTGACCAATTCAAGGGCGTTCAATTATTTGTTAGCGGCTCTTCCTCATTCGATTTGGGGAACGAGCTAAATGAACCTTTAACGGGAAGAAAATGGGAATACGAATTATTCCCGATTTCGTGGGAAGAATATGAAAACGGAATAGGATTCATTAAGTCAGAACAACAGATTGAGAATCGCTTGTTATATGGGTTTTATCCTGATGTTATTAATAATCAAGGGAAGGAACGCGAAGTATTAAAAAATCTTGTCAATAGCTACCTGTATCGTGATATTTTAGCATTTTCGGATATCCGAAAACCAGAAGTCCTTGAAAAATTGTTGCAGGCCTTAGCATTGCAAATGGGGAACGAAGTAAATTTTAATGAGCTTTCTCAGCTAATAGGCATAAATAAGGTTACAGTTCAAAAATACATTGAAATTTTAGAGCAGGGATATATTGTATTCCGGTTGAATAGCTTTAGC
>DFUR01000030.1 GCA_002380425.1 Bacteroidales bacterium UBA4181
ATCCCATCCTGGGCACACGCCATACCCTGCGAACGCTGAACAGGGAGAAAATTCTTTCCTTCATCGCGCGGCACTACACCACCGACCGAATGGTGTTTGCCTCTGTAGGTCCGGTACCATTCCGTTCCGTGCTGCACTACGCCGGAAGATTTCTGGCAACCATCCCGCCCAGGACAGGAGCCCCACCCCGGGAACGATTCACCGGATATCAGCCCTTCTTCAAGGAGGTTCGCAAGCACACCCATCAGGTTCACTGCCTGCTGGGCAGCCCGGGCTACGATCAGCACCATCCCAACCGTTACGGCCTATTTCTGCTGACCAACCTGTTGGGAGGTCCTGGAATGAACACCCGGCTGAATATGGCCCTTAGAGAACGCAATGGCTTCTCATACAATGTGGAAGCCTCCTATACCCCCTTTACCGACACGGGTATCTGCACTTTGTACTTCAGCACCGACAAGGAAAGGCTGGAACGTAGCCGGGACATTGTCTTCAAGGAGCTTCACAAGCTTCGGGAACAACCCCTGGGCACCCTGCAACTGAGCAAGGCCAAGCAGCAACTCACCGGACAACTGGCCATCGGCTACGAGAGCCTGGAACACCAGATGCTCTCCATTGGCAAGAGTATGCTGGTCTTTGGGAACGTTGAACCCATGTGTGAAGTGTATCGCAAAATCAATGAAATATCCTCCGGACAACTCATCGGGATTGCCCGGGACATCTTCAGACAGGATGCCTTATCACAGCTCATCTATCAGTGAATGAACACCTTTCCCGAAATTCCCGAGGAATACATCCTCCGCTATGCGGGAGCGGAAAACGAATTGTTGCACGAAATATACCGTTTCTCGAACGCACAGCTGCTCTATGGCCAGATGGTTTCGGGTCACCTCCAGGGCAGGCTGCTGAGCATGCTCAGCCACATGATCCGACCCCGGCGCATTCTGGAAATCGGGACCTTCACGGGCTATTCTGCCTTGTGTCTTGCCGAAGGCCTGGGCCCGGAGGGCCGTTTGGACACCATTGAGGTCAATGATGAAATGGCAGAGATTGCAGCCGGCTTCTTCAGACGTTCCCCCCTGGAGCCGCAGATCAGGCTGCACGTCGGAGATGCCCTGGAACTGATTCCCAAGTTTGAGGACACCTACGACCTGGTGTTTATTGACGGAGCCAAAAACCAGTACGCATCGTACTACGATGTGGTGTATCCCGTAACCAAAACGCCCGGATACATCCTGGCCGATAACGTGCTGTGGTATGGCAAGGCCTCCGGTTCAGAAACCGGCACTGATCCTGCCACCACAGCCATCCGGAATTTCAACGATAAGATTGCTTCCGACAAAAGAGTACAACAGATAATACTACCCATCCGTGACGGTCTGATGGTTGTTCGCAAATAATTACTATCTTGCGACTGCAAGAACAAGTAATTTTATGACTACCTATTCCATTGGCGATCTGGAAGCCATCACTGGGGTTAAAGCCCACACCATCCGAACCTGGGAACAGCGCTACCACATCCTCACACCGGAACGAACATCCACCAACATTCGGCAATATTCTGAAACACAGTTGAGAATTCTGGCCTCTCTGGCCTTCCTGATTCGTCAGCGGGTAAAGATTTCCCAGCTGATCGGGCTCTCCGAAGAGGAACTTCGGGAACAGGTGCGCCGTCATTTAGATGTACGGAGCACTCATGCCACACAGGACACGGAGTTGCTCAAAATGATAGCCATCCAGATGGACGAGGAGAAATTTGAGAAGTTTTTTTCCACCCTCATCCTCCAGAGAGGCTTTGAACGAGCTGCTTCGGAAGTTTTTTTCCCCTTTGTGGAACATATCTTTCTGCTGTGGAACCTGGAACCGCACCTTGCCGGCATGGAAGTCTTTATCACAAGCCTCTTGCGCAGAAAGATGCACACAGCCATCGAGACCCTCGTCCCACCCCGGAACCATAAACCCCGGACCACCCTCCTGTTCCTGCCCAAGGATTATCATCATGAACTCCCTCTGTTGTTTTGCTGGTATGAACTCAGGAAAGAAGGGCATCGCGTGGTCTATCTGGGAGGGGGGCTCTCAGCACATGCCGTAGCCACGACTGCCCGAAAAATCGAGGCCGATGACGCCTTGTGCGCTGTGATTTCCAACAGGCAGGATGTGTCAGATTATCTCAAAACGCTCTGCGAAGAGATGAAGGACGATGCCACACGCATCTCGTTGATTGGGGGCACCATCGGGCCTAATCCTGCGGAAGGGCTTCCGGTACAATACTACAAGTCACTGGCCAGCTTCCGAAAGGGATTCGGGCTTTGATCAAAAGACCTCCTCAAGCAACACATTACTCCCACTCGCACTGACTGGCTCGTCACAGTCAATATTCCAGGGCATTCCCTGCGGAGCCTCAAACGGTTCCTGAGTCAGATTGATTCTGGGGTCGGCGTACACCTTCTGCATAAACAGGGCAAACACAGGCATCGCCATCCGGGCACCCTGTCCATAGTTCAGGTTGTCGAAATGGATGGAGTTCTCCTCTCCCCCGGCCCAGACTCCGGTCACCAGGTCCGGGGTGATCCCGATAAACCATCCATCGGCATGGTTCTGGGTGGTACCGGTTTTACCCCCCATATCCATCCGCATCCCGTACTGACCTCTGAGACGACCGGCAGTACCCCCGTTGACCACCCCGCGCAGCAAGGAAACCATCATATAGGCAGTGCGTTCGCTCAAAACCTCCTCGGTGTGGGGGATAAAGTTTTCTGCAAGCACCACCCCGGTCCGGTCTTCAATCCGGGTGACCATTACCGGCTGGGTGTAAATGCCCTTGTTGGCATACACCGAATAGGCAGCAACCATCTCGGCAAGAGAAATTTCAGGAGTTCCCAGCACGATGGAAGGTACCGGGTCTATCCGGCTGGTGATGCCCATACGGTGGGCAATTTCCGCCACGGCCCGGGCAGAGAACTGCTTGAGCAACCAGGCTGTGATATTGTTCTCCGATGCAGCCAGTCCCCACTTGAGGGTCACCTCCTGGTTGAGGTATGCCTCCGGCCCGGAACTGCCCGGAATCCATATCGTGTCGCCAACGGTAAACGCCTGCTCCACATTGAGCACCTTCTGGCAGGGAGAAAGCCCCTCTTCCATCGCCAGGGTATATAGAAATGGTTTGAAGGTGGAGCCAACCTGACGCTTCTGCATCATCACCCCATCCCATTTGAAATATTTGAAATTGATCCCCCCCACATATGCCCGCACATGTCCGTTGTGGGGATCCATCGCCATGAGGCTTCCCCTGAGGAAATGCTTGTAATAGCGCAGGGAGTCATAGGGAGTCATCACCGTGTCCCGCTCACCCTTCCAGGTGAACACCCTCATCTGCACCGGGGTCCGGAATGCCCGCTCAATCTGCTGCCTGGAAGCCCCGGCTGCCTGCATATCCACAAAGCGTTCTGACTGAACCATGGCACGTTCCATACTGCGGGTTATCTCCGAATCAGCAATCTCAGCAGCGTAGGGGGCCTTGGTACGGCCCTTCTTCTCTCTGAAGAATATGGCCTGCTGATAGGCCATATGCTCTGACATAGCCTGCTCCGCATACTGTTGCATCGTATAATTGATGGTCGTGTATATCCGCAACCCGTCTCTTCGCAGGTCATAGGGACTTCCGTCCGGCTTCAGGTTCTTGTTGCACCAGCCAAAGAGCGGGTTGGTAAACCATTGCAGAGAATCTTCGCGGTAACTCACCGGGTTGCGGTATTTGGAACGAACCGGCTTTTTCTTGTTCATGATCACCCGTAGGTACTCCCTGAAATAGGTTCCGGAGCCGGCATTGTGGTTCTGAAGCGAGAAATTCAACGCTATCGGGATCTGAACCAGCGAATCACAATCCCGCCGGGTCAGAAAACCGTGCTCCTGCATCTTGCGCAACACCCCGTTGCGGCGTGTCAGGGAACGCTCGGGATTCCTTATTGGACTGTATCGGGTAGGCCCCTTAAGCACGCCAATCAGCAACGCGGCCTCTTCGACCTTGAGGGAATCGGGAGATTTCTGGAAAAAGGTCATGGAAGCCGATTTCACTCCGTAGGCATCATGCCCGAAAGAAACCGTACTGAGGTACATAGCAATTATCTCTTCCTTGGTATAATTGCGCTCCAGTTTCACAGCGGTAACCCACTCCCGGAACTTGGACAGGGCCAGATTGGCATAACGCAGCACGACGAACCGATTGCGCAAGGTGTCGCGGGGGAAGAGGTTCTTGGCAAGCTGTTGGGTAATGGTACTGCCTCCACCCTCTTCGGGCCGCATCAGCAAAAGGGATTTAAACGCGACACGGGCGAGTCCCGGCCCGTCAATACCGGAGTGGTTGTAAAAACGGTGGTCCTCCCGGGCAACTAGGGCATGCACCAGATGGGGCGAAAGATCTTCATATTCCACAGCGACCCGGTTCTCCACATAGAAGGTACACAACACCCTGCCGTCCTCCGAATAGACCTCGGTAGCCAGATTCTTCTGAGGGTTTTCCAAATCCTCAAACGAAGGCATAAAGCCCAGCCATCCTTTAGAGATCAGGAAAAACAGCAAAACAAGCACCAACAAGCTGGAAAAGAGAACAATCCAAATCCAGCGAATGATCTTACCAGTCACGCCCATAGTGTGTGCATTAGGAGTACAAATTTAGGAATTATTCAGCATTTATTTGAAGATACTACGGCTTTTGCTTTACTTTGCAGCATTTTACAGCAACAAACGACGAAGTACCAAGCGCATGGAAGAGAACCTTGTAATTGTGGAATCACCGGCCAAAGCCAAGACCATCGAAAAGTTCCTGGGCAACGGATTCACGGTCAAGTCCAGTTTCGGACATATCCGGGATTTGGACAAGAAGAATCTGGGCATCCAGGTACAAGACAACTTCCGTCCGCAATATATTATCCCCGAAGACAAAAAGAAGCTGGTCAGCGAGTTAAAAAAAGCCTCGCGCGATGCTGCCACCATCTGGCTTGCCTCCGATGAAGACCGTGAGGGAGAAGCCATTGCCTGGCATCTGGCAGAGGTTCTGGGATTGAAACCCGAGAACACCCGCCGGATTGTCTTCAACGAAATCACCCGAGAAGCTATTCTGCACGCTATTGAACACCCCCGCACTCTGGACCAGAACCTGGTCAATGCCCAGCAAGCCCGCAGAATTCTGGACCGCCTGGTGGGCTTTGAACTCTCCCCGGTTTTGTGGAAAAAAGTGAAACCAGCGCTTTCGGCAGGCAGGGTCCAATCGGTAGCGGTTCGCCTGCTGGTGGAACGCGAACGGGAAATTCTGGATTTTGTATCCCAGTCGGCTTTCAGAGTGACCGGCCGTTTTCACATCCAGGATCCTTCGCGGACCGGCATCCTGAAAGCCGAGCTGGACAAACGCTTTGCGCACGAAGATCAGGCGCTGCGCTTTCTGGAACATTGCCTTCAGGCCACCTTCACGCTGTCTGACCTCTCCACCAAACCCTCCCGGAAAAGTCCTGCTCCCCCCTTCACCACCTCCACACTGCAGCAGGAAGCCAGCCGCAAGCTGGGATTCCCGGTGGCGCAAACCATGTCGGTGGCCCAGAGGCTGTACGAAGCCGGGAAAATTACCTATATGCGTACCGACTCGGTACATCTTTCCGAGACCGCCCTCCACATGGCCCGGCAAGTGATTACTCAGAGTTTTGGGGACAAGTACGCCCAAACCCGGCAATTCAAGACCCGCTCCAAGGGCGCTCAGGAGGCGCACGAAGCCATCAGGCCTACCCATATGGAGAAGGCTGAGATATCCGGAACCGCTGCAGAAAAAAGGCTGTACGAACTGATATGGAAACGCACGGTGGCCTCCCAGATGAGCGATGCGCTGCTGGAAAAGACCACCGCCATCATTGAAGTATCTGCGGCCCCCGAAAAATTTGTATCCACAGGCGAAGTCATCCGGTTTGACGGCTTTCTGAAACTTTATATCGAATCGAGTGACGAGGAGAACGAGGAGGAAAACGGCAATCTCCTTCCTCCCCTTGTCATTGGCGAACAGCTGCTCGGTGAGCAAATCACGGCGGTACAACGCTTCACCCTCCACCCCCCGAGATACTCCGAAGCCAGTCTGGTGAAAAAGCTAGAGGAACTCGGCATCGGACGTCCCTCAACGTACGCCCCCACCATCTCAACCATTCAGCAGCGGGGATATGTGGTCAAGGAAGATCGTCCCGGAACGGAGCGTTCTTTCGTTGTGCTGACGCTCCAGCAGGAGCGCATCGCCCGCGAGGCCCGCTCTGAGACTTCCGGAAGCGAGAAAGCCAAACTTTTCCCTACCGATATCGGGTTTATTGTCAATGATTTTCTGGTGGCACACTTCAGGGACATCCTGGATTATCACTTCACCGCATCTGTTGAAAAGCAGTTCGATGAAATCGCTGAAGGCAGTCTGCCCTGGACCCGGATGCTCCAGGAATTCTATCATCCCTTTCACAATAAGGTGGAAGAAACCATGCTACATTCCGAACGCACCGTCGGAGAACGAATTCTGGGCACTGATCCGGAAACCGGGAAACCAGTCATCGTGAAGGTGGGACGCTATGGTCCTCTGGTGCAGCTGGGAGAAACCTCAGACTCCGAAAAGCCGCGTTTTGCAGGCCTCCTAAAAGGGCAGCTCATTGAGACCATTACGCTGCGGGAAGCACTTGATTTGTTCCGCCTGCCCCGCAAGGTCGGGATTTTTGAAGGCAAGGAAATATCTGCGGCCATTGGCCGGTTCGGCCCCTACCTGAAACACCAGTCCCAATTCTACTCCCTCCGTCCTGAACAAGACAACCCGATGACCATCAACGAAGAGAGGGCCATCCAGCTTATTCTGGAAAAACGGGAGGCCGACAAGAACAAAGTTATCAAGACCTTTGAAGAAGACCCCTCTGTGCAAATTCTCAACGGCCGCTGGGGCCCCTATATCAAGCAAAAGAAAAGCAACTTCAAAATACCCAAGAAAACCGATGCGGCAACGCTAAGCTATCAGGACTGTCTGAAGATCATTGCCTCCGGAGAAAAAAAGAGCCCCCGAACCTCAAGGAAAAAGTCCTGATGAACTTTCCTCTGTCCGACTACCTGCTCCCCGTGGAGACTCTGCCCGAAGACATTTGTGGGGACCGATGCTGTCTGGGCTGGAACATCCTGCGCAGGAATCCTGACTCGGACGAACTTCCCGCAGGTGTCACGATAGCATTTGCAGGCATTCCCGAAGACCGTGGGAGCGATATTCCCGGAGCAGCCGCTGCCGTGGAGGAGATTCGTTCAGAGCTGTATCGCCTGTGCGCCCCCGAATGGAATGGCACCCTTATGGACCTGGGAAATCTCAGGAAAGGGGCCTCCCTTGAAGACACCTACACCGGGTTGCGAGACCTCACCGATTATCTTCGGGGCGAACAGATTGTCTTATTGCTCGCCGGAGGCTCTTCGGACCTGTTGCATGCCACCATACCCAATCTTCCCAAAGGCTGTCCACCCGTCCGGGTAACCACTCTGGCCCCCGGCATAGGGATGGGCACCCATCCGCTCACCGGGAGCCTCTCCCCCCTGATGCGCCGGGTGAGCACGGGAAATATCCTGCTCCACAATCTGGGACACCAGGCATGCTTCACCCCAGCCGATGTTTGGGACAACCTGCACACCAGCAAGGGCGACTCTCTAAGACTGGGCCGGATCCGCACCGACATGCTTCTGGCCGAACCCATCCTGAGAGACAGCCGCATCACCGGGATAACGATGGATGCCGTGCGCAGCTCAGATGCCCCTGCATCAGCCCATCCCTCTCCCAACGGGCTCTATGCCGAAGAAATCTGCCAGCTGGCCTCCTTCGCAGGAAACGCCACACACTGTCAGGTCTTTGGTGTCTTCGATGCCACCTGCAACCTTGCAACGTCACAGATGGCCGCACAGATTCTGTGGTATTTTGTGGACGGCTTCAGCCGCAGAGTACAGGAGGATCCGGCTCTGGATCCCGGACAGTTTGTTCGCTACCTCATTCCATTGCAAGGCTACGACCAGACCCTGACTTTCTACAAAAGTCGCAAAACCGACCGATACTGGATGGAAGCCTATTGCGATGGCGACAGCCTCCCGAACATCCTGGCCTGCACTCAGGCAGACTACCAGACGGCTTGCTCCGGAGAGTTACCCGACCGCTGGATGCGTTCGGTACAGGCCTGAAAATATCCTTTTCCCCCGTGAGGGTCAGGGGAATTTTGTTTTCTTTGCATATTGTTTGCCGTCAAACCAACCATTACCGCATGAAGGCTGCTGTGCTTCTCCTGTTCCTGACCGTGCTGCTGACGTTCCCATCTGCCAGTCAGCAGTTGCCGCAGCACAGCCAGTACATGTGGATGCCCGGGCGGTTCAATCCTGCATGGACCGGAAGCCAGGACCACATGACAGCCACACTGTGGCACCGGAACCAATGGACCAGCCTTGAAGGAGGCCCGGTCATCACCTTTGCCCATGTGGAAATGCCCCTGAGCATGGTCGGGATTCGCGGTGGCGCAGGCTTGTCTGTTGCCAGCGACAAAGCCCGCCCCAACAGGGACGTATTCCTAACCGGCTCATACGCCTACCACGCCCCCCTGGGAAAGGGCACCCTTGGACTTGGGCTGAGTGCAGGGCTGGCCCACCGCGCATCAAAACCATTCCCAAACGATTCCGAAACGGGGGGAGAAGACTCCGAAGCCCCCGTTACTACTCAGAGCGAGGAGAAAAAATCTGCCATTGACCTCAGTCTGGGAACCCGCTTCCAAACCGGGAACTTTTACGTCGGGCTTTCCGTGCTCCACCTCACAGAGCCCACTCTATCTCCGGGGGATTCCCTGGATCGGCTCAAACGTGTACTCTACCTCACCTCGGGCTACACCTGGCAACTCAACCACCCATTGTGGGCAATCAGGCCCTCGCTGCTGCTGTGCCATAACGGAGTACACACCTCCGTCACGGGGAGTGTCCTGGCCATGTACGACAAAAGAATGTGGGGAGGTTTTTCGTACGGACACGATGCTCTGACCCTGCTTTTAGGCATATCTTTGTACAGCGGGCTGCAGATTGGTTACGCTTACGATCTTGCCGTTCCGGACACAAAACCCGCAAGAGGAGGGTCCCACGAATTTATGGTCCGATACCATTTCAGGGCGGGGAAAGACAGAAATACTGGGAAATACAAGAGTGTAAGATATTTATAAGACAATACCCATGAGAAGGATTCTCCTATGCACAATCATCCCGCTGCTTCTGGCCGGCTGCAAGGCGCTCACCGGCGATCAGGGCAACGGAGAACTCATCGGCGTGAACGACCGGGGCAGGTATCTGGAACCGGCGCCATACGGGATGGTGCGGATTCCTGCCGGGACCCTGCAACTGGGGCCCAATGACGAGGACCCCACCTACGCCCAGGATGCCTTCACCCGCACCATTTCCATCAATTCCTTCTATATGGATGAGACGGAGATCACCAACAACGAATACCGCCAGTTCGTCCACTGGGTCCGCGATTCCATCCTGCGCCGGAAGATGGCCGAACGGGGTATCCCCGGTTTTGTCCTGGAAGGCGAAGCCTATGAGGGTATGGACGATCTGGAACGTCCCCTGAACTGGAAGACCCGCATCAACCCCAAAGATCCCGATCAGGCGGAAGCCATTGAGGAGTTATACTACCGTCCCGATGAAAGGTTTTTCGGAAAGCGCCAGATTGACACCCGGTTGTTGGTGTACCGCTACTTCTGGACAGACCTCAAACAGGCAGCACAGGACAAGAACCGCTTCGATTTCAACCAGTCCCGCTACCAGGGCTCCGTCATTGACCCCGTGACGGGAGCGCAAAAGAATCTGGAACGCAGGACCGACCTCATTCTGTGGGACGAAGTTCCGGTGTACCCCGATACCTTATGCTGGGTGAGGGACTTCAGCCACGCCTACAACGAGCCCCTCACAAGGATGTACTTCTGGCACCCTGCCTACGGTCATTACCCCGTGGTCGGAATCACCTGGCAGCAGGCCAATGCCTTCTGCATCTGGCGGACAGAACTTTTGAACAAACACCTCAGCAGCAACCGCCGTTCAGCCGTCCACGATTACCGGTTGCCCACTGAGTTTGAATGGGAATATGCAGCCCGGGGCGGACTGGCCCTGGCGAAGTATCCCTGGGGAGGGCCCTACACCCGCAATATTGAGGGCTGCTTTCTGGCCAACTTTAAGCCGCTCAGGGGCAGCTACGCCGACGACGGCTTCGCTCAGACGGCCCGGGTGGCATCCTTCTTCCCCAACGATTACGGACTCTACGACATGGCGGGCAATGTGGCCGAATGGACCAGCTCGGCTTACGACGAGTCGGCCTATATGTATGTCAACGACATGAATCCCGATTACAAATACCAGGCCCTGCCGGGAGATGAACCCAGAATGAAACGCAAGGTCATCCGTGGTGGCTCCTGGAAAGACATCGAGATTTTTCTCCAGGTCAGCAAGAGAACTTACGAATATCAGGATTCCGCCAAATCCTACATTGGATTTCGCTGCGTCCGGGACTATCTGGGCAATTCCATATAACCCCGTTAAACCCTGATATACAACAAAAACCGCAAGATATTGAACCCGCATTCAACCATTATTCCATGAAACTGAACGAGATTGTACGCAGCAAAAAGTGGCGCACCTTTATGGGACGCATGTACGGCTGGGGAGCCGCCGTGGTCATCATCGGCATCCTCTTCAAGCTCGAACACTGGCCGTTTGCCGACTTATTCCTCATCATCGGGCTCACCACCGAAGCCATCATCTTCTTCCTCTATGCTTTTGAACCATCCCCGGAGGATTATGACTGGACTCTGGTGTACCCCGAGCTGGCCGGACAACCTGGAAAAACACAGCCCGAGGCGACCACGACTGCAGCCCTGAGCCGGCTGGACAAGATGATCAGAAATCTGGACCAGCTGGATCCACAGGCCATTCACTCGCTGCAATCCACCATCCAGCAACTCAACCAAACAGCCCGTCAGATTGCCGATATTTCCATGGTCGCTTCAGCCAGCGCCCAGTATATACAGAATATCCAGCAGGCGGCACAGTCAGCAGGCAACCTCTCCTCATCTTTTCAGGAGTCCACCCGGGACATCCGCGATTCCGTTTCCCGCCTGACGGAGTCCTACCAAAAGCTCTCGGGCAATCTGCGTGAAGATTTCTCGCGACTGAGTGAAAACAACCGCGGGTATAATGCCGAGATGGAACAGCTCAACTACAATCTGGCCATGATGAACAAAGGGTATCAGGAACAGATCTCTCAGTTGAACCAGAACCTTGCAGCCCTGAACAGTGTGTATGTGAACATGCTTTCGGCCATGAAAGCCAAATAAGGGAAGGATATGGCTAAAATGCGAGAATCTCCCCGGCAGAAGTTGATCAACATGATGTATCTGGTGTTGATCGCCACCCTGGCACTGAATGTGTCGCAGGATGTGCTGGATGCCTTTGTGATGGTGGACGAGGGGTTGAACACCACCACCGGGAATTTTGCTTCCAAAAACAGCATCATATATGAGCAAATGGCCCGGCAGGCCTCGGCCAACCCGGTAAAAGCCGGCCCCTGGAACGAAAAAGCCCTCCAGGTACGTTCTCAGGCCGATGCACTGGTGGCCTACGTCCAGGAACTCAAACGGCTCATCGTGCGTACCGCTGACGGGGAGGATGCCGAAGCCCTGACAGACCCGTATATCATCGATGTCGCCCAGATTAAAGCCAAGGACAACACCAGCATCCCCGCTGAGATCATGATCTTCAAGAAGAACGGAAGGGAACTCAGGACCCGTATTGAATCGTTCCGGGAAACACTGGTCTCCATGGCGGGCAAGGAGTCCGGCACAGCTGCCTCCATCGCCCGAAGCCTGAATACCAGCGACCGGAAAAGAAAGATAGACGAAAGCAGGTTCACCTGGGAGTCCTATTATTTTGAGAACCTGCCCCTGATGGCCGTGTTGACCAATATGTCCAAGATCCAGACCGACATCCGCAATGCCGAAGCTGAGATCATCAGGCACCTGATGGAACAGATCGATGTGGGGGACTTCAAGTTCAACAAACTGGAAGCCGTGGTCACCTCCAATACCGGGTACGTGCTTCAGGGAGGTTCTTATCAGGCTCAGGTAATGCTGGCCGTGTATGACAGCACCCGGAACCCGACGTTCCTAGTCGGGCCCTACCGCTCCCGGAAACTCCCGGATGGAACACTCGATTACGAAATGACCGGACGCTTCGACTCTCTGAAGGTTGTCAACGGCAAGGGATTGTATCAGGCCAATGGGCAGCCGGCCGGGAACTACACCCTTTCGGGACTGATTCAGGTACGCAATCCCGATGGCAGTTTTACCCGGCGTCCCTTCAGTTCCACCTATCAGGTAGGGACCCCCAGTGCCGTTATCTCCCCCACCAAGATGAATGTGCTCTACCTGAATGTGGACAATCCGGTGAGCATCTCCGTTTCCGGGGTCCCGGCCGAAAGCATCCGGGCCACAGTGGACAACGGAGAACTCATCCGGAAGGATCAGGGATATATCGCCCGGCCCAAGGATGCCTCACGGAATGCGATCATAACGGTAACCGCCCCTGTGGACGGAAAAGTACGCGAGATGGGCAAAATGCTATTCAGAGTCCGTACCGTCCCTGACCCGGTGGCAAAGGTTGCCGGACGCAAGGGTGGCGTGATTGACAAATCCACACTTTCTGCCCAGGTTGCTGTGCAGGCAGAACTGGAGAACTTTGAGTTCGAGATGAAATTCACCGTCACGGAATTCAAGGTTTCGGCCATTCAGGGCACCTTCCTGAGGGAATACACCTCCCGCTCGGCCCGGTTTACCCCCGAGCAAAAGCAACTCATCAACAGCCTCGGGAAGAATACCAAGGTATATATAGAAGAAATCAAAGCTTCCGGAACAGATGGAACCACTCGGGACCTCGCTCCGGTTGTCTTCAGAATCAATTAAAGCGCTGCATATGGCATCAGGAATGAAAATCCCAGGAGTACTGTTGGTGTGGGCCCTTTCGGCTACACTGGTTCAGGCTCAGCCCTGGCCGGATTCCATCCAGGTTCCGGCTTCCCGGACAGAAGTGTACTCCCGGCAGGACATCAAAAAACCCTCTCCCTACACCCCGGTCAGGGAGGCCGATATCATTTTTGAAAAGACGGTGTGGCGCATGGTGGACATGGAGGAGAAAGCCAACCAGCCGCTGTATTATCCCACTACCCCAATGGGACGATACCGGAGCCTGATCCGGACCATCATGGATGCGGTTGAGGCCGATTCCCTCACCGTGTACGCCCCTCAGGGCTTCGGAAACGAGTTCGTCACCCCTCTGACCCGCGCGCAGGCTCTGGAGGCTATGGGGGCCGGCTCTGTGACCGAGAAGATCTATGACATTGATGAAACCCGTGACACGGTGATCTTCAAAACACCTCAGTACGAACAGGTACAGCGGCTTCTTATCAAGGAGGTACATATGTTCAACAAGACCTCATCCAGAATGGAAGTGAGAATCACCGGACTCTGCCCTATCCGGGTCATCCCGCGTGAAGTGTACGACCAGGAGATGGAAGCTGTCACCGGAGAAACTGAGAAAGCCATGCGGCAGACTTTCTGGGTATTTCTCCCCGACGCAAGGGACATTCTGGCTTCCCAGCCCGTCATGAACCGACAAAACGATGCAGCCTCCCTCTCCTATGATGACTTCCTGCTGCAACGCCGTTACAGCGGACTGATATACGCCATCTCCAATATGTACAACAACCGTCCCATCAGCGAATTCTTCAAGGGCGAAGATGCCCTCCGGGAAGCCCGCCGTCTGGAAGAAGCGTTGTTCAACTGGGAACAGGACCTTTGGGAATACTGATATGAAAGAGAAGTCACAAGCAAGAGGGAGCATGGTATATTCCACCAACCCTGACTTCAGGTTCGAAGAGCCTTCCGAACAGCAGCAAACCCTGCCTCCCGGTCAGCAGCAACTCAGAGTGTTGCTGGACCGTAAGCAAAGAGGGGGCAAGGTCGTCACCCTCGTAGCGCATTTTGTAGGGAGCGACCAAGACCGTGAGGACTTGTGTAAACTTCTCAAATCCCGCTGCGGCACGGGGGGATCCTCAAAAGACGGACAGATTCTGATCCAGGGCGACTTCCGGGACAAGATCGTGCAGTTTCTGCTCGAAAAAGGCTATAAGGCCAAGAAAGCCGGAGGCTGAGACCCCAAGCCCAGAGATTCCAGCAACAATTGATGTACATCTGTCCTCAGGTTCGACGCAGACAGCTTGTTGTTTGAAGCATCCGGGGACACCCTGTTGGACAGAAACACATACTGCACTCCGGTAACAGGATCTGCCCAGACATAGGTCCCGGTAAAGCCGGAATGCCCGAAACTCCGCTGGCTCACCCCTGTGGCAGTGGGCCCATTTGGTTGAGGCGGGTTTTGAGGCCGGTCAAAGCCGATACCCCGGCGGTTCCCGCTTCGGGCAAAAGGAGCTGCCGTGAATTCTTCCACGGTTTGCTGCTGCAGAAAGCGCTCCCCACCGTACACCCCTCCGTTGAGAAACATCTGCATCATCTTGGCCGCGTCATTGGCCGTTGAAAACAACCCGGCATGACCACCTACCCCGCCCAGCAAGGCAGCTCCGGGATCGTGCACATACCCCCGTATCCACTGCTTTCTGAAGACTGTGTCCCGCTCGGTAGGCATCAGCCGTTCCGGGGAAAAACGATTCAGAGGGTGGTACCCGAGGGAGGAAGCCCCCATACGACGGTAGAAACGTTGAGCCGTAAGTACCTCCAACGATGTATCTGTAACCTGCTGAACCAAATCCTTGAGCAAATAAAAACCCAGATCACTGTATTTATAGGTCTTGTCGGGCAACAGGGCAGCGTGTGCAATCCGGTCCCGGATTAACCCGGGCACCTCCTTAGAGGCAAACAAGGAATCGGCCACCTTCAGGGGATACCCATCCGGGGTTTTTCCCAACAGACCCCGGGAAGTCACATCGGGAACAAAATCCAGATAGGCTGGCAGACCTGCCTGATGCGTCATCACCTCAGTAAAAGTAAGCGACTGCTTGTCGGTATGCCTTAATTCCGAAAGATATCTGGAGAGTCTGTCGCGCAGTTGTATCTCTCCCCTGTCAGAAAGCCACATCACCACAGGGGTGGTAGCCAGTATCTTGGTGAGGGAGGCCAGATCGTACATATCCGAGAGGGAAACGGCACGGCCCTCGGGGCCATAGACATCCTGTCCGAAGGCCTTGTGATAAAATACCACTCCGTTGCGTGCGGCCAGGATCTGACAACCCGGCATCACCCCCTGCCCGATGGCCTCAAGCACCCTCTGATCCACGCGGGCAAGAATAGCTTCATCGGCACCCACCTCAGCGGGAGGACCATACTTAAGCCGTAACCCGCCACGGGTATCCAAACCATCGCTCAGCACAAAGTCCAGAGCCGGTGCTACCGACAAACGTCCCCGGGCCCCAACCGCCCCGTACACAATCTGGGCTGCATACTGCTGGATGACCGGCTGATCCTGATAACACACTAGGATGGCCGCGTAGGTGGTCAGGTCCCGGAAATAATTCAGACCGTAGGGAATGCCGAACAAACAAAGCACCGTCCGGGTTGCCGAAGCCAGCTGGTCGGAGAAATAGGCCATCTCCGGAGTGATTCCGTATTGCTGTGCCGGGCGGTAATTGGTATCATGAATGCCGGTGACCACCACATCGTAAGCACTCAGCACCCGAACCAGGGAATCGGCCGTAACCGAATCCACCGAAGAGGGCACATAATACACATCGTTCTCCTGGTATAGCTGTAAGGTCCGGAGAAAATCGTTAGGTGAGGGCACATTCTGGAGCACAAAGGCAACACGGGTATGGCCCAGATTCTTCAGGGGGAGGAGATCATTCTGGTTCTGAACCACAGTTACACCCTGCTCAATAATCTTGCGGCGCACCAGGTCAGCCCCGGAACGGTTCAGGTAGGCATCAATTCCTTCCAGCGGGACCGGGGCATAATGATCCAGCCCGGCCCATTTCTTGGCTGAGAGCACCCTCCTGCAGGACATCTCCACCTCATCCCAGGACAACACGCCCGAATCCAGGGCCGCCATAATTTTCTGAAGCGAAAGTTCCGGATTATCAGGCATTAGCAAGACATCCACACCTGCCTTCAGGGCTTGTACCTCAAGCTCCCCGGGAGGATAAAAAGCGGCTACCCCGGCCATATTGAGGGCATCGGTGTAGATCAGCCCGTTGAAACCCAGTTTGTCCCTGAGCAATCCCTTCAGCACCAGAGGGGAGACCGAAGAAGCCCGGTTCCGGGATGTGTCCAGTGCCGGAATAAACAGGTGGCCAGCCATAACACCGGTGATCCCTTCGCGAATCAACTCCTTATATGGGTAGAGTTCCAGGGTGTCGAGCCGCTCCAGAGAATGTTCCAACAGGGGCAAAGCCACATGGGAATCGGTATGCGTATCTCCGTGGCCCGGAAAATGCTTGGCCGATGCCAGCACCCGCTCTTGGGCCATTCCCTGCATATACCTGCGGGCCAACTCTGTAACCAGGTATTTATCTTCTCCGAACGAACGGTTATTGATCACAGGGTTCAGCGGATTGTTGTTGATATCCACACAGGGAGCAAAGTTTACATGCAATCCTATCCTGCGACAGTCCAGAGCAATCTGACGTCCCATAGAATCTATCAGGGCAGGGTCGCTGATCGCGCCCAGCATCATCTGGCGCGGATACATAATCACGCTGTCCAGCCGCATCCCCAATCCCCACTCTCCATCAATAGCCATAAGCATAGGCACACGGGAACCAGCCTGAAACCGATTGGTCAGCCGGGCTACTCCCTTGGGACCCCCCTGAAAAAAGATGGCACCGCCAAAACCGTAACGGGTAACCCAGCGTTCCACCTGATTGAAGTGGGCAGAATCACGACGGGGATACACGGCCACCATAAACAACTGAGCAACTTTCTGCTGCGGGGTGAGTACCCTCATCAGCGAATCCACCCAGGGGGCAAATAAAGCTTCACGGGTGAAGGGAAACTCCGGGGTATTCTGAGCCTGTATGGGGACCAATACACAAACGAGCAAGACCAGCACGGAACTCCACCGGCGTATAAAATGTCGCATAGCCAAACTTCTTAAAACAAAATCCGAATGTAACCAATTCAACGCAATTCTTCGCCAAAAAAATGCACACGGCAAAGCATATTTT
>DFUR01000042.1 GCA_002380425.1 Bacteroidales bacterium UBA4181
ACAGAATGGTCAGCCACCGCCCCCGATGGAAGCCTTGTGCAGGGTGTCTTCGATCCTGCCATCCATTCCGTTCAGTTCTATCCGGAAGACTCCGAAACAGGATACCCTGTGTATCTTCTTTCCCTGCCAGTCCCCCTGCTGCTTCAATTCGACTGCCTGGAGCGCCCGCAACGAAACTTCAGGGTGACCGTCGTTCACTGTGATGCCCACTGGCAGCCCTCCCGGATGACGCCCCAGGAGTACCTCACCGGATTCGGCGACTTCCCTGTGCGGGACTTTCGCCCCTCCTTCAACACCCAAACTCCTTACGTTCACTATAGCTTCCGCATTCCCAACGAAGAAATGGGCCTGAAATGTTCCGGGAACTATATGCTGCTGGTGTACGAATCCAACCGGGAGCGTCCGGTACTGACCCGCCGCTTCTATGTGGCCGAGAACCTGATGAACATTCAGGCTTCCATATCCCTCCCTGCACGTTCCCCCGCACGGGCAACCCTGCAACAACTCAACATCCGGGTGCTCCACCCTGGTACCGCCCTGCGGAATCCCCGGCAGGAAGTGCTGCTGGGCATTCTGCAAAACAATCGGACAGCCACCACCCGGATGATCACAGAACCCGCCTTTGTGCGCGCTGATGAACTGGACTACCAGAGCGCCCAGGGCATTCTGTTCCCCGGAAGCAATGAGTTCCGGCACTTTTCTACCCGGGACATCATCTCAGGGGTGGGGTTCCGGTCTTCGGCCCCAGCCGGCGAACAGCCCGGACGAACCTTGAATCCCGACCTGCCCCGGAAGGGCCTCTCCTACATCCCGGGCGGGGACATCAACGGGGGCTTCGTGGTCCGGGCAGACAACCGGGAGGAACCCAACACCCAGGCAGAATACGTTCGGGTCACGTTCTCCGTGGCTGCGCAGCATATCCCAGCCGGAGCTTCCCTGTTTGTGACCGGGCAGTTCAACGACTACGCCACCACCGTCAACAACCAGCTTCGTCCCGACGACAACAGGGGGCTCTACACCACAACCCTCAAACTGAAACAGGGTTACTACGATTATATGTATCAGTGCCTCCCCCGGAACGATGCAACAGAGAGCACCATCGGGGATCCCAGAGGCATAGGTGGCAGCGTTTATGCGTCAGCAGGCAGTAGCGTCGCCACCAGCGGTGGAACCTGTTTTGAGGGAGATTACTTTGAAACCAGCAACGACTACCTGATTTTTGTGTATTACCGGCCCACCGGAAGCCGGTACGACCGCATCGCCGGATATCGCATGCTCCGCTCCGGCGAAGGCACATCCAGCCAACAGCCACAATACCTGTTCCGGGATCTGTTTCGTTAAGTGGGTTCCTTGAAGCGCCGCGCACTCCAAGGCAAGGAACTAAAAAGCAGCCGTGTCGAAGCCGGTGTTGTCCGGCAGACGGTCTTCGGCGGGGAAGGTTTTATTCATGCGTGAGGGAAGCGTCATTCCCGAGCCACCACCCTCTTCGACGGCATAAGGAGCATACGATGAATCGGGCAGGGCGTCTCCATACATCCCGGTGACCTGTGTTCCGGGTTCGAAGAACTTCACCAGAGCCTTCTGGAAGATTAACTGTATATCGGCCAAGCCACCATTACGATGCTTGGCGATGATGATCTCGGCAATATTCCGGAGCGAGTTTCCCTTGTCGTCCTCCTGGAAGCCGTAGTACTCAGGACGGTGGATGAACAGCACCAGGTCGGCATCCTGCTCAATGGCGCCCGACTCACGCAAGTCGGACAACAGGGGGCGCTTGCCCATAAGTCCTGTGCGGCCCTCCACCCCACGATTGAGCTGAGAAAGGGCGATGATGGGGATTTCGAGTTCCTTGGCAATGGCCTTGAGGGACCGGGAGATATTCGACACCTCCTGCTCCCGGTTACCCCGGGTATCCCCCGTCCAGGACATCAGTTGCAGATAGTCAATCATCACCATCTGAATATTGTGTTGCTTGACCAGCCGGCGGCACTTGGCCCGAAACTCAAAGACAGATATGGCCGGAGTGTCATCAATGAACACCGGAGCATCTACCAGAGTGCGAATCTTGTCATCAAACTGGTTCCACTCATCGGTAGAGAGCCTTCCGCTCCGGATCTTCTCAGAAGGGATTTCGGTTTCGGCCACAATCAAACGGGTTACCAGCTGACTGGCAGACATTTCGAGCGAGAACACAGCCACAGGCACACCGTGATCGACCGCCATATTCCTGGCCATTGACAGGATGAAGGCTGTCTTCCCCATGGAAGGCCGGGCGGCAATGATCACCAGGTCGGACTTTTGCCACCCACCGGTGACCCGGTCAATATCACTGAAACCCGATGGCACCCCGCTCAGGCTGTCCTCTCGTTTGGACGAGGCCACCATATCCTCCACCACCCCCTTGATCAGCCCGTTGATGGGCTGAATCTCTTTCTTCATGTTGCCCTGGGTGATCTCAAAGATGGACTGTTCCGACAGGTTCAGCAGGTCATCCACATCCACGCTCTCATCAAAGGCGCGGGTCTGAATGGTGGTGGACACCCGGATCAGCTCACGCTGCACATACTTTTGGTGGATGATGCGGGCGTGAAATTCTGCATGGGCTGCCGAAAGAACCCGGGTAGAGAGTTGGGCGATATAGACAGGCCCGCCCACTTCCTCCAGACATTCCGCCTTGCGCAACTCCTGCGTTACGGTCATGATGTCAATGGGTTCCTCCCGCACAAACAGGTTCAGGATGGCCTGATAAATCCGGGTATGGGCATCCTTATAGAAAGACTCGGGTTTGAGAATCTCCACCACCGAATAGATGGCCTCCTTTTCGAGCATAATGGCCCCCAGCACAGCCTCCTCGAGATCGGTTGCCTGGGGCGGAAGCTTTCCAGCTTCCCACGCCGCAATGCGGATGGTGTCGTTAATAGGTCCGATCTTTTCGTCGGATTTGCGACGGTAGGTCTTGGCCATAAATTGGGGGTATTGGGGGAACAAAGATACAAAAGTCACCGGAAATCATTAGTTTTGCGTTTCCAAACTTGTTAACAATCATGACCGAGATTCCCTCGAAATACGACCCGGGACAGACAGAAGAAAAATGGTATCAGTACTGGCTCAGCAAAGGTTATTTTGCCTCGCGGCCTGACCACCGCGAACCCTACACTGTGGTGATTCCTCCGCCCAATGTTACGGGGGTTCTGCATATGGGACACATGCTCAACAATACCATTCAGGACGTCCTGGTCCGTCGTGCCCGCATGCAGGGCAAGAACGCCTGCTGGGTGCCGGGAACCGATCATGCTTCCATTGCTACTGAAGCCAAGGTAGTGGCCAAACTGGCCTCCGAAGGTGTCAGCAAGGCCGACCTTACCCGGGAAGCGTTTCTGGAACACGCCTGGGAGTGGACCCACAAACACGGGGGAGTGATTCTGGAACAACTCAAGAAACTGGGGGCCTCGTGCGACTGGTCACGTACCCGCTTTACCATGGACGAAGTACTCTCTGAGAGTGTACTCAAGGTGTTTGTGGACATGTACTATCAGGGCCTGATATACAGAGGCATCCGGATGGTCAACTGGGATCCTCAGGCCCGTACGGCTCTCTCGGACGAGGAAGTCATCTACAAAGAAGTTCAGAGTAAACTATACTATCTGCGCTACAAGATTGAAGGACAGGACGGATGGGTGGTAGTGGCCACTACCCGGCCAGAAACCATCCTGGGAGATACCGCTGTGTGTGTGCATCCCGAGGACCCACGATATGCGCATCTCAAAGGCAAACGGGTACTGGTCCCCTTGATCAACCGTCCGGTTCCGGTGATTCCCGATGAGTATGTGGACATGGAATTCGGAACCGGAGCCCTCAAGATTACCCCCGCTCACGATGTGAACGACTATATGCTGGGCGAGAAGCATCATCTGGAGTCCATCGATATCTTCAACGACAATGGCACCCTCAACGCCAGAGCCGGCATGTACGTGGGTATGGACCGCTTTGCCGTCCGCACCCAGATTGAGCAGGACCTGCACGAAGCCGGCCTGTTGGAAAAGGTGGAAGATTATGTCAACAAGGTGGGCTATTCCGAAAGAACCGATGTGCCCATTGAGCCGAAACTCTCCATGCAGTGGTTCGTCCGGATGGAGGACCTGGCCAAACCAGCTTTGGAGGCAGTGAATAATGGAGAGGTCCGGCTGTACCCCGCAAAGTACGGAAATGTGTACCGGCATTGGATGGAGAACATCCGCGACTGGTGCATCTCCCGCCAGCTCTGGTGGGGCCACCGGATTCCCGCGTGGTATCTGCCCCAGGGAGGATATGTGGTGGCGCACAATGCCTCCGAGGCGCTGGAACTGGCCCGGGCACAAACCGGACAAGAGGGTTTGCAGCTCTCTGACCTGCGGCAGGACGAAGACTGTCTGGACACCTGGTTCTCATCGGCTCTGTGGCCGATATCCGTCTTTGACGGCATCGTCCATCCCGACAACGAGGACATCCGCTACTACTACCCCACCAACGACCTGGTTACCGCCCCGGAGATTCTTTTCTTCTGGGTAGCCCGGATGATTATCTCGGGATACCAGTGGAAGGGCACCTTTCCCTTCCGTAATGTGTATTTACACGGGATTGTGCGCGACAAGCAGGGACGCAAGATGTCCAAATCCCTGGGCAATTCACCCGATCCCATCGGGTTGATGGATCGTTACGGAGCTGACGGAGTCCGCATGGGGATGCTACTTTCGGCACCTGCGGGGAATGATATCCTCTTTGATGAATCCCTCTGCGAACAGGGCCGGAATTTTAACAACAAAATATGGAATGCTTTCCGCCTGGTAAAAGGCTGGCAAGCTGATGAATCCCTGCCTCAGCCGGCTTCGGCTCAGGCGGCATCTGCCTGGTTTGGCGCCCTGCTCAACGACACCATCCGGGAACTGGACGGCCTGTTTGAAAAATACCGGCTTTCGGAAGCCCTGATGCTGGTGTACAAACTCTTTTGGGACGAATTCTCCTCCTGGTATCTGGAGCTGGTCAAGCCCGGATACCAGCAACCCATGGATGCCACAACCTACCGGCAGACCATCGGTTATTTTGAGACCCTGCTCCGGCTGCTTCATCCCTTCATGCCCTTCATCACCGAAGAGCTCTGGCAACGCACCGAGGAGCGCAGGAACGGCGAGAGCATCATGATGGCTCCCTGGCCGGAAGCTGGCACTTCGGACCCCGGACTGATTGCTGATTTCAACGTGCTCAAAGCCATTATTGCCGAAACCCGCACCCTGAGGCAGGAAAAGAACATCCCCAACAAGGAGCCCTTGACCCTGATTGTTCTGGGCAGGGTAGCCTTCCCGGAGGTTCTTGTCAAAATGTGCCACCTTTCAGAGCTCAAGTTTGTGGAGGAAAAGCCCGAGGGCGCCATCCCCTTCCTGGTAGGAACGCTGGAGTGCTATATCCCGCTCAATGGCAGCATCAATAAAGAAGAGGAGCTACGCAAACTCACCGAAGAGTGCGTGTATTACAAGGGCTTTCTTAATTCTGTAATGAAGAAACTCGGCAACGAGCGCTTTGTCCAGAACGCCCCGGCCCAGGTACTGGAGAACGAGCAAAAGAAACGAGACGACGCCGAGTCGAAGATTCAGACACTGGAATCACAAATTGCCCTGCTGTCCCAAAACTAACCCTTCACAGCACCTTTGGACACAGGGAGTCGCACATTACCCGTTAATCCCGGAGTAATTCGGTAACTTCGTCTTTTAGTTTTGGCAAATGATTAACCAAAATGCTCCAAATCAGATCATCGGATATTTTATCATATCCGTGAATAATCCTGTTTCTGGTACCGACAATTTTTTCAGCGTTATCAAGCTTGAAATTTCCGTCCCTCCGAAGTATCCTGTTTACGGCTTCACCAATTATTTCTAAATCCCGCTCAATGGCTCTCTTTGTCTTGATGTCAAAAACATACTCCTCAAAAGTTCTTGGTTTGACATCGGAATAGCTATCAATCTCATTGATTGATTGTAAAATGTCATATAACCATGTTTTGATATCGTTATCCATAAATCAATTTTTTTGAAGAGTCTATGGAGGCTCTTAAATACGGGTTTTGGACAGCTTTATCCTCTAGCAGGTCAATAGGTCTTTTAAGTAACTTTTCCAATGAATTCTTTAAATCAAAATAATTGTCTGCATAGTCATAAGGGGCAACTCCTGAGAAATCCACCAATAAATCAATATCACTTGTTTTGCTAAAATGGCCAGTAAGAACAGAACCAAAGACAAAAAGCCTGCGAACTTTATGTTTGCTACATAAAGTATTGATCTTATCGATATTTCTGTCAATTATTTTCATACTCCAAAAATACAAACTTTTTTTATCCCACCCCACATATTCAGTATGTCCTCAATTACCCTTGTTCTTGGCTAATGTCTTGCAACTCTCTGCCCATAACGGACTTCTCCATCTAGTGATGCGCCATGCGTGGCGCACAAAAAAAACAGGTGGAGCGTTGGCCCCACCTGTTTGATTATTTCTGTCAGAGGTTTACAGAAAAATGCTCACCCCGATGTTCACGATGAAACCATTGTACTTCATCGTTGTGACTTCGGTACCGTCAATCTTGACGTCTCCACCCAGCACCTTGAGGCCATAGCTCACGGTAGGCTCCAGTCTGACGGCAGAGGTCAGCTCCAGGGAATAACCAACGTCGAAACGAAGTTCACCAAAACTCACCTTGGCATCCTTGGGTTTAACCTTACCCATATTGTAGAGGAAGTTAACCCCGCCAAACAGGTTCATAGGGGTGTAGTACTTGGCACCAACGCCAACAGAGGCAACCTGTACTTTGAGGTCCTCAAGTTTCATGTACTGATACCCCAACTGGCCGGTTGACAACAGATTGTCCATAACAGCATAACCGCCCATGAATGTGAAACCAAATTGTTTGAGGTCCACATCCGGTCCCCCATCAAACTTGAAAGTGTTGGAGGAACCACCCAGATTGAGCAACTGCGGGTTCAGCATGTAGGTCCCTTTTTCAATGGGATCCATGGCCAAAGAAGAACCGAGAGAGAGAACAACAGCAACAACGGCTAACAATAGCTTTTTCATAAATTCAAAATTAAGTGAATAATGTGGTTAATTGGTGTACGCAAATATACATCAACTGTTGTATCCTGTATCATCCGGCATCACCAAAAAGTAAATTCGGAATGCCAAAATGTATGAACTCTCGGTTTTGCTCGGAAATACTGGTATTTTTGCACATCGTTTCCGGCACATCCGGAGACATTTTGGCAACCGATACCGGAATTTTCGTACTTTTATAGACGTTACGACCATTTACCTGATGAAACATTTTCCCTTCATCCTTGTTTTCGGGATGCTCCTGTGTCCCCTCCGGCTACTGGCACAGCAGGACATTCATCTGGCTGCATGCAGGCAGATGGCAGTGGGTGCCCTGGCCTACGAAAGGCAACAGGAACTGATCGACCTCTCTGTCTCGGCCCGCGAAAAGGTGCTGCAGCAACTGGTCCGTCCTGCCGTATGGTCCTACGGAACCCTCTCCTACCAAAGTGATGTCCCCGACCCTACCCGGTCGCTGGGTTTCAATCCCGGCTGGAACCTGGCCTCCCGCGACCAATACTCTGCCGGCGTCTATCTGTCACAGAACATATACGACGGAGGCGAGTATCTGCACCGCAAACAGGACCTGCAACTTCAGAAACAGCTCCGCCAGCTGGAGGTCCGTCAGGAGGAATACCGGACGGAAGGCCTCACAGATCAAATATTCATGGATGCCGTGCTGGCAGAGCAAGGTGTCAGAATCCTGAAACAACAGGAAGACATCCTGGGGCGTCAGATACAGGATGCACAAGCGCTTTTTGACGAAGGCAAATTATTCAAGGCCGAAGTACTCCGTCTGGAGGCCGGTTTGCTGGAGCTGCAGGCCCGCAAGGTGTCCCTGCAGGCCGAAAGCCGCAAACTCAGGGGCATGCTGTCGGAATTATGCGGCACCACCATCAACGACAACGACCGTCTGATACTGCCTCAACCCGGGCAGATCCCGGATGCCGAAGAGCCTTTTGCCGGTACGTTCCAGGTTCGTTCGGAACAATTGCGCGTAGGGCTCAAACTATCCAAGGCATCAGCCCTGCCCAGAGTGTATGTTACCGCAGTGGGTGGATACGGAAAAACCATGCTCAACTTCTTTGAAGGCGACCCGGAGTGGTACGGCATCGCTTCACTGGTGCTCAAGGTGCCGCTGTCCTCCTGGCGGGAGTACAAACAGCAGGCCCGCGTCCTGAGCGCGGAGTCGGAATTGCTCGACACCCGCAGGACTCAGTACGACAAGGCCCTGTCGGTACGCATCAGGGAGCAGGAAGGCGAAGTGGCCAAATACGAAGCTCTGGCAGCTCAGGACCTGCAGTACATTGCCCAATGGGAGGAGATTCGCAAGCAACAGGAACTGATGCTCCGGCATGGCCAGGCATCCTCTTCGGATTATCTCAACGCGCTGATGTCCGAAACCAATGCCCGCCTCAACATGGAAATGCACCACATCGCCCGCATTCAGGCTATGCTGAAACGGGACCACATTATGGTTGAATCCAACAACAAACCAAACGAATGAAAACACGATATGCTCCTCTGACAATGTTCTTTTGTCTGGCCCTGGCCTCCGGCTGTGCCGCCCCTGAGGAACCGGATGCCTACGGCAACTTTGAGGCCTCCGAATGGACCGTTCCTTCGGGAGGTGACGGGCCTCTGGTTGCTTTCGATGTTCAGGAGGGACAAAGCCTGGAAAAGAATCAGGTGGTTGCCCTGATTGATACGGTGCAACTTGTGCTCCAAAGGCGACAACTGCAGGCCCGCATCTCGGCACTGAGGGCTTCACTGCCCGATGCGGGAGCACAGCTTCAAGTGTTGGAACAAAAAATGGCCACCATCGTGAAAGAGCGCGACCGCATCCGCAAGCTGGTGGAGGCCGGAGCAGCCAGTGAGAAAAAAACCGAGCAGGCTGAGGACGAACTGAAAGTAATCCGGAGCGAAATCAAGGCCGTTTCCTCCCAATTATCCCGGGAAACCGCCGGGCAACTGGGCCAGATCAGGGCGCTGGAGGCCCAACTGGAATCCGTTCAGGATTTGATTGCCCGCTGCACCATACGCAACCCTGAGCAGGGAGTGGTCCTGGAAACCTACACCCGGGTTCACGAATACGTCTCAACGGGGCGGCCTTTATACCGGCTTGCCGACCTGACCGAGATGGAACTCAAAGCATGGTTTGCGGGCAACCAACTGTCGCAAATCCAGATTGGCGGCACAGTCCAGGTGGCCGTGGACGCTCCGGATTCCTTGCTGCGTTTTTCTGGCACCGTCGTTCAGGTGTCCGAAAAACCCGAGTTTACTCCAAGTCAGGTGCAGTCAAAGGATCAAAGAGCCCATATGCTCTACGAAGTAACCATCCGGGTCGCCAACGACGGACACATCAAACCCGGAATGCCGGGCGAAGTCTATCTGGAGACCCGATGATCCGGGCCGAAAACATATCCCGCTCTTTTGGCCGGCTCAGGGCCCTGAATAACCTGAACTTCACATCTGCCCGGGGAGAGATCCTGGGCATCATGGGGGCCAACGGAGCCGGGAAATCTACCCTGTTTCAGATTCTGGCCACCCTGGACTCGTGTTATGAGGGCATGCTTTCCATGGAGGGCCTGGATGCCCGGAAACACCGGCTCCGCATCCGCCGGAGCATTGGCTATGTACCCGGACAATTCTCCCTGTACGGGGACCTCACCATCCGCGAGAATCTGCTCTTCTTCTCCTCGGTGTATGGATGCCGGGCCGAAAACATGGCAGAAATCGGCGGGGCTCTGTGGGAAGGGCTGGCTCCTTTTGCGCACAGGCAGGCCCGGCACCTGTCCGGGGGCATGAAGCAGAAGTTGTCATTGTGCTGTGCTCTGGTACACAACCCATCCATCTTGCTGCTCGACGAACCCACCACCGGGATTGACCCACGGTCGAGACTGGAGATTTGGGATGTTCTGAAATCGCTCAAACAAGCGGGGAAAACCATCCTGGTAAGCACCCATTATATGGACGAGGCCTGCTTTGCCGACAGGCTCTTGCTGCTGCACCGGGGAGAGCAACTATCCACGGACGCCCCGCAAAGCATGATCGCCAGCTACGAAAAGAAACTAGTGTCTGTCACCGGGGCTCCGGCACAACAGCTGTACCAGGTCTTCTCCACCCACCCGGACGCAGAAAGTTGCTACCTGTACGGCAACAGCCTGCACATGGTGCTCCCAGGTGACTTCGACATCCGTTCACTGGATGTCTGGGGCACAACGCATCACACCGGACCCTTGGACATCCGGCCCATCCGCCCCGAAATGGAAGACGTTTTCATGGACCGCATCAGAACCCATCAACAAAGCAGCGCATGGACTTAGTGAGCACCAGTGAACTGACTCGTTGTTTCGGCGACTTTGTGGCCGTGAACAAGGTTTCTGTGCGTGTGGGACAGGGAGAGATTCTGGGTCTGCTGGGGTGCAACGGGGCCGGGAAAACCACGCTGATCCGGATGCTCTGCGGCCTGCTGAAACCTACCTCCGGCACGGCCCGTGTGGCCGGGTTTGACCTGCATCAGACCGAAATGATCAAGCAACATATCGGGTACATGGGACAACATTTCTCCTTGTTCGACGACTTGACCGTTCTGGAGAATATGGAGTTCTTCGGCACCATCTATGGCATGGGCCGTAAAGCCATCCGCGCGGAGGGCTCACTCTGGCTGGAGCGTCTCGGGGTCTCCAGTCAGGCCCGCTGCCTGGTCAAAACGCTGCCCTCCGGATGGCGGCAGGCACTGGCTTTTTCGGTAGCCATGTTGCACCAGCCCGGGCTGGTCTTTCTGGATGAGCCCACCAGCGGGCTGGACTCTGTGAGCCGGCGCAAACTCTGGAACCTCATCTACACCGCTGCCGCCGGAGGCACCTCGGTGGTGGTCAGCACCCACTATCTGGACGAAGCCTCCTACTGCCACCGCATCGCCATCATGGAGCAGGGCAGAATCAGGCTGGAGGGGACCCCGGAACATTTGCGGCAAGAGGCCCCCGGACATCAGTTAATCAACCTGTTTGCACCCCGCCCCGCATGAACCCGCTGAAAGGAATCGGAGCCATTGCCGCCAAGGAAGCCCGCCACATCCGCAGGGACAGACGGAGTATGCTTATTTTGTTTGCTCTGCCTGCTGTCATCGTAGGCATCTTTGGTTTTGTACTCTCCTTCGAGATTGAAAACAACGCCGTAGCGGTACTCAATCAGGACCGGGGCGCCCTCTCCCGGAAGTTACTGCACAAAACAGAGGTGTCCCGCACGTTCCGTCTGGTGGAAGAACTCTCGGCCACAGCGGATATCCATCAGGCGTTCAGCCGGGAAGACATTAAGATGGTAATCGTTATCCCCCCCGGTTTCTCCCGTGCCCTGACGCAGGAGGGACGTTTAGATCTGCACCTCTGGCTGGACGCATCAGAGCCCAAAGTGGCGTGGACCATGGAGCGGGGCATGAAGAACATCACCGGGGAACTCCTCAGGGATCTGCTCCCCCCCTACGTACCCGGGAACCTGCCCATCCGTCCTCTTCCTGTGAGTACACCGCTGGCCGATGCCCGGCAAACAGAACATCTGCCAACCGTTGCCCTGGCCCAGAAGGCCCTGGTCCAGAATACACTGACCCAGAATGCCCTGACCCCGGAACCGGTCATCCATTTCCTCTACAATCCTACGCTGAAGAAAGAAGCCATGCCCATCCCCGGGCTCATCATGGTGATATTTATCCTCGTATCTTCTATCATGCTGAGTATCAGCATCAACAAAGAGAAGGAGCATGGCACGGCCCGGCTCCTGAACCTTACTCCCCTGGGAACCAGCTCCATGCTGTTGGGCAAGACCATCCCCTATCTGGTCATCTCGGTGTTTCACATCCTCACCGTCTGGCTCCTGAGCCGGCACCTGTTCGGAGTGACCGTCGCAGGTTCCGGGGTACACTATTTCGTGCTGTGCGTGCTGTTTGCCCTGAACGCCATGACATTCGGCATCCTCATCTCCTCGCTGGTTACCCGGCAGTTGGAGGCCTTGATTATCTGCTGGCTGTTTTTATTTATCCCCAACATCTTTCTTTCGGGTTTCATCTTCCCGGTTCTCAATATGCCCGCCTTCATGCGGGGGCTTGCCGGACTCCTTCCGGGCACCTCCTTTATTGAGGCCTACCGCGGAATTGTGTTCCGGGGAACAGGCCTGGCAGAAAACGCCTCCTGTCTGAGCTTCCTGGCGGCCGAAGGGGTGGTGGTGCTGGGCATGGCGATATTGATCATGAAACTTCGACACAATCCCCGATGAGAACCCTGCTGGCCTCCATAAGAAAAGAGTTTCTCCAGGTATTCCGTAACCGGATGCTGGTGTTCCTGCTGTTCGGAGGGCCCCTGATTATTCTGGGAATAATCCCGCACTCCCTGGGGAATGAGCCCCGCATCAGGGCTGCGGTGGTGGACCAGGACAGGTCCCCGGACAGCCGGGCTTTACAAGCAAGCCTCAAGGCCTCGCCGCGTTTCATTGAGGTTTCCCCGCAACCCACACTGAAACACGCCCTCCGGGAGGTGGACCACACCCGATCGGATATGGTGATTGTCATCCCCGAGGGATTCTCCGTCTACCACCCAACCAAACAACCGCCCGTGTTGCTGGCGCTGGATGCCAGCAACACCCTCAATGCCCTGGACCAATTGTATTATGTCACGGAAACCTGGCAGCCACACATGCCTGGGTTTCGTCCCGAATGGCAGCCCCAGAGCCGCATGCTGTTCAACCGCACTATGGAAGGACGCCATTACTTTGTGGTTTCCCTGCTGGTACTGCTGATTACCCTACTCGGGGTGTGTTTTACCTCCATCAGCGTGGTGAACGAAAAAGAAAAAGGCATCCTGGACCAACTCAATGCCACTCCGCTCAGCCGGCATGCCTACCTGACCGGTAAGCTGATTCCCTTCATGGTCCTGGGTTTGGCTGAACTGGTTCTGGGCATTTTGTTCTGCCATTTTGTCTATGGCCTGCAGGTTGAAGGCAGCTTCCTGCTGCTGTTGCTGGTCGGTGCGCTGTTCCTGATGTGCATGCTGGGGCTGGGACTACTGATTTCTACCCTTTCGGACAATCAGGTGCAAGCCATGTATTTGATTATCTTTACCCTGATTACCCTGATTCTGCTCAGCACCATGTTTTCACAGCTTGGTGGGATGCCGATGTGGGCCCAACATTTGAGGCATATCAACCCCATCTACCTGATGCTCGACTGCTCCCGCCTGATTGTGCTCAAGGGCTTCGGCATCCGCGAGACGGCTGTGCAGGCCGGCTCCCTGATGGCACTCGGGTTGGGCATCCTGGGGCTGGCAGTGCTGAATACCCGTAAAACATCACGATAATGAATCCCGATATATCATCTGAAATGAACCACAATAATTCCCCCGGTATGTCGTCGCAATATGAAATGTTTTTTACTTTGTGTACGCAAAGAAAGAGTTGCCGGAGATTTGCCCCGGACTCTGTTTCTGAGCAGGACATCGAACGTATTCTCAATGCCGGGAAGACGTCTCCGTTTGCCTCCGGAAGGAGAAACTGGGAGATTGTGGTTGTCCGTGATAAAACGCTGATTGACTCACTTACAGACATGGTTACAACCCGCGTACACCAATTAAGCGAACAAATGGAAGATTTCGCCGGACAGCAGTTCAGACAATACGGCCGGAATTTCTCCCTGTTTTCGGGGGCCCCGGTTTTGTTTCTGCCCACCTTCAGGGTGGCACCCACCCTGAAAGCCCTGCTACGCGACCAGCTCACCCCAGAGTTGGAGCTATGGGAACGGGACAATGCCGTCAAATCTATCTCTTGCGTGTCCATGCTCATTCTGTTGGCAGCACAGAGCCTCGGGCTCGGAGCCTGTTACATGACCGGGCCCCTGGTGGCAGCTGACGAAATGGCCCGGGCACTGGGCCTCCCCCCTGAGCGCCAGGTGGGAGCCATCATTCCGGTTGGCAAACCTTTAATAACCTCAACGATATGAATACCGAAGACAAACTGAGAGAACTCCTGGTCCCCATTCTGGGGGCTACCTCCGTGGACAGTATCCGTCCGGAACATGCCCTGGTACGCGATCTAGGTGCCGAGAGCATTGATTTTGTCGAAATTCTGTATGTCATCGAAACCCAGTTCGGGGTGAGTATCCGGATTCAGGAAATCACTCTGACCGACTACTCCTCGGAGGAGGCCCTCAGGGACGGGAAAATGACACAGGAAATTGCCGACAAACTCAACAAGGACTTCAACACCACCCGCTTCTCCCCGGGACAGACCATCAAGGATGTGTTCGAAACATTCACCGTCCGTGACATGGCCACCATCATTGACAAGAAAAAGAATGCATCATGAGGTTCTTCATGTTCGACCGGATTGACCAGGTGTGCCCCGGTAAGTACGTGGAGGGGGTGAAGTGCGTTTCTTTGAGCGAAGATGTCTTCAACGAACACTTTCCTGGACATCCCGTCTTCCCCGGCTCCCTGATCCTCGAAGGCCTGGCACAACTGAGCGGGGTGTTCTTTGAGTATTGCATGCAAAACGAAGGCATTCCCGGGAAAGTGGCAGCCCTGAGCATGATCAACCGGATGAAATACCGCAGAATCGTCACCCCCGGAGATTGCCTGGTGTACCGGGCCGAAACCAAAGTGTTCTACCCCAACGAGTACGGAGTGGCCGCGGTCCGGGCAACCTGTCAGGGCAAACTGTGCGCCGAAGGTGAATTGATGTTCGCCTTTCTCGACATCATGGACGACGAGCTCCGGCAAGCCAGTGACCGCCTGCTCCGCCAGGCATTCAGGAATGTTCCCATCATCCCTGCTTCATGAGGATTTCCTATGTGACATATCTCCCCGACCAGGAGATTCCGGTGTATGATTTTGTGGTGCAACGGAAACTGGTCAAGTATTACACCCGCGAAACCATGGCGGCCATGGCGGCCATGGCAGCGTTGTATCCCGACCGGAAACTGGATGAAGACACCCCCTTCTTTTACGCAACCGGGGAATTGGAGATGATGGCGTTTTACATCGAAGCCTGCCAGAAAATGGCCGGCCGCCATACCCGCTTCTCTCCGGAATTATTCCTGAAAGAACTGGTTCCCCAGATTTCCCCCCTCACCCAGTTCAAACAGATGCGCAACATGACTCAGTGCTTTGTATCTATTGAGTATGGGCTCCGGGGAGACAATGCAGCCCTGCTTCGCTCCGGCTCGGGTATGTTGTATGAAGCCATGCTCTGCCCCGGCAACCGTCCTGTTCTGATAGGCGCGGGGAGGCTGTATGCGGACAACCGTGTGGAAGTTGGTTTTGCCGAAGTCCTTCCCTCCGAACTGGAGGGACACCCGCTTTTGGGAAAGGATTTTGAACCTGTTGATTTCTTCCGAACCCATCAACCAGCATGATATGGCCATTGTGATCACCGGAATCGGCGTTCAGTCACCTCTGGGGTGTACCTTGCAGGAAGCCATGCAACATGTGGCCCGGGGGACCCGGTGTGTGTCGGATATTGAGAGTTTCGATGCTTCGGGCTTCCCCATGAAAGCTGCGGGAGAGGTACGCAGCGAAGGAAGGGTGGTGCACACCCCTTCGGATGTGGACCGAAAGATCTTCTTTCTGAACCGGGCCCTGGAACAACTCGAGCAGGCCACCGGATTCCGGGAGCGGTATGCTCCTGCAGAACTGGTGATGAATATGGGGTGCGGAGTGGATTATGTGGACATTGAGCGTTTCTTCAACAACGAGGAGTTCCTGTTGCCCCCGTTCTCAGAACTCCCTGCACACCACAAGACCGATGCGCAGATTCGCGAACTGGCCCGTTTGCTGGATATCCGGGGCGGATGCCATGTATTCGTGGCCGCCTGTGTGGCTTCCACTCAAGCCATGGGGTTGTCCCTGAGGATGCTGCGCCGCGGCACACACCGGGCTGCCATTACCGGTGGTTCGGAGTCCATGATTTCCCATATCAACTATATTGGGTTTTTCCTGCTCGGGGCCATGGCTCCCGGTGCCAGCCCCGCCACGGCATGCAAACCTTTTGACCGGCTCCGCAGGGGGACCATCCTGGGAGAGGGAGCCCTCACCATGCTGCTGGAGCGTAGTGAATATGCACGTCCTGAGAGCATCCTGGCAGAGATAGCAGGCTACGGTGCCACCATGGACGCCTTCGCCATCACCGACCCGGAACCTTCTGCTGCCCGCCTGGCAAGGGCCATCGAGCTGGCTCTGGAGGATGCCGGCATCCCCCCGGACCAGATAGACTGTGCCCATCTGCACGGCACAGGCACCCTCAAGAACGACCCGGCTGAATACCTTGCCCTCCGCAAAGTATTTGGCGAAAGGGCCTCCACCCTGCCCGTGTATTCCCTCAAAGGACAAATGGGCCACCTCATCGGGTCCTGCGGAGCCATGGAGATGCTGGGGGTCATCCATACCCTGCAACATCAGGAAGTGCTGCCTACGGTGAACTTTTCAGAGCCGGACCCGGAAGTACCCCTGAATGTCATTCAGGGCGAACCTCTGTCCCTCGGGGTACGGTATGTGCTGAAACTCAACTCGGCCTTCGGAGGCCAGAACACCGCTTTTGTCATCAAGAAATACGAACCCTGAGTTATGGGAAAAATCGTCATCACCGGAGCCAGCTCTGAAATCGGCCTGGCCATCACCGATCAGATGTCCCGTCTTGGCCTGCCCATGCTGCTGCAGGGACACCGCAATATGGAACGGCTGAGCCCCTGGAGTCCCCCTGCCGAAACCGTGTCGGCAGATTTTTCCCGCCCTGAAGAGGTTTCGGAATTTCTGAGCCGGCTTCAGGACACGGACATCCTTATCAATGCAGCCGCATGCACAGGGAGTGGCCTGATTCCGCTGATGAGCAGTACCGATGTTGACCAACTGATTCAGGTGAACATCCAGGCTTTGACCCGCATCTGTCAGGCAGTACTGCCGGGGATGTGTATCCGCCGCAAGGGCATCATCATCAATATCTCATCGGTTACGGCCAGCCGGGTTTCCCGGGGACAAGCGGTGTATGCCGGAACCAAGGCGTACATGGAGGCATTCTCCCGGGGCATCGTGGCCGAATATGCAGCCAAAGGTATCCGGTGCTATTGTGTGGCTCCCGGAAGCATTGAAGCCGGAACCCTGAGGCCACTGGCCGGTATGGCAGGCGACCAGGTGAAAGCCACCAACGCCACGGGGGCTATGGGAACTCCTGAGGATGTAGCCCAGGCAGTAGCTTTTCTGTGCAGCCCACAGGCAGGATACATCAACGGAGCCGTCCTGCGTGTGGACGGAGGTTTCTGGACCGGTGTTTGAACGGTTTCGCGGCTGAATTCCGTCCGAAAGCTGAAACCGCCTTCCGAACCATCCCGGCAAGCACACGAACCATCAAGCCGTCAAGCACTTGCGAAAAAATAGATTGGACTGTTTCTCCTCTCCAAGGGTGGTCGGTGCTCCGTGGCCACAATACACACGGGTTTCATCGGGCAGCGTGAGTATCCGCTCGCGCAGCAGGGGCAGAAAATCCTGATAGCTCACATTCAGAAAGCCCAGGCTACCCCGGGTGAGGGTGTCCCCCGAAAACAACAGTTGCAGCCGGGGAAGGTAGAATGCCACAGACCCGGGGGTGTGCCCGGGCAAATGGATTACCTGAATCTCAAATCCATCCAGTTCCAGCAAAGGGGTGTCGAGCAAACGGTGGGGTGAGGCCAGCGGGTCCTGAACCTGCACATGATAGGCCCTCCCCATAGTGACCGCCTCGTTCAAAACGGACACATCCCCGGGATGCAGGTACGATTCCATTCCAAAGCAGCGACAGAGCCAGGCCACCCCCATGGTATGGTCAAAATGTCCATGGGTAAGTAACACTCCGGAGGGGTGAGTCCCCAAACGCCTTACATAATCTCCCATCAGGGCCCGCTCCTGGTCGTCATTGCATCCACAATCCACAATCAGGCACCGGCCATCTTCGACAGACAGCACATAAGCGTTGGTGTGCATATTCCCGAAAACAAAAGTGCGGACCTGATAAAAAGACATGGCAGTGAATGCAAGCAGCAGGGTAAAATTAGGAAAAACCCGGCGCAAGACTTCAACCCTTGGGCAATATTTTTATCTTTATCCCGAAAAACAAAGAATCGCATTACGGCATTTCCCATGGCTTTTCCACTATTTCTATACTTGCCCATGTTTGTGTGCGGATTCTGGTCTCTGACATTTCTGCTGGATATGCCATCGGGAAACAGGCCCAGAGTCATGCTGGGAACTTTTATGCTTGCCGGGTTCTTTATTTATCTGGCCCATACCGCCTTCTTTAGTTTTCAATACCGTCTGTTCCCGTATCTGGACCCATTGTACGCTTTTTCGTGCCTGGCCATATTCCCGCTCTTTTACCTGTATGTGTCCCTGCTGGCAGTGGACATCCGGTTCCCCTGGGCCAAGCTCTGCACGCTGGCACCTGCCCTGCTGCTGGGCCTTACCTCCGCCCTGCTCATCATGGCCATGAGCCCGGACGAAGAACATCAGTACCTCAGGGTGTCCATCCTGGGAGAAACCCCCAGGGAAGCCCTTGCTCCGCTTGTGGAATGGAAGATGTTGGCCTCAAAAATCAACAAACTGGTTTTTGGGCTCCAGATTGTTCCCTACACATGGCTTTCCACCCGAATCATCAGGACATACCGGCGTCAACTGAGCAATTTTTTCGCAGACACCGAAGGACGGACATTGCGTCAGATCAGGCTGGTACTGCTATGCGTACTGGCCCTTTCGGTATCCAGCCTGCTGGTGAATGTCATCGGACGCGACTACTTTGTGTACCGCAAGCTTTGGCACAGTTTGTCTAGCCTGACCTTCAGCACCTGTTTCTTTACGATCGGATGGATTGGTTCCCGGCAGAATTATTCCATAGAGGATTTTTGTCGCGAAGCGACCTGTGTTCCCGACGAGCACCCGGAACCCACAGCGCCCGCCCATGACAACTCCTCGGAGTTGAAAGCCCGTTTGTTGCACACCCTCGGGAAGGAGCAGATATACCGGCGCCCTGACCTGCGCATCACCGACCTCGCTCCTTTGCTGCATACCAACCGCACCTACCTGTCCCGGGTAATCAACCGAGACCTGAATACCTCTTTTGCCGATCTGATCAACAAGCACCGGGTAGAATATGCAAAAGGGCTGCTTTCGGACAAACGCAACCAGCAATACGGACTCAACTACATTGCCGACCAATCGGGTTTCGCCAGCCTGAACTCCTTCCTGAGAGCATTCAAAAAAATGGAAAACACCACTCCGGCCCGTTTCAGACAACGGGTGATGCAACAATAGTGAAAATAATCCGCCCCTGTTGGCCCCTGATTACCGAATTTTCCCTAATTTAGAGATTCAAAAACATTACTAAGATTTACGTCATGAAAGCAAGTGTATTCCTGGCCATTGGCTTGTTTTGGGCTATGGTATCCAACGCACAGGACCCCAACGAAAGGGCCTGGTTCACACCGGCAACCAATCCTGTACATGCTGACAAACCCAAGGTTCAGGGATGGGCCACCCAGAGGGTGGAGGAAAAACTCAACCGGGGTCTGGTGGCAGTTCCCGGACAGGGCGGAGGCCTCTATATGAGTTGGCGACTGATGAAAAGTGACCCCGCGGGGTGCACTTTCAATGTGTACCGTTCCGAGGCAGGCAAGCCTGCAGTCCGGCTCAATGCAGCCCCCATCACCCGCACCACCGATTTCACCGATCCCAATCCGGTTCAAAACGGAAGTACCCAATACTGGATCACGCCAATTGTCAATAACACCGAAGGGGCTGCCTCCGAAAAAATTTCCGTCACCCCCGAAACCTTCACCAGGGATTATGTCGCCTCGGTCAAATTTCAGGGCGAATACGGAGTTCAAAAGTTGGGTGTGGCCGACCTGAACGGTGACGGGACGCTCGACTACATCATCAAGCAGCCCGGCTCAAGTATTGATCCGGGCAATGCCGCAGGTGACACCCGTGGTACCACCTACAAACTCGAAGCATACCTGAGCGATGGCACCTTTCTGTGGAGGAAAGACCTTGGGCTGGGGATTGAACCCGGAATATGGTATTCCCCATATGTGGTGTTCGATTTTGACGGGGATGGCAAGGCCGAAATCGCTGTCAAAACGGGGCCCAACGAACGGGAAACCAACGGAAGGGTGACCTCCGGTCCGGAGTGGGTATCCATCCTCAACGGGATGACAGGCGAAGAAATCACCAAAACCGACTGGCCTCCGAGGGATTCACGTCTGGGCAACTACAACCGCATCAACCGCAACCAGTTGGGAGTGGCATTCCTGGACGGGAAAACCCCGAGCCTTTTGGTGGCCCGCGGCACCTACAAAATGATGGTTGTGGATGCCTACCAGTACCAAAACGGAAAGCTCCAGAAACAATGGAGCTGGAACGGAGATGAGGAAACGCCTGTCATCCGCAGCCAGGGTGCGCATTTTATGCTCAGCGTGGATGTGGACCAGGATGGAAGGGATGAGGTTATTCTGGGTGCGGTGACTCTGGACGATAACGGAACCTGCCTGTGGTCAGCCGGCACGGGGCACCCCGATAAGGTGTATGTCACCGACATTGACCCTCGCCGGCCGGGTCTGGAATCTTATCTGTGTGTGGAGCCCTGGAACTTCGACGGCAAGGGAGTGTCCATGTTCGATGCCGCTACCGGCCGGATGCTTTGGAGCATCGGGGACACCACCATGCATGTAGGCGGAGGAATGATCGGGGACATTGACCCGGGCCATCCCGGCCTGGAAACCTGGGCTCAGGAGGACCCCAAATGCGGATGGGACTTCAAGTATATGTTTACCGCTACCGGACAACGCATCGGCAGCGCTGCCGATGTTCCGGGAGAACGGTTCTTCTTTTGGGATGCCGATCTGCTCCGCGAGACGCTGGGCCGCACTGCCCGCACCTCCGCTCCTGCGGACGCTCCCAGGCCCGCCACGGGAGGAACCTTCCAACGATCGGCCATGCAGCCGCAGTCCGGAGGCAGTTCTGTGTACAAATACAAAGGGGATTCTCTCACCCACAACATCCAGGGGTCGGTCGTGATGACGGCAGATATTCTGGGCGACTGGCGGGAAGAAATCATCACCGTCCTTTCCAACGGCGAAATCCGGGTGTACACCACTTCTATCCCGGCCACCGACAAGAGGGTGAGCCTTATTCAGGACCCAGCCTACCGGATTCAGGTGGCACATCTTACTATGGGCTATGCCCAGCAACCCCTCACCAGCTACTATATGGGGCTGAGCCCGCAGGAATCTGCGACCCGCCAGCCGCTTGTTCCTTTTATAACCAACAAATAACTACCCGATATGAGAACATCTGTTGTATCTATCTGTTTGATGGGGCTTCTGGCCCTGGCTTCGTGCCGCACTACGGAGAATCCGTGGCAACAACTCAACATGCCCAAGGGACGTTCCCTGGCATCCCATTTTGTAAAACCTCCTGCTGAATACGCTTCGTGGGTTATCTGGGGCTGGGAAGGCCCGATGACTCAGGAGGTGATTGCCCGGGATTTGGACTCCTTCAAGGTGAAGGGTGTCCGGGCGGTTTCCATCGAAGCCGGATATGGAATGGAGAATGCACCCTACCTGTCCGATGGCTGGTTTGAACTCATCCGGTTTGCCGCAGAGCATGCCCAGAAACTGGGCATGAAAATCTGGCTCATCGACGAGGGCAAGTACCCCAGTGGTTTCGCTGGAGGTAAGTTCTCCCAGGAGCGGCCCGACCTGCGGATGCAGGGACTGAGTGTGGCCGAACGCCGGCCCCTCAAACGGGGAGATATCCTGCGCGAGAGCGTGGATCCCAAAGTCATCAGTGCTGCCGCAATCAGCCGCAAGACTCAGACCACGCAGATGATTCCCATCCAGAGGGGGCAGATTTTCTGGACGGTTCCCGAGGGAGAATGGGAACTGCAACTGGTTCAGGCAGACTTCAAAACCTCGGTTACCCGTGCGGCCAACAACCCCACCAGGGGCAAGGATGCCACCAATTCCCTGTGCGATTATCTGAATCCCAATGCTACCCGGCAGTTTCTGGAGTTCACCCATGTACAGTACCAAAAACACCTGGGCGACTTGTGGGGCACCGTCGTTCTGGGCTTCCGCGGGGACGAACCCGATTACGGCTTCACCCCCTGGACTCCGGGCATTGATTCCATCTTCAAAGCCCGCAAGAAATATGATGTCACCCCTTATCTGGCGACATTCTTCTCGCCCTTCCTGACCGAAGAGATGAAAAAAGCCAAGGCCGACTACTGGGACATCTGGTCGAACCTGTTCAGCGAGAATTTCTTCAAGGTTCAGGCCGACTGGTGCTTTGAGAACGGAGTGGAATATATGGTCCACCTCAACCACGAGCACAATATGGTGAACCTTACGCGTTCCTCAGGTGACTTTTTCAGGAACATGAGATATGTTCAGGTACCCGGAGTGGATGCCATCTGGAACCAGATTTTCCCGGACAGCGTGAACAATTTCCCCAAGCTGGCCTCCTCGGCAGCCCACCTGTTTGGGCGGCCCAAAGCCTTCAGCGAAACCTTCGCAGCCTACTATACCCGGCCTACACCCAAGCAGGCCAAATGGATTCTGGACTATCAGTTGGCACGGGGGATCAACACCTTTGAACTGATGTTCTGGTCTTCGTCAGCCCAGGGCCGTTCGGGGGCCTCCGGCTGGATGGCCTCTCCTGAGTTCCCGGGAATCATGAATTATCTGGACCGCACAGGATACATCCTCGCGCAGGGAATTCCTGCTGCCAATATCGGTCTTTACTACCCCACCTCGAGCATGTTCATGGGACACAATTCCTCCAACGAAGCCGTGTGGAATATCGTCCAGAGCCTGCTGGACAACCAGCGGGACTTTGACTTTGTGGATGAGCAGAGCCTCTGCTCCCTGATGAAACTGGAATCGGGCACCTTTACCAATTTCAGCGGACAGCAGTATTCGTGCATCATCATTCCTGAATCGTCCCATATTCCCTCCATGGCCTACGAAAATCTCAAACAGTTTGCCGCTCAGGGAGGTAAAGTGATTGTTATGGGTACACCGGCCAGCCAGATGGTGAAACGAATCTTCATGACCGCTACGGAAGGAGCCAAGTGGGATTTTGCCCAGGTGGAACCCTGCTGCGACATCAACCCGGGGATTCTCGAAGCCTTGCCGGCACCGGACCTGAAACTGGACCAGAGCGCCAAAAGATTCACCTATCTGCACCGGATTCTGGAAGATGCCGATGTGTACTTCATGTTTAACGAAGGGAACGAGCCCCTCACTCGAAAAATCACCCTGAAGGGGACCGGAACGGTCCAGAAATGGGATGCGGTTACAGGGTTGATTTCCGAACTGGCACCGTCGTCAGTGGATGCTGAAACCACTACTCTGGAACTCACCTTCGAACCTTGGGAAACCCTCCTGCTGATGGTTGGCGAAAACTTAAAAAACACCAAAGAACCCAAATAACACCATGATGAACCTCAAGAACACCCTCACCCTGCCACTCTTGATGGCCCTGCTCCTTTGGGCCGGCTTCGGCTCTGCCTATGCCAAAGAACGCAGGTATGTCATTTCGGACTATCAAGCTGTCGGAGACAGCAGTACCGTGAATACCCTTGCCATTCAGGCTATTATTGACCAATGCGCTGCTGAGGGCGGCGGGGTGGTGGTGGTCCCCAAGGGTATCTTTCTCACCGGTGCCTTGTTTTTTAAGCAGGGCGTAAACCTGTACCTTGAGGAAGGTGCAGTCCTCCGTGGAACCACCCGCCAGGAGGACTACCCCCAAATCCAGACCCGCTGGGAGGGCACCGAACGGGAGTGGACTTCGGCGATGATCAACTTCATTGACTGTGAGGGAGTAACCGTCAGCGGAAAAGGAACTATCAATGGGTCCGGGGACCTCTGGGTGGCCCAGGCTGCGCGTCAGACGGTTCGCCCGGCAGTCTATGTGGGACGTCCCCGTCTGATTTGCTTTCAAAACTGCCGCAATGTGACCATCCGGGACATCACCCTGCGCAACCAGGCCGTGTGGTGCCTGCATATTCTGTATTCCAGCAAGGTCAAGGTGCTGAACCTGAACATCACGGCACCCCATAATATCCCCAGTTCGGACGGTATCGACATTGACTCCAGCCGCGATGTGCTGGTCTCAGGATGCAGCATTGACGTGAATGACGACTGCATCTCCATCAAGGCGGGCAAGGATGCGGACGGCATCCGGGTGAACCGGCCCAGTGAACACATTCTGATTAAGAATTGTTTCTTTGGGTACGGCCACGGCGGGGTCGCCATGGGCAGCGAAACCTCCGGAAGCATCCGCAACGTGATGATACGTGATTGTATCGTGGACGCAGGCAACTGGGCCCCCATCCGGTTTAAGACCCAGCCAAGCCGCAGCGGAGTGGTCGAAAAGGTTACCTTCAAGAACATCGAGATCCGCGACGCCAGCCAGGCCTTTGAGTTCCAGATGGAATGGCGGATGATCAATGTTCTGCCCCCCGCCGAGATACTGCCAGTGTTCCGGGACATCACGCTCATCAATGTTTCCGGGAAAGCAACCAGCGCGGGCATCATCCATGGACTCAAGGACAGCCCCGTCCGTAATGTGACCTTCAAAAAATGCGTGCTTACCGCCACCAAGGGGTTGATTATCGAGAATGCCGAGAACATCCGCACCGATGGCTTGAAACTTACCGTAGAAAACGGAGAACCCTTTATCCGCAGGTAGATTTCCAGCGGAGAGAAGTATCGGGAAATGGGATAAATCATACCTTTGTTCCACCGGCTGACCGGTAACAAATGATGATTACATGAAACCTTTACTGCTGCTTCTCTCCGCTTTTTTTGTTTTGGGCATACAGGCCCAACCCGTTCAGGACCAGTACAAATTTGACTTTGGCCCCGGTGCAGTCCAAAAGGGATACACTCAGGTATTGCCTTCACAGGTATTCTCGGCCCAAACTGGTTTTGGCTTTGATCTGGGTACCCATCCCGAAGGTGTGGACCGGGGAGGAAAGGCCCTCACCGGGGACTTTGTCACCAGCGACAAACCCTTCTATTTTTCCGTTGCCCTGCCCGAAGGCAACTACCGGGTATCCATTACCATGGGCGATGCCCTGCAGGCTTCCAAAACCTCTGTAAAGATGGAAAGCCGCCGGTTCTTCGTAGAGCATCTGGAAACCCTTCCCGGAAAGTTCCAAACCGTCACCTTTACTGTGAACATCCGCAATGCGAAGCTGGGAGACGGACAAGTACGCCTGAAATTCCGCGAAAACGGGAAACTCAACTGGGATGACAAACTCACCTTTGAGTTCAACGACTCCCGGCCCTGCGTTAACAGCATCGAAATAACCCCCGACCCTAAAGCGCTGACCGTATTTCTGGCTGGCAACTCCACCATTGTGGATCAGGACAACGAACCCTGGTGTGGCTGGGGACAGATGATTCCGCGATTCTTCGGACCCGGGCTGGCCTTTGCCAATTACGGGGAATCGGGCGAAACCCTGAGCGGCTTCTCCGGAGAACGCCGGCTGGAAAAACTGCTCACCTTTATGAAGCCGGGAGATTACCTTATCATTGAATTTGGGCATAATGACATGAAGCAAACCGGCCCCAATGCCGGAGCATACAAACAATTCAAGACCAACCTGGAGATGTTCATCCAGGCAGCCCGCGACAAAGGGGGCATCCCGGTTTTGGTCACCCCCATGCACCGTCGGGGCCAATGGCAAAACGGAAAGGTGATGAACAGCTTTGGGGATTATCCCGATGCCGTTCGCCTGGTGGCTCGGGAACAAAAAGTGGCTCTGCTGGAACTCAACAACACCAGTGCCATCCTCTACGAGGCCATGGGCGAGGAAGGGTCCAAGAAAGCTTTTGTGCATTATCCCGCCAATACGTTCCCCGATCAGCCCGCAGCGCTGGCCGACAACACCCATTTCAACCCGTACGGGGGATACCAGCTGGCCAAATGCATCATCGAACTCATGAAGGGACAACAACTCAAGCCCATCCTGAAATACCTGCGCAAGGATTACCCGGGCTACGACCCCGCCCATCCCGATCCCTTTGAGCAGTGGAACTGGCCGGCCAGTACCTTTTACGATCTGGCCAAGCCCGAGGGAAACTGAGTCCAGACCATGAGCCACACTGACAGCACACTTAACATTAATTAACAGAGAACATTCGCAGTTTTTTTCGTTCTTTGTTTGTTCAGGCTCAGGGCCTGAATATGAACCTATACAGACTTTACACTATGAAGAATTTATTCTTGCTGTTCCTGGCTTCCCTTTGGATTTCGGGCATCTGTGCCCAGGAAGCCCCCGTCCGATGGCTGACTTCCGAACCCGGCATTTCCGGGGGGCAGAGCTGGGGCATTCCCTGGACTCGGGGACAGGTCCAAAAAAATCAGGCCTTCGTGCTCAAAACGGCATCGGGAAAGGCATTTCCCGTACAAACCTGGCCCCTGGCCTACTGGCCTGACGGCTCGGTAAAATGGAGTGGCATGGCAGCGTCCCTGCCCGCGGGGGAAAAAGGCCCCTTTACTGTTCAGGCACAGGCTGCCTACACCGTTCAGAATGCCCTCACATCTTCCACCGATCAGGAATTCATCCGCATCAACACCGGAGCCATACAGGTCCGCATCCCGCTCACCGGTGACCATATCATCGAAGACATTGTCCTTCAAGGCAACAAGGTTGTGGGCGGTGCCCGTCTGGTGAACCTTCTGGAGGACCATTCCCAGCCCGGAGTCTATCGCCAGAGCGAATTCTCAGGAATCCTCAAGAAAGTTACCCTGGAGCAGTCCGGCCCTTTGAGGGCAGTGGTCAAACTCGAAGGTATGCACCGCGCAACCCGCGGACAGCGGGAATGGATGCCCTTCACCGTGCGGCTGTACTTCTATGCCGGACAGCAGGACATCCGTATGGTACACACCATCGTCTATGACGGAGACCAATACAAAGATTTTGTGAAGGGACTGGGTGTGGTATTCACAGTACCCATGCGTGAGGAAATCCAAAACCGCCATGTGGCTTTTTCCGGAGCCAACGGTGGCATCTGGGCAGAGCCCATCCAGCCGCTTAGCGGCCGCGCCTTTATTTCGCATCCCGAAGTCCGCAACATCTATGGGGCACAGCTCGAAGGGAAGCGGCTCCCCAATAAAAGCACCTTCAATGCCGGCGGGCAGAAAATGCTGGGAGATTTTGCCATGTGGGATGGCTATAAACTCAATCAATTATCGGCCAATGGCTTCAGCATCGTCAAACGCACTGGCACCCAGGCCAGCTGGCTGGCCGCCAACGCCGGGCAACGTGCGGGAGGACTGGCGTACGCCGGGGATGTCAGCGGTGGCTTGGCTGTGAGCCTCAAAAACTTCTGGCAGTCCTTCCCCGCCTCGCTCGAAGTCCAGAAGATGCGGAGCAACCAGGCAGAACTCACCGTCTGGTTGTGGTCCCCGGATGCCGAAGCGATGGACCTGCGCCACTACGATACTATTGCCCACGACCTGAACACTACCTACGAGGATGTACAGGAAGGGCTGAGCACTCCCTACGGAGTAGCCCGCACCAGCGAGCTCTTTTTGTTCCCGGTGGCCTCCGTGCCTGCGAGGACGGAGCTGGCTGAGATGAGCCGGCAAGGCTCTGAGCCTGCACGCCTGATCAGCACTCCTGAGTATTTCAAAAAAGCAGGGGCCTTTGGCACCTACTGGAGCCTGCCCGACCGAAGCAAGCCCACCCTGAACTGGATCGAAAACCAACTGGACAGCAGCATCATCTACTACAACAAGATGGTGGAATCCCACAACTGGTATGGGTTCTGGAACTACGGCGACTTCATGCACGCCCAGGACGTATCCCGCCACAGCTGGAAGTACGATATTGGCGGATACGCCTGGGACAACTCCGAGCTGGCCCCAGACAACTGGCTGTGGTACACCTTCCTGCGCTCGGGCAACCCAACAGCCTTCAAGTTGGCTGAGGCCATGACCCGCCACACCGGAGAGGTGGACTGCTACCACATAGGAGAACTCAAGGGCCTCGGTTCCCGGCACAATGTATCCCACTGGGGTTGCGGCGCCAAGGAAGCCCGCATCGCCCAGGCCGGATTCCGCCGGTATTACTATTACCTCACCACCGATGAAAGGGTAGGCGATGTGATGCGTGAGATGCTCGACGGAGAATACGCCACCGTGATTCTCGACCCCATGCGGATTGCCCTGCCCAAGGAACGGGTTCCCATTGAGGCTCCCACCCGGGTACGGTTTGGGCCGGACTGGATCAGTTTTGTGGCCAACTGGATGACCGAATGGGAACGCACCGGGGATACCAAATGGAGGGATAAGATTGTTACCGGGATGGACTGTTTGGTGAACATGCCCAACCGCTTGTTCTCCGGACGCGAGGTGCTGGGCTACGACCCGGCCACCGGCAAGCTGACCTTGCCCGAGGCATACGCTGATGCGGTCAGCTCAGCTCACCTGGCAACCATTATGGGCGGAGCCGAGATGATGTTTGAGTTGCTCACCTTCCTGGACCACAAGAAATTTGCCGATGCCTGGCTGGAGTACTGCACCTATTACTCCATGCCTCGAAACGACTCCGCCAGAGCTGCAGACAAGGCACATTTGCCCTCGAACAGCTTTGTGATTCCGCGCCTTACGGCCTACGCTGCCATGGTGAAGAAGGATGACAAGCTGGCGGCCCGCGCCTGGAGTGAGCTTCTGGGACGCAGAGGGCTTAACCCGATGTACGCCACCCGTAAGGTTTCCGTTCCGGCCGTGCTGAACGATCTGGAAGAAAACGGCATGATGAGTACCAACGATGCTGCCATTTGGAGCATCAGTGCTATCTTCCTGCCGGGAATGATTGGAGACAAGGTGCCCGATGTTTCTACCCTTACGGCCCCTGCCGGAGGAGGAAGGGGTATGTTCGGAGGTTTCGGATTTGGGGCCCCTGCCCAGGAAACTCAGGAAGCGCCCAAACCACAGGCTCCCGCCCTGCCTGAGATTGGAGCACCTGCTCCCCGGTCCGGGTCGGGCAGAAACGCCAACCGCTAAGCACCATGAACCGCAGGTTCTGGCTCTGTGCGATGATTACAGCCATCCTGCCGTTGGCGGGGTGGTCTCTGGCTCAGGCCCAACCGGTCAGCAAGCCTACCCTGTTCCTTATTGGTGACTCAACCGTTAAGAACTCCGCCGGAACCGGGGAGGGAGGCCTCTGGGGCTGGGGAAAATACCTTTGGGAACACTTTGACACCACCCGCCTTTATGTCGAAAACCGTGCACTGGGCGGCACTACCGGACGCAGTTTTATGAACCGCGGACTGTGGACGAATATCCTCGCCGATATGAAACCCGGGGATTTTCTGTTCCTGCAGTTTGGACACAACGAAGGAGGCTCACCTTCCTCTGGCCGCTCACGTTCAGGCACCAGAGGAAACGGGGAAGACACCCTCCATGTTACCCTGCCCAACGGAGAAAAGGAGATTGTGCACTCCTACGGATGGTACCTGCGGGAATTTGTCCGGCAAGCCGGACAAAAAGGCGTACGGACCTGCATCCTCTCTCTCATTCCGCGCAACAGCTGGACCAACGGAAGAATCAACAGAGCAGATGCCGACTTTGGGCTATGGGCCCGACAGGCCGCGGAACAATCGGGTGCAGACTTCATTGACCTGAACAAAATCACCTGCGACAAATACGACCGAATGGGTGAGGCCACCGTCCGGGCCACGATGTTTCCGGCTACCGACCGTTTGCACACCAACCGTGAAGGAGCCATCGAGAACGCCCGCTCGGTCATCGAGGGGCTTAGGGCCCTGCCGGCCCATCCCCTGCACGCTTACCTCAAACAGCCATGAAAAATCTGTCTTGTTCCCTTCTCTTGCTTGCGGTCCTGTTTGCTGCTGTTCCCGCTGTATGGGCACAGCGGGTGATGGAGCGCCTCAACCGGGGCATCGTGGCCATTCCCAACTCCGATGGCTCCGTGTATATCGGGTGGCGGTTGCTGGGCACCGACCCCGATGATGTGGCCTTCAACCTGTACCGGTCTACCAATGGTGGGACGGCAGTGCGGCTGAACAACGCCCCCCTGACCACAACCACCGATTTTGTGGATGGACAGGCTTCACGTGCTGCCGATCATTCCTGGTTTGTGCGCCCGGTTTCTGCAGGCAGGGAGGGGCCGGCCTCGGAATCATTCACCCTCAAGTCCGGAGCTTTGGCCAACCAATATCTGAGCATCCCCCTGCAGATACCTGAGGGACGCGAGGTGGCCGGACGTTCTTACACTTATGCGGCCAACGACTGTAGCGTGGGGGACCTGGACGGGGACGGAGCTTACGAGGTTGTGGTCAAATGGACACCCTCGAATGCCACCCTTCCACCCCGCACCGGGATGACGGGAAATACCCTGTACGATGCCTACAAAATGGACGGAACCCTGATGTGGCGCATTGACTGCGGGGTGAACATCCGCTCCGGGGATGCCTACAACCAGTTCCTGGTGTATGACCTGGACGGGGATGGCAAAGCCGAAGTCACCTTCAAAACCGGGGACGGCACCCTGGACGGACAGGGCAAACCCATCGGGAATCCCCTTGCGGACTGGCGCAATCAGGACCCCGCTTCGAACATCTACGGGAAGATTCTGCAAGGGCCTGAATACCTCACAGTATTTGAGGGCTCTACCGGGAAAGCCCTGGACACAAAGGAATATGTTCCTACACGGTATCCCCTGGACGGATGGGGCGGAGTGGGCGGAAACGGGGGCAATGACAACACCGGAGGACGGCCCGACCGGATGACCGCCTGTGTTGCCTATCTTGACGGCCGGTTGCCCAGTGTGGTGATGGTCCGGGGCTGGTACGGACGTACCGTGCTGGCCGCGTGGGATTTTCGTAACGGGAAGCTCTCTCAGCGCTGGGTGTTCGACTCAGAAAATGCCACCAATCCTTACTCCGGCCAAGCCAACCATTCTGTGACTGTAGCCGATTTTGACCAGGACGGGATGGATGAAGTTTGTGTAGGAGCCATGACGGTGGATCACAACGGCAAGGGGCTTTTCACCACCGGATTGCGACACGGGGATGCCCTGCACGCCAGCGACCTGATCCCCTCAAGGCCGGGGCTGGAAGTATTCGGGGTACATGAGAACGAAGAATCCACCGTAGCGTTCAACACCCCAGGTTCTGCCATGTTTGACGGCCGCACCGGAGAGATTTTGTGGAGCAACAATCCCACCGTGGATGTTGGCAGGGGCGTTGCAGCAGACATTGACCCCAACTTCCCCGGAGCGGAATGCTGGGGTGCCCCTGGAGGGACCCGGAGGGGAGACACCGGAGAGGTAATCTACCCCCAAACCCCAAACTCTGTCAATTTTGCCATCTGGTGGGACGCAGACCCGTTGCGGGAGTTGCTGGACAAGACCACCATCTCCAAGTGGAACTGGAACACCCGCACTACCGAAGTACTGTTCAGCCCCGAGGGAGTAATCTCCAACAACGGGACCAAGTCCACCCCTGCCCTGAGCGGGGACCTGCTGGGAGACTGGCGGGAGGAAGTGATGTTCCGGACACCGGACAATCGTGAATTAAGGATCTATACCACCACTATCCCCGCCCGCACGCGCATGCACACCCTGATGCACGATCCCCAGTACCGGCTGGCTGTATGTTGGCAGAACGTGGCCTACAATCAGCCACCTCACCCTGGGTTTTTTATCGGGCAGGACATGAAACCGGCCCCGCGGGCCAAAATAATAATGCCGGGGGCAGACTAGCCACCCCCGGCATTATTTACAAATGTTTACACCCCTATTTCTTGTCGTAAACAGCGGTAGATTTCATTTCACCCTGCTGACCGTTGAACGTGTTCTCAATAGAGAGTTGTCCTTCGGGGGTCAGTTTCCAGACTTCGGAGGATTTGAACTCCGACTTTTGGCCTTCCCACTCAAAAGGAGTGACCGAGTTGATGGTCATCACCTTTCCATCGGCCGAGAACGTAACTGTTGACTTGCGAATGGACTCACCGAAACCGGGATTCGAGCATTCCTTGCCATCCAGTGTGAATTTCTCATTCTGAGGGCCAAACTGGGAGGTGCGCTCCACAGCAAGGGTGTTGGCATCCTGGGTGACCACCAGTTTATCTGCAGCCATACGAAATTCTGACTGGGTGCTCTTGGATTGGTTGAATGCCCAGGTTCCGGCAAAATTTGCCTTGGTCTGCGCAAAAACAGAAGGAACCATCATCAGTGCCAAAACAGCACTGGCAACAAAAAATTTGAAGTTTTTCATAAAAGAAGTACGTTAAATGAGTAAAAAGGTTTGGTTTGGTTGGTTTGGTAAATACCAGCGCCCAAGATAATAAAAATCAGGCAATCAAGCGCAGAAAACAAAAAAATTATTCAGTCGGGCCCCCAGACTCCGGACGGCTCAATACCACTGATGTGCGGTCCAGAGTGACCAGAAAACCTTTGGAGATGCGGGCAAAATAGGGCTTGATTTGCTCCAGAAATCTGAGAAGGGTCTGTTCCTGGTCAATGATCTCAATAACCATAGGTACTTTCTCGGAGATTTCCCACAAGCGGTTGGCACCCCCCACAGCGCTGCTTCCCCCATATCCCATCACGCCACGCAGAACAGTAGCCCCAGAAAGCCCGTAACGTTTGGCTGCATATACAATGACTTCATACAAAGGCCTATGCCGGAACTTATCGGTGGAGCTGATATAAATTCTCATCAGGGCCAAGGTGCCGGATGATCCAGAATCCCGATGTGCCATAATCATGAAAGTTTGGTTAGATACATCCCGCCGTAAACCGCCAGCAAACCGGCTACCACACTCAGCCCGATATACAGCGCAGCATACAAAAAGGCTCCGTCACGCAACATCAACACGTTCTCGCCTGCAAAAGTAGAGAAGGTGGTGAAACCTCCGCACAGGCCAACCGTGAGAAACAACCGCCACTCCTCGGAGAGCAGGTGGCCTCTTTCGGACCATCCGTACAACAAGCCGAGGCAAAAACAGCCCAGGATATTGACCACAAAGGTTCCCAGGGGGAACGATGCCACCACCCAGGCGGAGAGCCAGCGGGAAGTCAGCCAGCGCAGTATGCTCCCGGCACATCCCCCCAACCCGATGGCAATCAATATCCTTAACATACCCTGTAACCCTTATGCACCCTCCGGACGTTTACGAACAATTACCTCTCTGCAATACGCCCCGCAGGCTGAACCTGCAGGGCGTACCATGATTTCCGTGAGCAAGCCGTAGCGCAGGCAAACCGGCTGCTACTTCATCTTGTAGATTTCACTCCCGGCAAGCAGGAAGCAGCCCAGGCCATAATCTTCAAAATCCGGGGTGCTGTCATAGTTCACCGGCTGGCCATCCTTGGGTTCCTTGCCGGTCCCCTGCACATAGCCCAGCTTCCCGTCTGGATGCACGGCCTCGCGAGACATAGCGTTCCAGGCCTTGGCAATCACCGGGGCATACTCTTTCTTTTTCAGGATACCGTTGTTGATACCCCAGGCCATCCCGTAAATGAACAGCGAGGTTCCTGAAACTTCCTTGCCCCCGAAATTATTCGGATCATGCAGGCTCACGTTCCAGTATCCATCGGCACGCTGAATGGGTACCAGCGCCTTCATCATCTCCAGGTATGTCTTCATGTACTCGTCATAGTGGGGCATATCCTTACCGCCAATCTCCATCACACGCACCAAAGCAGCCACAACCCATCCGTTGCCTCGCGACCAGTAGCAATCCTCGCCGTTGGGTTCTGTGTAGGGGGGGTCAAAAGCCCGGTCACGCCACCACAAGCCCTCGGCAGGGTTGTACAAACCCTTGTCCCCGTGTTTTTCCTTGGTGAACATATATATCTCGTACATCTTTTCGAAATAGCTGTTGTCCTTGTACAACACTCCGAGTTTGGCGAATACCGGCATGGCCATCTGCAGGGCATCAATCCAGTTCCAGTCGTCCACCTTTTGCGATTGAACCATGTTATCGATAGAAGCCTTAATGGATTTAATCCGCTCCGGCCTGGGGTCCATCAGATACAGGTCAATATAAGTCTGCCCACAACACTGGTCATCGGCATTGCGCGTCCTGTCACCGCTGCGCATGCCCCAGTTGTGCTTTTCGCCCCATTCCACCGAGTAATCATAGTAACGTTTGTCCTTGTTGAGCCCGTAGAGAGCCATCAAACCTTCGTAATACACCCCACGGGTCCAGATATTCGAAGGGCGTTCCTGATTGGTGACGATAGATTTCCCCGGATCGGGCCACTTGTTCATAAAGTACTCATTGGTGAGCACCATGGTCTTCATAATGGCCTTTTTGGAAGGCAGTTTTTGGGCCCCCGCCGGGAACACAGTTACAGAGAACATCAACAGGCAGAGTACCGCACAAAAAGCAGTTTTTACAGATTTCATAACAATGAATGTGATCATGATTGATTGAGACCATAAAAATAACCATTTCACCCGAATCAGGGCCACTGCCTCACGCATTTAACAAATATTAACTTGTTCCGTGGGACAATAATTTCCTACATTTGTAACATGGACATGCTGCATTAATCAAACAGAACCCACTATGATGAACTCCCTTTTCAAGTTTTCCCTCACCTTGTTGCTGGCCTTATGTACCCTCTCTGCGCAGGCCCAGACGGTGCGCAAAATCACCAATATTGATGCGGACTGGAAATTCTCCCTGGGAGACCCTGCCGACGCCCAGAACCCATCGTTCAACGATGCCTCCTGGCGCAAACTGAATGTTCCCCACGACTGGAGCATTGAAGGCACTCCCGATGAGGAGGCTCCCAGTGGCTCAGGAGGTGGTTTTATGCCCACCGGCATCGGATGGTACCGCAAGAACCTGGTCATTCCCGCTTCTGAATCCGGGAAGAGAATCTTTATCGAGTTCGAAGGCGTTATGGCCAACAGCGATGTCTGGATCAACGGAAAGCATCTGGGGAAAAGGCCTTTCGGATACAGCACCTTTGAGTATGAA
>DFUR01000059.1 GCA_002380425.1 Bacteroidales bacterium UBA4181
CGGAGCTGGTATGGCTGTATTTTTATGCCAGTATGATCAAAGGGCTGCAAATGCCAGAGGAGACATCAGCCCCTGAGGCGCCCTAACCAGTAATGGTTTAACAGCAAAAGTAAAACTTTGTTACTTACTGAAAATTTCGTATCTTTACTGATTGTGTTTTATTTTTTTAATATCAATCATGAAAAGAATAGTGCTAACCCGGCCCGATTTCACAAGAATATCCAGAAGTATTGAGCTGGCCAGGGCATCGAAATCCATCTCCCCTGCCGAAGCGGAACAACTACTGAGCGAACTGGGCAATGCTCAGATTGTTGCACCCGAAGACGTGCCCGCAGATGTGGTGACCATGAACTCCATTGTAAGGCTCCTGTTCCCAGGCAACAAGCGTACGGTAGAGTTTCAGATTGTCTATCCCGAACAGGCGAGCCTCAAGGACAACAAAATTTCCATCTTTTCACCCATCGCAACCGCCCTGATCGGGTACAAGGCCGGGGATGAGGTGGAATGGGTTGTCCCGGGCGGGTTGACCCGCATCCGGATTGAGGAAATCATCTATCAGCCGGAAGCTGCCGGAAACTTCGACGAGTAAAGGCCCGGAGATGCTTACCGATGTTCACCTCAAGCACACCGAGGAGCTCTACACCACCCCCATTGTCCAACAGACCGCTCTGTGGTCGGAGGTGAAGCACAGGCTGGGTTCGGAGACCCTTGCTGTGCAGTTCTCTGCGGAGCAGGGCGACTTGTTTGAAGGCAGAGGGACAGGCCGTTTTGGTTCCGATCTGCTCGTTGTCGTCCACCAGATCAACGCTCAGGAGTGTATTGCCTATGTGCCTTATGGGCCGGAACTCGAGCCTGATGAGCCTTTCCAGGGGTTGTTTCTCGAGGAATTGTCCGAGTGCCTGAGGTCCTTTCTGCCCCTTTCGTGCATCCTGATACGCTACGATCTGTGCTGGGAGTCTTATTGGGCCAGAGATCCGGAATACTTCGACGCACAGGGACACTTCACAGGGGAACCTGCTGCCGGCTCCTGTGAGATCAGGTTTAACTTCAGCACCGTCAACGGAAATTTCAGAAAAACCCTGTATAATTTTCTCCCGGCACACACTTTTTACCTGGACCTCCGTCCGGAACCTGAGCAAATGCTCCGGAACATGAAACCCAAAACCCGGTACAACATCGGGCTGGCCGGACGCAAGGGGGTTACCGTGCGCAGCAGCGGATGGGAAGACATGAATATCTGGTATCGCCTGTACACGGAAACGGCGGGACGCAACCACATCAGGCTGCATGAACAGAGACATTTTGAAGCTTTGCTCTCGGCCCGGGATGCTCTGTCGGACAATGCCGGGCGGGCTGAGTTGCTGATTGCCGAACACCAGGGGGTGCCACTGGCCGCCATGTTTCTCACCCTGACGGGGAACAGGGGTTCCTACTTGTTCGGGGCTTCCTCGGGAACGGGAAGGAACCTGATGGCTCCTTATGCCCTGCAGTGGGAAGCCATACTGCGGTCCAGAAAATGCGGCTGCACGGAATACGATATGTTTGGTACCGCTCCTGCCCCCGATCCGTCCCATCCTCTGTACGGGCTGTATAAGTTCAAGGCCGGGTTCGGGGGCAGCCTCTACCACAGCATGGGTTGCTGGGACTACCCGCTGCAGGAAGAGGCCTACCAGGCGTTCCGGATGTCAGAATTGTGTGCGGGGGGATTTCATCAGTAAGCCCGCGTGGACAGCAGCACCAGGGTACAGGCTTCAAGCGGCTGAATGCCTTGCTGCAATAAAACCGACGCCAAAGCGGGGTTCTCTGCCCCGGGATTGAAGATCACACGGCGGGGACGCAGGGAGATGATGTATTCCCGGTAGGCTTCCTGGTTCTTCGGGGAAAGATACAGAGTGACGGTATCCACGTCCGGGTAGGGCAAGGGTTCTGTGACAATTTCCCTCCCGGAGAGTATTCCGGGACGACTTCCAAGCAGGTATATCTCATGCCCGTGCTCCAGAAGCTTCAGTGCGGCCTTGCAGGCATAACGCTCGGGATTCAGACTGGCCCCGATAACCAGCGTCTTGTCCTTTTTCATGGTTTTGGGCTTGTGAATGTACACAAAGATAGTTGCCACATCCAAAACACCAGCTATCTTTGCGCATAAACCACCAAATTATGAGCGGATTTTTTGGCAGTATTTCGAAGAGGGACTGCGTCATGGATGTCTTCTACGGCACCGACTACCATTCCCACCTGGGCACCAAAAGAGCAGGATTGGCTTATTACTCTAAAGATGAAGGATTTCAGAGAGCCATCCACAGCCTCGAAGATGGATACTTCCGAAACAAATTCGACACCGACATCAAGGGCTTCTCGGGACAAAGCGGCATCGGCGTCATCAGCGATAATGAGGCACAACCCATCGTAGTGAACTCCCATCTGGGTCGGTTTGCGATTGCCACGGTGAGTAAAATCAACAACCTGGATGCCCTGGAAGCCTATTGCCTCAACCTGCGCCGCACCTTTTCGGAAACCAGCCAGGGCTCGGTGAACCCCACGGAGCTGGTGGCCAAACTGGTGGCCGAAAAAGATGATTTCACCGCAGGCATCTGCAATGTGTATGACAAGATTCAGGGCTCCTGTTCCTTGCTGATCCTCACCGAGAACAGCATTATTGCCGCAAGGGACAGACTGGGGCGCACTCCCGTCATCGTGGGAAAGAAACAGGGTGCTTATGCGGTTTCCTTTGAAACCAGTGCCTTCCCGAACCTGGAGTTTGAAACCGAGCATTACCTGGGGCCAGGAGAGATTCTGGAGATTACCGCCGACGGATGGCGACAGCTGCACGCCCCGGGGGAGAAAATGCAAATCTGTTCCTTCCTCTGGGTCTATTACGGATATCCTCCTTCTTTCTACGAAAACATCAACGTGGACGAAACCCGCTACCGTTGCGGGGCGGCTCTGGCCCGGAATGATGAGGTGCAGGCCGACTTTGTGGCAGGCATTCCGGACTCAGGCATCGGACACGCCATGGGATATGCCAATGCCAAGTGCATCCCTCTGAAGCGTCCCTATGCCAAATACACCCCTACCTGGCCACGAAGTTTCATGCCCCAGAACCAGGAAACCCGGGATATCGTTGCCAAAATGAAGCTGATCACCAATCAGTCCGTGATTTGCGGCAAGAGCGGGGTGTTCCTCGATGACTCCATTGTGCGGGGCACCCAACTCAAGGACAATGTTTGCCACCTGCACGCCGGAGGAATCCGGGAAATCCACATGAGAATTGCCTGCCCGCCCCTGACCTACCCGTGTGAGTTTCTGAACTTCAGCCGTTCCCGCTCCAGTATGGACTTGGCGACCCGCAAAGTCATCCACCGTCTGGAGGGCCGGGAAGATGTGGACCTGAAGTGTTATTCCGATGCCACCAGCGGAAAATATGCCGCCATGGTGGAACACATTCGCAATGATCTAAAACTAACCAGCCTGAAATTTCAAAAAATGGACGATCTGGTGGATGCCATCGGGCTGCCCAAAGAAAAGTTGTGCACCCATTGCTGGGATGGTTCGAGCTATTTTTAGCCAGGAAGGGAACCATCAAAAAATCAGCGCAGAACGCTTCTGATACATATCTTTTTTTGTACCTTAGAGGCTGGCTGACATCTTTCCGGAAAGAACCGGAAAACAACAAAATCTGGATGAACATATCTCCCTTTAGATGGTTCAAGATACGACTGGCCGCACTGGTGCTGCTGCTGAGTGTCCTGACTACTCTTGGGGGGGTGTTCTACTACCGGCACGAGAAACTCCATACCCAGACAGAGAAACACAATGAACTCAGGACCATCTCCCAACTCAAGTCCGAACAAATAAGGCAATGGCACAGGGAAAGGATGTCTGAGGCCCGGTTTTTTTCCTCCAGCGAGCCTTATGTGACCTTTGTTCGTGCCATTCTGCACGGAGGGAGCCAGGAGCAGGAATACCTGCGGAGTGCCTTGTCCAGAATTATGACGGACAACCGCTACGAGAACATTTTCCTTCTGGACTGGGAGGGCAAGGTGGTCTTCAGTGTCCTCCCCCAGCCAGTGGTATTTGATTCGGCAACGATCTCCGTAAGCCGTCAGGCCATTGACGAAGAAAGGATTATTACCCGGGACCTGTTTATGTGTCCCGTCCACAAAAAGCCGCACATGCAGTTTGTGGCGCCTGTCCTGGGGCCGGAGCACCCCATAGCCTCGCTTATCTTCATGGTAGCTCCGGAGGACTTCCTCTACCCGCTGATTCAGGAATGGCCTACCCCCAGCCTCAGTGCTGAAACAGTGATTCTGCGGCGCGAGGCCGACTCTGTCCGGATTCTGAATCCACTCCGGAGACTGGAAAATGCTTCCCTGCGCACCACCATCCACCTGACCAGGACGGATATTCCAGCCGTTCAGGCAGCCCTGGGCTACCGGGGGCTGTTCACCGGCAAGGACTACTCCGGAGAGGAGGTTCTCAGCGACATTCAGGAGATTCCGGACACCGACTGGCTGATTGTGGTCAAGGTGGACACCCGGGAACTCTTCCGGGCCCTGCACAAACACGCCGTGCTTATCTTCATCATCAACATTCTGATCATCGTCATTGCCGGTGCCATACTGGGCTGGCTGTATTCCGGACGTCAAAAGAGGCTCTACAAGGAACTGCTCCGCAAGCGTTCGGAACTCCACCGTTCCCGGGAGCAGTTCTCTGCCATCCTGTACAGCATCGGGGATGGTGTCATCACCACCGACCTGGACGGAAGGGTGCAGCAGATGAATCCGGTGGCCGAACAACTCACCGGATGGAATGAGCGTGAAGCGCGGGAATTGCCCATAGAGGATATTTTCGCTGTGGTGAATGAAACTACCGGTGAGGCTGTGGAGCATCCGGTTCGCAAAGTGCTCTCTTCAGGAAAGATTGTAGGCCTCTCCAACCACACCCTTCTGATTTCCAGAGACGGCCGCCGGACACCCATTGCGGATAGTGGCGCACCCATCCGGGATGAGGATGACCATATCACTGGAGTGGTGATGGTTTTTAGCGACCAGACGGAACAGAGGGCCCGGGAAAACCAGCTTCGGGAAAGCCAGGAGACCATCCGGTTGCTATTCGACTCCACAGCCGAGGGCATCTATGGCATCGACCTGAAGGGCGCTTGCATCTTTTGCAACCAGTCAGCCCTGACCATGTTGGGATACGACTCCGAGGATGAGGTCCTGGGCCATAACATGCACGACTTGATTCACCATTCCTTTGCCAACCATCAGCCCATGGATCAGCAGGAATGCAAAATATTCCTGGCCTTCAGGCGTGGCCAGGGTACCCATGCCTCTGACGAAGTGCTCTGGCGCAGGGACGGAAGCTGTTTCCCAGCCGAATACTGGTCCTATCCCATTGTGCGCGACCAGAAGATCACGGGGGCTGTCATTACCTTTCTGGACATCTCTCAACGCCGCCACGACGAAAAGGTACAGCAAATCCTGCAGGAAATTGCCAGAACCTCGGGAACGACCAGAGCCATCGAGGAATTGCTGGTGGTGGTCCGGGAGCAACTCGGAATGGTGATGGACTTCACCAATTTTTACGTGGCCCTACACGAGCCGGGGAACAATCTGCTGCGCAAACTGATCTTTGTGAACGAAAAGTTCGACATGGAACAATGGGGGTTGGACGACTCCCTCTCCGGCTATGTAGTCCGCACCGGGAAGCGATTGCTCATCAAACGTCCCGACCGGGAGGCATTTGCTTCGGCCCACAATATGTCTCTTAAGGGGGTCCCTGCCGAATGCTGGCTTGGGGTGCCGCTGATGATTGAGGACAGGGTGTCGGGAGCCATGGTGGTACAGAGTTACCGGAATCCGGATGCATACAACGAGCGCACCGCGCAACTGCTCGAGATGGTGGCGCACGAACTTTCCGTGGTGCTCCAGAGAAAGGAGATGATTCAGAGCCTCATCGAGGCCAAGGAGAGAGCAGAGGAGAGCGACCGGCTCAAAACGGCCTTCCTGGCCAACGTGAGCCACGAAATCCGGACCCCCATGAACAGCATCCTGGGCTTTCTGGATATGCTCCGGGAACCGGAACTGAGCGAAGAGAAGAAAGCCACCTATCTGGACATTGTGCAGTTGAGCGGTCAAAGACTGTTGCATACCATCAACGACATCATCGAGATATCCAGGATCGAGACCGGCTCCATTGAAATCCGGCAGGAGGAGATGGACCTGAGCGAGGTACTGCGTTTCTACCTGGAATTTTTCCAGCCTGAGGCAACCCAAAAGGGGCTTCGTCTGGCTCTGGAACAGCAGGTCACCGGGGAGGAGGCTCTGATTCTTTCGGACCGCGGCAAGTGGGACGGCATCCTGACCAACCTGATCAAGAATGCTCTGAAATTCACCTCTCAGGGCAGTATCGAGCTGGGCAGTTTCCTCAAGGAGGGTATGATTACCGTGTATGTCCGCGATTCAGGACAGGGAATACCCGAGCATCTCCGGGAGACCATATTTGAACGGTTTGTGCAGGCCAATATGCAGATGAACCGGGCCCATGAAGGTTCCGGACTGGGATTGTCTATCTCCAGAGCTTACGCCAGGGCTATGGGGGGAGATATCCGGGTCACCTCGGAGGAACACAAAGGGAGCACGTTCTTCGTCTCCATTCCCCATAACCCCGTTCACGCCACAGAAACGCTCAAGCCCGAAGCCATCCCATCTTCAAGGCAGTCTGAGCCCGCCCAACATAAAGAACCCTCACCTGCAACTGACTCTGTGCCAGTGGCAGTTACCAACAATACATACGACATGCAAACATCGGCTTCGCTTCCACAAAAAACAGAGGAACATCCAGAGATGACCATCCTGGTTGCTGAAGATGATGAGCCCAGCTTTGAGTACCTCAGCGCTGTCCTGAGCTTTGACCATATTCGGATTGTCCGCACCGACAACGGGGCGGATGCGGTCCGCCTGGCACGGGAACACCCCGAGATTTCTCTGATCCTCATGGACATCAAGATGCCGGATATGGACGGATTTGAAGCCACCAGACTGATTCGGGAGTTTCTGCCTAACATTCCCATCATCGCCCACACGGCATACGCCATGGCGGCTGAGATCAACCGTGCACTGGCAGCCGGGTGCAATGAAGTGCTCACCAAACCGATACGAAGAGAAGAACTCTTACGCATCATACACAAATACACCCCTTCCTGACCCGTCTCCATGAAAAGAATCCTCCTGCTGCTCCCTGTTTTGTGCTCCCTGAGTCTTGTTGCCTCTTGGGCACAGGCCCCCAACAACAATCTGCTCCGTATGTCCTGGTCTTCATTGATCAGACAGCAGCCTGACGCATGGTTTGATTCCCCGCAAGCCGCGGAGATAGCCGAACGGATGTTGCTGTATCAGCGGGACTGCGGAGGATGGCCCAAGAATACCGAAATGCACCGCCCTCTGGAGGAACCGGCAAAGGCGGCCTTACTGCAACTCAAATCCCGTACCGATGATGCGACTACGGACAACGGTGCCACTACCCAGGAGTTATTATTCCTGGCGCGGCTGCACCGCCGCCAACCCAGACCACAATACCGGGAGGCTTTTGCCCGGGGGGTGCAGTATCTTATAGAGGCACAATACCCTAACGGGGGATGGCCCCAGTTCTACCCGCTCCGCCCGGGATACTACACCCACATCACCTTCAACGACAATTCCATGGCCAACATCCTGAGGCTGATGCGCGACATCGCCCGGGGTACAGCTCCCTATGAGACCATCACGGACCCCTCGGTTACCGGGAAAGCACAGGCAGCCTTCGACAAAGGCATTGAGTGCATTCTCAACACCCAGTATGTGCAACAGGGCGTGCTGACCGTTTGGTGTGCCCAGCACGACGAGCGCACCCTGCTCCCGGCAACGGCGCGTTCCTACGAATTGCCTTCGCTGAGCGGCTCCGAATCCGTGGGGCTGGTGCAGCTGCTGATGGAACTCGACACCCCGTCTCCCAGAGTAATCCGCTCAGTAGAGGCAGCCATTGCCTGGTTTGAGAAGGTCCGCATTCCGGGGTTGAAAAGGGAGTCATTTGTCAACGACCAGGGCCAGTATGACTACCGAATGGTCGCTGGAGCGGGCGGACCAGACCTGTGGGCTAGGTTCTATACCCTGGAAGACAACCGTGCTTTTTTTTGCGACCGGGACGGGGTGATGAAGTTCTCGCTCAGCGAGATTGGACATGAGCGCAGGAACGGATACTCATGGTACGGCACCTGGCCTGCCCAGATTCTGTCGCGCTACCCGGAATGGAAAAAGAAATGGACCAATCCTGCCGCCCGGCCATGATGTCCAAACAGGAAATCAGGAAGCAGATGGGCGTTCGGTGCCATTTGATGTCTCCCTTCGAACGGGCCCGAAGATCTGAAGAACTGGTGCTCCGGCTGGAGCAGGAAGACTGGTTTCGTCAATCCCGCATCATCCTGGCCTACTGGCCTTTGCCCGATGAGGTGGATATCAGCACTGCGGTCCCACGCTGGGCATTGTCGCGCACCATCCTGCTGCCGGTGATGCGGGGGGAGGTGCTGGATTTGGTGCCTTTCCTGGGTACGGACGCTTTGAAACCTTCGTTTCCCTACGGGGTTATGGAACCCCGGGGTGCAGTCTTCGCGGAACCACAGTCTGTTGATTTGGCTATTGTGCCCGGAAAAGCCTTTGATAAGTCCGGACACCGGATGGGCCGGGGACAAGGGTACTATGACCGGCTTCTGGCAGGTCTGCCCGCCCGAAAGATTGGCGTGGGCTGGGATTTTCAGCTCCTGGAGCAGATTCCTTCAGAGACCCACGATATTTCTATGGACCGGATCATCACCTGCTGACTAAGCCAGGCGAAGCAGCATGCCCTGAATCTCTGACTCGTATTTGAGCAGTTCCTCACGGATACGCTCCATAGCCTCTTCGGTGCCCCTGATGACCTTCCCAATCAGCCCGCGATAGTAGGCAATACCCTGAAGCAGATTGTTGCAGAAGCCAATAAAATACTTTTTCCGCTTATCGTCCAGGGTGTGCAGCACGGCGAAACATTCTTCCTTAAGGTAGTCCAGATAGAGCCCGATTTCCTTGACAAAGAAGTGGGGACGATAGCCCGGGTTGAGCAGGTTAATCCGGCCGTATATATGGTCCACCATTTCCCTAAGAGTGGATATCTTGGAAAAATAGGCGATGTTGGGGCCCGGACAAATGGTGATGCCACGGGTGGAATTTCCGAAGGGAGACAGCCTGTAGTTGATTACGGCGGAATTGCTCAAACCCACGCAGAGGCATTCTTTCTCCAGAATCCGGTGACGACGCTCCTGATACTCGGCTTCGGGCAAGCTCAGGGCATCCAGCTCAGCCAGTTTGCGCCTTTGATAGGTTTTGGAAGCCGTACAGAGCGGAGTTCCAGGATATTCTGTGTTCAGGGCCAGCTTACGCTCGGTGCAAATACTGCCGGGCTTTCCCTGGGCAGCGGCGGCCCATTTTTCTTTCTCTGCAGACATATCCTTAAGCGAACTGAAGCGTACGCCAAGGGGTGAACGGCCGCTGGAAACCACATCGGCCTCGGTGGCAGCAGACAATCTGGCAAGCGATTCGGGATCTATGACCACGGCCTCGGGAACCAACAGGAAGGGGGTTCCCCACCCGGTACCATCGGCCTGATAATAATCGCGCAAGAGAACGTCTTCCTCGTGGGTTCCAATGCCTCCCTGTACTGTCAGGCGCACCTGGGGGGCGGTATCGGGTACGTCCATACCCTTCCTGATGCGCGCATCCTTCCACATGCCAAAGAGTTCCTCAACAAGTGCGGCTCTTTTTTCCTTAAATTCTTCCAGAATGGTTCCCAGGAGAATGCCATCGGAGGCAAAAGTGTGCCCCCCGCAGTTCAGGCCCGACTCAACCCGGAATTCTGACACCCATATTCCTTTCTTTGCCAGAAATTTTCCCTGAATGAGGGCCGAACGATAATCACTCACTTTCACGGTGACCATTTTGCGGAACCGGCCGTTGCGATACTCCGAAAAATGCCTGAGGGACTCCATATAGGAATACAACCGGGGGTTCATACCGGCAGACAATACCACTGAGGCCTCTGTGAGTTCACTGTTGGCAAAGCCCCTAAGGGCTGCCAGGGCGTGCGAATTATTTTCGGTCTGTCGCTCAATGGGGGTCTCAGGGTCGGGGTCCACCTTGGTCATGATGTTCACATCAATGCTCCCGGGACGGATTTCCTGACGCAGCATGTGTTGCAGCTTGTCGCGTGTCTGACCTTCGCGGGTGTCGAGCATCTGCAGATACAACTGCTTGAGCTTGCTCTCATGGGGCAGCATCTCGAAATAGAGCACCAGTTCCGAGCCAGCCTCAAAGGTACTGTTGCGCAGTCGCTCCATCTGTTCCTTCACAATCCGGTCCAGCAGGTTGAGGTAGTCGGTGATCCGGCGGGCCTTGAAATCAGGTTCCTTTTCGGTGATGGGCAGGTAAGGTTCATTCCTTTGCTCGTAGTAGTACTTGCGCATCTTTTCTATCAGACGGTCCTCGATGATGGAAACTACCGAGGAGATTCCAAAACGGGCAACTTTAACGGGCGAGTCAACGGTATAGGACAATCCCATAACCGGTATGTGGAACGTATGAAAAGGTGATGTATTCATAGCGATGCAGTTTATCGTTCTATTTTTGAAGGGAATGCAGATGAGTATAGAGTCCGTCTTTTTTGAGGAGTTCTTCGTGGGTTCCCTGTTCCACGACACACCCCTTATCGAGCACGCAGATCATGTCTGCATGCCTGATGGTGGAAAGCCGGTGGGCAATAACAATAGAGGTGCGGTTGGCCATCAGCCGGGTGAGGGCATCCTGTACCAGCCGCTCCGATTCGGTATCTAAAGCCGAGGTGGCCTCATCAAGAATCAGAATGGGTGGGTTCTTGAGCACTGCCCGGGCGATCGCAATCCGCTGACGCTGTCCGCCGGAAAGCTTGGAACCCCGGTCTCCGATATTTGTTTGGTATCCTTCGGGGAGTTGCTCGATGAACTCATGGGCATTGGCCACCCGGGCAGCCGCTTCTACATCTGTCGGGGTGACCCCTGTCTGACCAAAGACAATATTCTGATACACAGAGTCATTAAACAAAACGGGTTCCTGCGTGACAATGCCCATCAGGCGGGTAAGGTCTTGCTGGGGCACTTTGCGGATGTCCCTGCCATCAATGCAGATACGGCCCGAGGTAACATCATAGAACCGGGGGAGCAGATCGGCCATAGTGGTTTTTCCGGCACCGGAGGGGCCAACGAGAGCCACCATATGTCCCTTGGGAATGGAGAGCAGGATGTCCTTCAGGACGGGCTCAGCCTGATAGGAGAACCCTACCCGGTCGAAGTCAATGCTGTGCTGAAAGTCCTTCAAGGGCACGGCATCAGGGTCATCCTGAATATCGTTCTGTTGCTCCATAATGTCCAGAAACCGCTGGGCAGAGGCAAGCCCCCTCTGAATGTTGGCAATCTCATTCACCACGGCCTTGCATGCGGTGAGCAAATAGTAATAACAGCCAAAATAGACAAAGAAACTCCCGGTGGTCAGGGGGGAAATATCGTGTAGTTTGAGGTACCCGGCGTAGAGTACAATCAGAGCCACCACAGAAATGCCCAGAAACTCCGAGAGCGGTGTCGCCATCACCTGACGGTTGAACATGCCCTTGAGCGAATTCCTGTACTGAATGTTCACCTGGTCAAAACGTCCGTGCAGATACTCCTGGGCATTGAATGCCTTGATGATCCGTAACCCCGAGATGGCTTCTTCAAAAAAGCTGATGAGCTGGCCCAGGATGGATTGGGTTTTGTTGGCATAGCGGCGGAGTTTCTTCACCAGCCCGCCAATGAGAAAACCAGCGATGGGCAGGGCAATCAGAGTAAAGATGGTAAGCCGGTAGGAAATAAAGAACAATGCGCCGGTGTAGGCCACAATCATGATGGGTTCCCTGAAAATGACCTGGAAGGAGCTGATGATGGTGTTCTGTATCTCGGTGACATCATTGGAAACTACCGACAGGATATCTCCCTTTTTGCGGGTGTGGAAATACCCGATATGCAACCCTGAAATCTTGCGGTACAGGGCAGCTCTCATATTGCGCATCACATCGGCCCGGAGCCGGACCAGTACCCTCTGGGAGATATACCGGAACAGGTTGGCCAGGAAGGAAGCCAGCACAATCACGCAGGCCATGAAGATCAGGATGGCCATCAGGTCGTAATTCAGGTACTGATAGAGTTGCCCAAACCCATAGTTCATCAGGTTTTCAAAGTAATCGCTCAGATGCCGGAAATCCCACTCGGGAAGCTGGGCCACTATCTGAGTCTGCGCATCGGGGGTCTGAAAGATCAGGTCCAGCAGTGGTGCCACCAACAACAGGTTGAACAACCCGAAGAGGATGCCCAGCAAGGTGAAGAAGAGATACTTTGGCCAGTATTTGTGGTAAGGGCGGGCGTATGAGAGGATCTTTCGGAGGGTTTCCATGGATGGCCCGGGGATTAAATGCCGGTGTAACTGAAAGGGGTAATGGCTTTGAGCTCCGCCTTTACCCGCTCAGGAACGTCCAGCGACTCGATAAATGCGGCAATAGCCGTTTGATTCACCCCTTCGTGGGTTCGGGTGAGTGCCTTGAGCGCTTCATAAGGATGGGGATACCCCTCCCTGCGGAGAATGGTCTGAATGCCCTCACTGACGACCATCCAGTTTTTTTCCAGATCCTGCCGGATGGCAGCGGGATGGACTATCAGCTTGTCCAGACCTTTGAGCAGGGACTGCAGGGAGAGCAGCGAATGAGCCACGGGAACACCCAGGTTGCGCAAAACCGTAGAATCGGTCAGGTCACGCTGCAGTCGCGATACCGGCAACTTGGCGGACAGATGCTCGTACAGAGCATTGGCCACGCCCAGATTGCCCTCGGCATTCTCAAAATCAATGGGGTTGACTTTATGGGGCATGGCTGAGGAGCCAACTTCTCCGGCTACGATACGTTGTTTGAAATAGTCCAGCGAAATATAGGTCCAGATATCCCGGCACAGATCAATCAGCACGGTATTGATGCGCTTGAGTCCGTCGCAGTATGCTCCCAGGTGGTCGTAGTGTTCTATCTGTGTGGTGGGATGGCTGCGGGTAAGCCCAAGCTGAACGGAAACGAACTGATGGGCAAATGCATGCCAGTCAATCTGAGGATAGGCGACATGATGGGCATTGAAATTCCCGGTGGCCCCTCCGAACTTGGCGGCAAAAGGCACAGCAGAGAGTAGCTGAAGCTGCTGTTCCAGACGCTCGGTGAAGACCATTATCTCCTTGCCCAGACGTGTCGGGCTGGCCGGTTGCCCGTGGGTGCGTGCCAGCATGGGAATGTCCTTCCACTGAGCAGCCAGATCTTTCAGCCGCTGCACCAATCCCTGGAGCGAAGGCAGGAATACCTGCTGCATGGCATCCCGGAAGGACATGGGGATGGCCGTATTGTTGACATCCTGGGAGGTGAGCCCAAAATGGATGAACTCCTTGTAGGCGCCCAGCCCAAGCTGGTCAAAACGGTCCCGAAGAAAATACTCCACCGCTTTGACATCGTGGTTGGTGGTTTTCTCAATCTGTTTCACCTGAGTTGCATCCTCGGGACTAAAACGATCATAAAGAGCACGGAGACAGGCCTGTTGCTCCGGAGTGACCTCACCAAGACCGGGCAGGGGCCAGCGGCACAAGGCGATAAAATACTCCACCTCGACCTGTACCCGATACCGGATTAATGCAAACTCTGAGAAATACGGGGCGAGTTCCCCGGTTTTACTGCGATACCTCCCATCAATCGGAGACAGGGCTGTAAGCAGACTCAATTCCATGTTACCACAATTAGGTGAGCGACAAAGATAGCAAAAAAGCAGACATGGAAACGCACCTCAGCAAAGTGCCTCCCGAAACCCTCCACGGGAACCGGCAAGGGGTCAGAGGCTATGCGACGGGGGACGCAGCGGTTTTTGGGGCCTTGACCAGGGGTAGAACCACGGTGAAACAGGTCCCCTCCCCTTCCTTACTGGAAACGGTAATCTCCCCATCCATTCGGTGGATCAGTTCATGGCACAACACAAGACCGAGGCCGGTACCGGTTTCCTGTGCCGTGCCCCGGGTGGATTCACTCTTGTCCACCAGAAACAGATTGTGCAAACGTTCGGGAGAGATACCCACCCCATTGTCTTTCACAGAGATACTGATACCATCATGCTTCTGCTCTGCCGAGATAGTGATGGCCCCGTCTTCATGAGAGTATTTCACGGCATTGGAGAGCAGATTGCGCAGAATGGTATGCAACATGTCAGAATCCGTATAGACCTGCATAGGCACGGGCACATGGGAATGGAGTTGCAACCCCTTGGCCCGGGCCGAGGGTACGGAGAGGGATACAATCTCGCGAACCAAAGCGGACAAAGAAACATAATCGTATCGGGGAACGATCAGCCCTCTTTGTATGCGCGACCACTCCAGCAGATTGCTCAACAGATTGAAGGAGTCCGAAAGCGCATTCTTCAATGCCTCAGCAAGTTTCACCAGAGTGTCCTGATCGAAGTTCCGGGCATTGGCGTACAACTCCTCGCTGATGCCCATGGCACCACTGAGCGGGCTGCGCAGGTCATGGGCAATGATCGAAAAGAATTTATCCTTGGTGGCGTTGAGGTCCCGCAACTGCTCGTTATAGCGTTGCATGGACTGTTCCTGCTCTTTCATAGCCGTGATGTCTCTCGAAACGGCCAAAAGATGGGGCTGGCCGTCCAGCTGAATGATCCGTGCCGACACAATGACATCCATGACATGGCCTTCGCGATTCCGAAGTTTCACTTGCTCCTGGCGAAGCCCTCCTTGGGTGAGCAAACTCTGCAGCAGATCAACACGTTGCTGAGGCTCCACCCAGATGCGCAGGTCATCGGTTTTTAGCCCAAGAACATCCTCGCGATGGTACCCGGTAAGATGCGTGAAGCCTTCATTGACCTCCACATAGCGGCTATCCGCAACTCGGGTGATAGACACGGATTCGGGTGAGGCGTAGAAAATCTGCTCAAAACGACCCTTCATTTCCTGAATATTACCCACCAGGCGCTGATTGATGAGGAAGAACAAGCCCAGGGCCAGCAATAGATGAAACACCAGAGAAAGAAACAATAATCCTTGTTGCAGGCCGGAATTCTGAAACAGGGAGACAACTGGTTCGTCCACTCCCACCACTATTCCCCGCAAAAACATCAGGACGGCACAGAGTACAAGCAGCCAGGCGGTAAAAAGAGCGGAACTCCGTATATCGGCACTCAGATACCGAAACAACATCCAGGCTCCCAGCAACATAACATAGGTGACAAATACGGAGAAAAAGATGATGCGCAAGGAAGTGCTGTCATGTTCATAGGTAAAAATCACTATCAGGGAGATGAACAGCAACCCCGGAGGGGCCAGCCACTTCCACAGACAGGGTCTGCCCAGAAAATGAGCAACGCCCACGGTGATCATAGAAATGCCACCAGCCAGCAAAAAATTGGAGAGCAAGACATGGAAAAACGGCCCGATCTCCTGCTCCCGGAGCAACAACAAGCAGAGTCCGAGAGCCATGCCCACGAAGCCAATGGTCCAAAAGAATACCCCGGGGATATCCCGGTTGAGGCGATGCTGGAGGTAAAATACCCCACCCATAAAAAAGTCTACCACAAAGGCAGCAATCAGTATGGTATGCATATCCAGTGGCATAAGCCTGAAATATTTAAGGGGTACAAGGAATGTTCGCCGAGGTAAAGATGCAACATTCCTTGCTCTTATGCAACAATCCTATTCACGGTCAGGGCAGCCATTTTTGATAGATGGCATCATAGGTCTCATCGAGTTTCATGGCATCCAGGGCTGTCTGCCATTGTTGAACGGTCGAAGCAGGGGTCTCGTTTGAAAAAGCGATGTAAAAGTCTGAGGCCATCAGGGAGAACGAGGGCACTACTTCACTGTACTGGTGACTGACTTCCTGCAAAATGGAGGGAAAGGTAACGCTGGTACACACAAAGCCGTCAATCTCACCGTTAACAAGTTTCAGAGCCATCACCCTGGGGTCGCTGTCGCTGACCAGATTGGTGAATCCGAGGTTGCGAAGGTATTGATCGGAAAACCACGAAGACACCGTGCCAAGGGAGGTGAGGCTCCGGGCTTCCTCCAGCGAGGTGATGGTGATTCCGGAACCAGCCCGGGTGTAGATCCAGGTGGTATTGGTGCCGATGGGGCCTACCCACTGGAACAAATCCTCACGAAGCTCTGTGCGGTCCATGGTGAAGAGGCACACATTGGGATGGGTCAGGGCCAGCTGATACCCATTGCTCCAGGATGTCAGCCGAATATTGGCATAGACCTGATTGCGTTTCATGATCTCGTACACAATGTCCGAGCCGAAACCGGTGATGTCTCCCATATTGTTGCGGAACGTCAGAGGGGGATAATCCTCTGTGTATATCTGCAAAACACCCGGCGCATCCTGGGTATTGAGGTATTTCTGGGTGAGTATCCTCAAGGTGCCGTTGGACTTGAGCTGGTCAATGGCCTGCTGAAAGTCGGCAACCACATTGTCCGGAATATGTTTGTTGAACGCAAAATACACCAGATCGGTCTTGATGACCGACTTGGGCGTGACGTGATAGAGAGTCTTCCCAAGCGTTTTCAGGGCTGCCTCAGCAGTGATCTGGTCGGAAGGGAACAGGTCTATTTCCCCTTTGATCAGTTTGTCGAAGGCGTCAATATTGTCGGTGCAATAGACCAGATTGGTGAATCCTTCCCCAACCAGGTATTGCTCCATGGAATAATCCTCAAGTACCCCGATGCGGCCCACCGATTTGGCATCATCGAGGGAGTTGAGGCTGATGGGGCTTTGTGGCTGGGCATAGAAATACCAGTCGAGGGAGGCAATGGGGCCGGCCCACTTAAACAGGTCCTTCCGGTTAGCGTCCAGAATCACCGAAAACAGCACGGCATTGTCAGCAGTCTGGGCCAGGTTGTATCCTTCCGTCCACGGCAGCACTTTGACTTCATAGGGAATGTCCAGCCGGGCACAGATTTCTTTGAGCAGGTCGGGCGCCAGACCCTTCACCGAAGTACCTTCGAGGTAATTGAGGGGTTTGTAGTCTTCGGTGATGAACTGAAAATGGAAGCGATAGGCTTCCTCCGTGTTGTCTTCGCATTGCGTGAGAGTAAGCAAAAGAGCCAGAGCCAGCAGACGATAAAGAAAAGGGCGCATAAGGGTAATGTGAGGATGCAATTTGTCGGACATTATTTGATAATCTCTGTTTCGTAGAGCCATTCCTGACACAGCTGCGGCCACAATCTGGTGCTTCCGGGATTGTTGATGAGCGCGATGGCATGGGCCCCATAGGGGAAAATGTGGATGGATGCCTGCACCCTCCTGGCTTTGAGGGCCATATAGAAGAGGATGCTGTTCATGGAACTCACACCGGTGTCGTTATCGGCATGAACCAGAAAGGTCTTGGGGGTATCCCTGGTGACTTGCTTTTCGCAGGAATATTTGTCCATGAGGGCTTGCGAGGGATTGTTGCCCAGCAGGGCCAGTTTGCTGCCCTGATGCGCATATTCTCCCATGGTAATGACCGGAGACACCATAATCATGAAGGCGGGGCGCACAGAGTATGCATCATAGCGGTCTCCCACTTTGGCAATATCCTCGGGATAGGTACCCAGAGTGGCGGCCAGATGGCCTCCCGCAGAACATCCCATGATGCCGATGCGGGTGGTGTCAATATTCCATTCGGCGGCACGGGCACGAATAATCTTCATGGCCCTTTGGGCATCCTGGATGGGTCCTTTGTCTCTTTCCAGAAGATCGCGGGACCCAGGGAGGCGGCTCATCAGCACAAAAGCATTTATACCCAGGGTGTTGAACCATTTGGCCAACTGATAGGAGGACTCATAGGTGTGGTAGCCGTATCCTCCGGAAGGGCAGACAATGACGGCCGCACCCTTGTTCTGGGCCGTGGATGGCCGGAAAAATTCCAGACGGGGGGTGCCCACCTGCCGCATCCTGAAGTTAACGACGCTGTCCTGCAATACCAGGCCTCGCGAGTTGGGCATATTGCCGTTCCAAAGAGGCACAGACTCCTGTCCATAAATGGGGAGCACTATCAAAGCCCCCAGAACAATCAATAGTTTTCTCATATCCAATATCCGTCCGGGGCAAATGGATGATCAAACTGGAATCTCCGGACTGAGGACAAAGATAGTATTTTCGCTCAGGGGAAGAAACTGCCGGACAATGAAGATGATTTTTGCGTTGCCCGCCCCCCCTGATGAGTGTTTTTTGAGGGAATCTCGCCACATAGAGAAAGGCACAGGTGAGTCTAAATTTTCATTTCTCCGTGTTGACAATATATAAATTTTCACTAATTTTGTCAACACAAACGAATGAAGATTATGGAATCAGATTTTGCGAACAAGTTAATCGTAGCCCGGAAAATGGCTGGATTGTCGCTACAAAGTTTGGCTGACAAACTGGGGAATGTGGTGACGAAACAATCGCTGAATAAGTATGAGCAAGGGAAAATGAAGCCTGACAGCGATTTGGTTATTTCGTTATCGAACATTTTAAATGTTCCTGTTGATTTCTTTTTTTCTGAGTCTTCTGTGAAGGTGGAGCTAACTAACGTAGATTTCAGAAGATACCGTTCAAAGCTGTCAAAGGCCAGTCAGGAGGCCGTAGAGGAAAAGGCTAAAGACGCCTTAGTCCGGTATTTTGAACTGGAAAACATCCTGAACCTTAATGAATCATCCTCCTACTTCTTGTATCCGGATATTGTTTCGGATGCCAAAGGAGCCGAAGATGCAGCTAATGCCGTTCGTGAAGTTTGGAATCTGGGATACGATCCCATTGCCGATGTTGTAAAGATGTTGGAGGATAAAGGGTACAAAGTGGTGGAAATAGATGCACCCGACTCCTTTGATGGCTTAAAAGCAGATGCCGGAATCCAGAAGGTGATCGTTCTGCGAAAGTCGTCGCCAGACGATGATATTGTCAGAAAACGCTTCACCGCACTTCACGAATTGGCTCATCATGCTCTTAGATTTCCGGAGAGCATCGAACCGGTCATTGAAGAAAAGCTCTGTCATTCTTTTGCCTGTGCTTTATTATATCCGGCCAATATGGCCCGAAAGGATTTACAGAAAAACCGCTTTCACTTTTATCAAAACGAACTAACGCTTATAAAAGAACGCTGGGGCATTTCTTATCCAGCGCTGTTTTCAAGAGCCTTGCAGTTAGGCATCATAAACAGCAATGTCTATAAACAACTCAACATGGGCTACCGGAAACGGAAATTGCATGAACCAGGCAAAGAACCAGGACGATATCTGAGCAAGGAAAAGCCAGTACGTTTTGAGCAATTGATATATCTGGCATTGGGTAAAGGACTCATTTCCACCAATGAAGCTGCCTATTTCTCTGGCACCACTGTCTGGAAGTTCAGAGAACAAATACAACCGTTCCTATGAACTTGATAGTAACTGACACCAACGTTTTTTTTGACATCATCAGCATTGGTGCATTACCCGAGCTTTTTTCTCTGGAACTGGATATCTGTACAACCGATTTTGTAGTAAAGGAAATACTTGAGTCCAATCAGAAAGAGCAAATTGAAGCATTCATAAGATCGCAGAAACTCATCGTTTTTTGTCTCACCGCAAGTGAGGTGGAAGAGATTCTCCGCTTCCAAACGCGGCGATCATTCAAAGGAATAACAGACAAAACTGTTCTTTGGAAAGCACTCAAACTTAAATGTCCCCTACTAACTGGCGACAAAAAGCTGCGTAATGAAGCCATAGATTTGAACATTGAGGTTCATGGAAGCATCTGGGTCATAAATGAATTCGTTGAAAAAGGAATCATCACCAAACCGACGGGCATTAATCTATTGGAAAGACTAAAATTTATCAATGTCTGTCTTCCTCACGACGAAATTGATAAGTTGACAAAGACGTACAATATCCTTCGATCTCTTTGATGACGTATTATTTGTCATTCTCCATCACATTACCAAGCTAGTCACTAAGAAACTGTTATTGATTGTGAGCATGCCATACGTTTGGTATGTCTCGCGAGAATACCCTGTTTATGGTATCATAAATGCCTGTAATCGGGTATTTCCGAAGAAATGCCACAGAAGTACTTTTGTCACGAACCAATAACTACTTCGATGGCGCTCCAGAAGCAACATCATCAAACATTAAAAACAATCATCATGAAAAACAAATCAATTCATTCGCTTGTGGCCGCTGTCTTGGTGGCAGGATTTCTATCCGGAAATGTTCATGCACAGAATCCGGCAACTGTTTCGGTAAGTGCTGATGTGGTAAGCTCCTTTGTGTGGCGCGGGTCCCTCTTCCCGGGTTTTGACGGAGTCAATATTCAACCAGCTCTCGTCGTCAGCAAAGGGGGTGTCTTAGGGGGGGCCTGGGGCTCGGGGACAATTGACGGAGAGGCCAAACAAGTGGACCTGTTTCTGGGGTACTCATCGGGAGGTTTTACCGCAAAAGTAACGGACTACTGGTTTGGTGGAAAATACTTTGAATATGGCAAGAACACTTCCGGACATCTGTTTGAGGGAACCGTCGCGTACAATTTTGGGGAGCGATTTCCTTTGTCCTTATCATGGAACACCATCTTCCACGGGAGCGGGGATCTCAAGCCAGACGGAGATAAACGATACTCCACCTATATTGAACTGGGCTACGCCACGCAACTGAAAGAAATTAGCCTCGACTTCGCAGTAGGGCTTTCGCCCTGGAACAGCAATTTGTACCATGCTGATTCAAACGGGCTCCTTACCAACGGAGCTAAGGTGTCTAACCTATCCGTAAAAGCAACGAAAAAGGTGCAAATCACAGACTCCTTCACTCTCCCTGTATTTGCCCAACTGGTGGTAAATCCCACACGCGAAGACGTGAATTTTGTGGTAGGCTTCTCTCTATAGGTTCTGTTCACAAATTCATTGATGGCACCCCGGTTTGAGATGAAACCGGGGTGTTAACCAATGAGCACTCCTCAAATAGGCAGAAATGAAGAGATTTCGAGCTGCTGATGTTTAAATAATCAAAATAAATCAAGCTTCGTGGGTTTGATAGGCCATACGGGCAGGTTTTTTCGCTATTTTCGTAAAACGATACGAAGCATTACAACATGGGGGAGTATTTTGAGGCGATCATCCATTCTTTTTACAATAACTTGATCGTTGGGAATGCCTATCTAATTGTGATAAAGGGTTTAGGCATTACGCTCCTGATCTCAGCCCTGGGGCTGTTGTTCGGCACGATATTCGGCGGCGTATTGTGTTTTCTGCGAATGGCCGCATCGAAGTGGCTTAAAGCCGTGGCAAAACTTGTCATTGCTGTACTCCGCGGAAGTCCTGTTTTGCTGCTTTTGATGATTCTTTATTATGTGGTTTTTGCCAACAGCCGTATCGACCCTGTGATTATCGCGGTGATTGCCTTTGCCCTGAACAGTGGGGCGCATATTTCCGAAGTGATGCGTTCGGCTCTCGAAGCGGTGGACAAAAAACAGATTGAGGCTGCGCGAATGCTGGGATTTTCGGGGCCCAAAGCTTTTGTGGCGATCGCGTTGCCCCAGGCGGGAAAGATTGCCAGACCCGTGTATCAGAGTGCCGTTATCAATCTGGTGCAGTGGACTTCGGTGGTAGGATATGTGACCATTACCGATCTCACCAGAACGGTGAACAATATCGGTGCCCGAACGGGAGAGCCTTTCTTTGCCCTGTTTTTGGGCGTGCTTTTCTATCTGGGCATTTCCTACGCTGTGTATGCGCTGTTCTCCATCGGCAGCAAACGGGAGGGAGCGATATGATCACTATCAGCGGTTTGTCGAAACATTTTGGAAACCTGGTTGTACTGAAGGATATCAACTTTCAGGTGCGCAAAGGGGAATGTGTGGCCATCATTGGGCCATCGGGCACGGGCAAGAGTGTGTTTCTGCGCTCCATAGCCATGCTGGAAGTACCCGAAAGCGGGAGTATCTGCATAAAGGGTACAGACATCACACAGAAATCGGTTGACATCAACAAGATCCGCGAGAAGATGGGGATGGTGTATCAGGGGTTTCACCTGTTTTCCCACCTGAATGTACTGGACAATATTACGCTGGCCCCCCGCAAGATCAGAAAGCAGCCTAAAGCAGAGGCAGAAAAGAAGGCCCGAGAGCTCCTTGCGCTGGTGGGATTATCCGAAAAAGCCGACTGCTATCCACATCAAATCTCGGGAGGGCAGCAGCAGCGGATTGCCATCGCAAGGTGTCTGGCCATGGAGCCCGAGATTATGCTGTTCGATGAGCCCACATCTGCGCTGGACCCGACCATGTCCCGCGAAGTGCTGTCGATTATGCGTAAGCTCACCCGAATGGGCCTGACCATGATTGTTGTGACGCACGAAATGTCCTTTGCCAGAGAAGTAGCGGACCGTGTGGTTTATTTGGACGAGGGCGGCATTTACGAAGAAGGAACTCCAGACGAGATATTTGACCATCCCCGGAGAGATAAGACCAGAACATTTATCCGGCGGCTCAACGTATTCAACTACGAGATCCACTCCACCACCTTTGACATGGTCACCATGAATGCCCAGATTGAGGTATTCTGTCAGAAGTATCAGGTGAAACAGCAGAAAATCTACCACATTCAACTGGTTCTGGAGGAGATGCTGGTGGAAATTCTCCGGAGGTGCTATGCGGTTGTGTCGCCCGATATTGCCTTCACCATTGAGTGTCCTTCAGGTGATGGGGAGGTGTCCATTTCGATTCAGTATGCGGGTAGTTCTTTTGATCCTTTCGGGGAAACCACTCCTGACGAAGACAACCTGGGTATCACGCTGGTACGGAACATGGCCAAAGCAACCAGTCATTATGCAGAAAAAGACCTTAATACACTCATAATCAAACTTTAAACACCATGAACATGAAAAATTTCTTAGTTGTAATGGCCGCCATGGCACTCATGCTGTCGGGTTGTACCGGCGAGAAAGTGCAACCCATCCATCAGGCCTCTGATCTGGTTGGCAAGGTCATCGGAGATGTTACCAATGCGGCTCCTCCTGAAGTGTATAAGACTCTTGTTAAGGAATACATTGGCGGGGATGCCCGGGAGGTGCAGTTCTTTAACAGACCCTCGGATGTGATCGCAGCCATCACAGCGGGCAAGATTGACGGGGCTCCCTGTATGTCATTCGTTGCTGAATATTATGTCAAGAGGAACAGCGGACTAAAAATTGTAGAAGCCATTAAAGCCTTTCCTGTGGATATTGTGATGATGCTTCGCGCAGAAGACTCCCTGTTCAGAGATAGTCTGGACTCAGCCATCACCATTCTGCAGGAGAACGGCACGCTGGATTCCCTGAAAGAAACCTGGGTGACCAATCTTCCGGCTACCAATGAGCCATCCAACACCGAAGTATTCCGGATGGAAGGTGCCCGGACCTTGTATGTGGGTGTCTCCGGGGATTATACCCCGCTCGATTACATAGCTGCAGACGGACGTCCGGCGGGATTCAATGTGGCCCTGCTTTCAGAAATATCCAAACTGCTGCATGTTAATTTTGAATTGGTATCCGTCGAAACACAGGCCAAATTTTCCGCACTGGGCAGCAAGAAGATTGATGTGGTCTTCAGCCAGACTTACAGCCAGCAGATGGCATCGCTGTTCAGCGAAAAACTGGTGATGACCAGGTCCTATTTCTCAGACAAAGGCCGGTGTTTCCTGGTGAAGAAGCAATAGAATAAATACAAGAAGTACACAAATGAGATTTGCACCATTGTGTGTGCTGTTTCTCTGCCACGGTCTGCTGGCATTTGGCCGGCAGACCGTGTGCTTTATGGGGGCAGGGGACAGCCTTAGGGCGGAGGGCGATAGCCTTGTGCTGGCAGAGGACAGCATTACCTGGGGTGCCGACAGTATGTTTTCGGAAATCTTTGAACTTCAGGCTGTGACCATTACAGCTCAGAAACGCCCCGAGATTTCCAAAGACGTTCCCATCTCTCTATCGAACCTACCCGCTGCCTTTCTGGAGCAGAACGTGTTGGAAACCATGGGCGGTATGGCGGCTTATGTGCCTGGAGTTCAGGTGCAGGAGCAGTCGGTTATATTCCCCGGATTTGTGATTCGGGGCCTCACCTCCGATGTGGTGGACCTGAACATGGACAACCGGGTATCGGTCTTTCAGGATGGAATCTCTGTGAGCAAACAAATCGGGGCCACTTCTGAATTCTTTGACATGGACAGGGTGGAGGTACTCAAAGGCCCTCAGGGCACTCTGTTTGGACGCAGTGCCCAGATAGGTGCCATCCACCTGATCACCCAACGGGCACAGAAGGAAACTTCGGGAAGTTTCGCGCTGGGAACGGGCAATTACCACCAGTTTCGCACCAACGGGTATATGAATATGCCTCTGGTGGACAACAAACTCTTTTTGCGCGTGGCGGGCATCTACAACAAACGCGACGGTTATGTGGAGAACCTTTCGGGCGGAACGCTGATGGGGAAGAACAGTCTGGCCGGCAGGATGTCCCTCCGCTATCAGCCCGATGAGGACAATACGCTGGACGTTATTCTCAATTATCAGCGTGACAGGGCTCCGGGAACGGCCTTTAAAAGCAGCATCTATGCACCCGCAGGAGGCGACACCAGTCCCTTTACCTTTGCGGATCTCGAAGCGGGCAAGGACGTGATGGACAACCGTGATGTGTATGGAATCACCGCCCAGTACCACAGAGATTTCGGGGATGGGCTCAGCGTCACTGCCATAAGCGGCTTCCGCACACTGGACATCTCTACATTGTTCGACGCGGATGGCACAAAGGCTCATGTGTTGCTTATGGACGGCTCGCTTGAATATTCTCAGTGGAGCCAGGAAATCCGCTTCAATCTCGACGGAGAGCATTTTTCGGGTTTTGCCGGATTGAACTATTTCCGGGAATATGGCCAGCGGAATTATGTGCTGACGCAAGACGAGCGCAGTTTGTTTGCGATGCTCACCCCAATACTGGCTGCCCGGATTCCCGGGTTTCAACCCATCCCTATGGTCATCGGTGGGGAACCCAATCTTTCCGTGACCGTGAACCCCTTTACCGGACAACCGCTCAAAACCTTCCACACCGAGAGTTCCCTGAACGGCGCCCGGAATAGTGCCTTCGAAGCGTTTGCCGACGGCACTTGGAAGTTGACACCCAAACTCAAGGTTACTGTTGGCGGTCGTCTGATTCTGGAGGATCTGACCTCTTTTGCGCAGTGCGATCCGGCTGCCAATCCCGGCTCGCTGGGCTTTCTGTTTGGGAAAACGCCGAATAACCTGTTCTCCCCCACCGGTGGCCGAAAGGAAACGGACAAAACATTCGTGGACTGGGTTGGGCGCGCCGTGCTTCACTACGATTTTTCGAGACGGGTGAGTGTGTATGCCTCCTGGTCGAAGGGCCGCCGCCCTAACGTGATTCAGATGCTGTCCGACACCACCGAGATACTGGACGCCGAGCTGGTGTACAACTACGAACTGGGGGTCAAAACGCTGCTTCTGAACAACCGTCTTCATTTCAACTGGAGTGGTTTCCTGTACCAGTACAGTCACTTCCAGACCGTCTCAGATTATCTGGAAAACGGGACCTTCACCCACGTGGATGATTCCGGAGAGGCCACAGGGATTGGGGTGGAGACCGATGTGCAATTCGCGGTCAACCGCCACCTGACGGTCTATGCCAGTTATGCCTGGCTGCACGCCCAGTTCAACAACACAGACTCCTATGGCCACCCGCAGAAGCTGGCCGGGAACACCTTCCGTCTCACCCCGCGCCATTCCGGGGCGGCCGGGCTTTCGTACCAGTGGGAACTGGGAAGGGCGGGGTCTTTGCAGGCAGATTGGTCGGTTACCTTTAAATCGGGACACTACTTTGAAGACGACAACGACCCTGCCCTGTACCAGAGTGGGTTCGGGCTGATGACCGCATCGCTTCAGTACACCACACGCGACAATAAGTGCGGAATCCGTCTGAATGTTCACAATCTCACCGACAAACGCTACCTGTTGGATGCCGGCAATACCGGCCTGACGTTCGGCATTCCCACCAATATCCCCGGACCTCCGAGGTTATATGGGGCGCAGCTTTTTGTAAACCTTTAGCGCTTATCACAACCGGATGAAAAGATGGTTTTGGCCCTTTGTTTGGATATGCATCCCGTTGGCACTATCTGTGAGTAGCTGCGAAAAGAATGAGTATGTATTGCCCGCTTCTCTGGACAGGCTAAACTGGTCTGAAAAAAACCACCAGGTGTTGAGCCAGTTGATAGAAGAGAACGGAATGGGCGGACGATATTACAATCCCTTCAAAGCGCCTTATGTGGTGCTTGACTGGGATCAGACCTGTGCTCATTTGGACGTGGAAGAGGCCCTGATGCGTTATCAGATGTTTCATCTCCGGTATAAAATGAACAGAGAGGAGTTTGCTGGTTTGTTCCAAAACAATATCCATGGCATTACCCGGCTGTCTGCAGGTTTCCAGAACATCCTTCTGGCGGACATCCATCAGGATCTGATCAATGACTACCATTTTTTGTACGATCATTTTATCGGCCCCGAAGGCACGATGTCGCTCCAAGACATTCAGGAAACTCCTCAATACCAAGACTTTGTGGTCAAAGTCCCTTTCTTGTACGAGGGGTATTGTGCCACTCCCGGGATCGGAGAAGCCTATGGATACCCATGGGTGCTTTATTTGTTGGCCGGCCATACCACCGCTGAAGTTAAGGCTATGGCCTTTGAGGCGATCTCGTACGAGTTGAACAATCCGCTCAGCAAGCAAATACTTCAATCTCCTGCCAACCTGGAGACGGCTGCAGGGGTGGTGAGCTACTCGTACAAAACCGGCTTACGGGTTCTGCCCGAAATGCAAAACCTGATCACTACATTCCGGAGGAACGGAATTGATGTATTCATTGTCTCAGCCAGCTATAAGCCCGTGGTAGAGGTATTCTCAGGGGCTGGAACCTTTGGGTACAACGTACCGGCGTCGCATGTGATCGCGATGGAACTGGCGGTGGACGGTGCTGGGCGCATTTTACCCGAATATAAAGCCGGGTGGGTGCAAACATTCAGGCAGGGGAAAGTGGAGGCGATTCACCGGGTGATTAAAACGGAACTTGGCAGAAATTGGGATCCAATATTCTCGGCCGGGGACAGTGATGGGGATTATGAAATGTGTACGGGGTTCCCGGACATGAAGCTATCTTTAATCTGGAACCGGGTAAAAGGGGGAGACATCGGCTCTCTGTGTATCCACGCTGTGGAGGAAGCTGCCAGTACCTCCCCAAGGTTTATCCTTCAGGGCCGCAACGAAAACACAGGGGTGGCACTACCCGGACCGGAATCCATTTTGCTGGGCAAAACCGAACCGCAGTTGCTTCATTAGGATTATTCTGATTTGTAAAGTTCTCAGGTTCAAGGTACCAGAACGCTCCTCGATTGCGAGAAAGCACATAAAAAATCATTCTTGAACGGAACGCAACCTCAATTTTTTCAAGTTCACACATTGTCAGCAAACGTAATTCTCGGTCAAACTTGTATATATTAAATACTGCTTCAAAACTGGAGTCGGGTTTGAATCGGTGACTCTGCTTATCAATCAACATGGGATACCAGTACCCACTTAGACGATAGTAACTTATAACCTCAAGTAAATGTGCAGCTTTGGCTCGCTGTCAATGACAAGCCCACGTTGTTTAAGTTGCTGAATCTGTTCGGCATAGCTTAGAGCCGGCTTATTATAGGGCACCCAGCTCATTAGCGTATAAATAAAAAGCTTACCCTGAGCGCGCTGATCTTACGGGAAGCGGGGTAAGCATGTTGACGCAAAGATAAACAAAAAGATTTCACTGTATCATCTGAATATGTCAAATGCTTCATTTCAATCTGCCTGAATATGAATTCTCTTTCCTGTGAGCAGGCAACATCTTGGAGTAAAGGCAGGAAAAGAAAAAAGAAAAATATAATCTTTAAGAAACAAATAAATCACTAAAATGATAATTATGCTCATAGGAGGG